>DATFEG010000050.1:0-47065 GCA_035251445.1 Gemmatimonadales bacterium | reverse complement strand
CGCCTGATAGCGCGGCCCGGTTGGCGAGGAGTTGGATTCATCGACCGGGCGATGGGCTGATGGTGGCAGCGCCGCTGCTGGCTGCCGTGCGCGACACGGCGGGCATCGGCGACATCCTCCGCCGAATCGATTCGGCCCGCGCACGTCCACTCCCTCCCAATTTTCCACCCATTGCGCGCGACGTCATCGGATACATGCACGCCGCGGCGCGCGCCTATGCCGCCCTGGCGCGCGGCGACAGCGCCGAAGCGCTACGGCTGTTCGACGCGCGCCCCGACACCGCCTGCTTCGGTGGATGCATGATCGACGATGTGGTACACGTGCAGCTGCTCGCCGCGCGCAATCGACTCGCGGAGGCTGCGGCCCGCTTGGAGCGCCCGCTCGGCGGCTTCATCCCGGGGTACACGCTGATGGAAGTCTTGCGCGGACTCGAACGCGGGCGCGTCAACGAGCGGCTCGGCAACCGCGAGCGCGCGATTGCCGGGTACAGCCTCGTCGTGCGTGCGTGGCGCAACGCAGATCCGGAGCTACAGCCCTACGTCAGCGAGGCGCGCCGGGCACTGGAACGGCTGAACGCGGAACCGCAGCGGACGGGCGACTAAGGCATCCCGCTGATCGACGACTTCGCGTCGCTGCCGGAGGCCGTCAGCACCGCCGTCGAACCATCCTTCCAGATCAACTTCACGATTCCCGATTGCGCTCCCGGCGAAATCCAGAAGTCCGCCGACGTCCGGGGATCACGCAGGTGCATCGCGCGAAACTTGCCCGCCGGCACGCTCAGATCATCCCATGCGACGAGCTGCATGGATCGGCACTCGCGCGCGATCTGGGCCACGTTGATGCCGTTGAACATCTGCACGGTGGAGGGCGGCACCGTCATGGGCGCCATGTTGCCCATTTTCATGACTGCTTTGCGTACGCCCGCCGCGGTGCTGCCGGGCCCGCCCGCCAGAAGCTGCACGGTCACCTTCGCCGCGGGACGCGCAGGATCGTCGAGCGACACCTCGAACCAGAAGAACGGGACGCGATCCTGCAGCTCCGTTCCCACCACGGCGACGCGCGTCTTGCTGCCGGTCATCTGGCCGCCTCTCCAGTCATGGCTCATCCAGGTCCCGAGCGTAAAGGCCCGGCTCTCCAGGTCGCGACAGGTATTCTGCTGATCGGGGACCTGCAGCGCGGCCAAGAGGAGCGCGACCGCCTGCACAAGACTATCAAACACGAAGCCTCCGAAATGGGGGAGTGACAACATTACAACCCCAGGAAGTATAAATTTCTTCGGGTTTTCGCGACCGTGGCGGAATCGGCAGACGCGCCAGCCTTAGGAGCTGGTGGGGCAACCCGTGGGGGTTCGAGTCCCTCCGGTCGCATGGACGGAGCACGGAGCAATAAGCACGGAGCAGTCTGCTCCGTGCTCCGTGCTCCGTGCTCCCATTCCCATTAGGGTTAGATTTCGCTCCACATGCCCGAGATAGTCGTCAGGAAAACCCGCACCGAGCCAGGCGAGGCCTCTCTCGAGGTCACCATCCCTCCGGACAACGTCCGGGCGGCCGAGGAGCGCGCGACGAAGTTCTACCAGGAGCGCGCGCGCCTGCCGGGATTCAGGCAGGGCAAGGTGCCGGCCGCCGTGGTCCGGAAGAAGTTCGCCGACGGTATTCGCGAGGAGACGCTGCGTGAGCTGGTGCAGGAGAGTTGGCGCGTAGCGCAGAGGCAGGAAGAGCTGAAGCCGATTGCCGATCCCCATATCCATAATCTGAAGTGGGAGGACGGCGCTCCTGTCACGTTCGAGTTCCATGTCGAGCTCAAGCCCGAGCTCAAGCTGGAACGGCTCGGGAATTTTCGGTTGACGCGCAAAGTCGCGGCCGTCACCACCGCCCAGGTGGATGCACAGCTCAACACGATGCGCGAACAGCGCGCCCCCTGGACGCCGGTCGCGAACGAGAAGCCCAAGCCCAAAGACCTCGTTGACGTTCTCATCGCTACGCGCGAGAACGGAGAACTGAAGGACCCTCAGCCGTACCAGCTCGTGCTCGGCGAAGGGCGAGCGATACCGGATGTGGAAGAGCGCATCATGAGCCTGCTACCCGGCGAATCGTTGGACGCTACGGTCCGCTTCCCAGACGATTTTGCTGAAGAGGCGAAGCGCGGTCAGACACGCGACATCCAGGTGACCCTGCGCGAAGTAAAGCGGCAGGAGCTCGCGGCGCTCGATGACGCCTTTGCGCGCGAGATGGGCGACTTCGAGTCCCTCGAGGCGTTGCGCGCCGCCGTCGCCGCGGACCTCGCCAAGGAAGCCGAGCGCGAGGCCGACGCGAAGGTACGGGCGGCGCTGATCCAGGAGATTGTCGAGGCGAACAACGTGGTCGCGCCCCGTCCCCTGATCGAGCGCGTGCTCGGGGCCTACGCCCAGGCGTACGAGGTTCCTGAGGAGCGCTGGCAGCAGTTCGCGCAGGAGTTCCGCTCCGTGGCCGAATCCCAGGTGAAGCGCGATCTGGTGCTCGACTACGTCGTCGAGTCGCAGGACCTGCGGGCCACCGAAGCAGAGCTGGATCAGAAAGTGCAGGAGCTCGCCGAGCGGCGGGGCATGCCCGCGGCGCAGCTCTATGCGTCGCTGGAAAAGGCGAAGCGGCTCCGCGACGTCGCGCGGAGCATTACCGAGGAGAAGGTGTTCTCCTATCTCCTGTCGCAGTCCACCGTGGAGACAGCGTGACGAAGACCGAGAGCCACATCTACCCGCCGTACATCATCGAGCGCTCGAGCCGTGGCGAGCGCACCTATGACATCTTCAGCCGGCTGCTGATGGATCGCATCGTGTTCCTCGGCACGTCGATTACGGACGATGTCAGCAACATCATCATCGCGCAGCTGCTGTTTCTCGACGCGGATAATCCGGAACGGGACATTTACCTGTACGTGAATTCCCCGGGTGGGCTCGTTTCGTCGGGGATGGCCATTTACGACACGATGCAGTTCCTGCGCGCCCCGGTGAACACGATCTGCATGGGGATGGCCGCCTCTATGGGCTCGTTCCTCCTCACGGCCGGGCGCAAGGGGAAGCGTTCCGCGCTCCCCCACGCGCGGATCATGATGCACCAGCCCTCCGGAGGCACACAGGGCACCGCCGCCGATATCGAGATTCAGGCGAGGGAGATCCTGTTCCTGCGCCGCAAGCTGAACGAGCTGTACGCCAAGCACACTGGCAAGACTGTCGAGCAGATCGAGAAGGACATGGACCGCGATCGCTTCATGTCGGCCGAAGAGGCGAAGGACTATGGGCTGATCGATCACGTCATTTCGAACTACGAGGAAATCAAGGAAGACGGGAAGGCCAAGAAAGCATGACTTGCGCCGGTCCGGCGACCTTCCCATACTAGAGAACGATGTCGCACGACAAACACCTCCGCTGCTCATTTTGCGGCAAATCCAAGGATTCGGTTCGGAAGTTCATTTCGGGGCCGTCTGTTTACATTTGCAATGAGTGCATCGCCCTGTGCAACGAAATCCTGGCGGAGGATGAAGAACGCGAAGTCGCAGAAGCGATTACGCAGGTTCCTACGCCCGCCGAGATCAAGGATGTGCTGGACCAGTACGTGATCGGGCAGGACCGCGCCAAGAAGACCCTCGCCGTCGCCGTCTACAACCACTACAAGCGCATCAACTCCCATTCGGGGCGCGATAACGACGTCGAGCTCGACAAGAGCAACATCCTCTTGATCGGCCCGACGGGCGTGGGCAAGACGCTGCTGGCCCAGACGTTGGCGCGAATTCTGGATGTGCCGTTCACGATCGCCGATGCCACGACCCTGACCGAAGCGGGCTACGTCGGCGAAGATGTCGAGAACATTCTCGTGCGCCTGCTGCAAGCCGCCGATTTCAACGTGTCCGAGGCCGAGCGGGGCATCGTCTATATCGACGAGATCGACAAGATCGCGCGCAAGTCCGAAAACCCCAGCATTACGCGCGACGTCTCGGGCGAAGGTGTGCAGCAGGCGCTGCTCAAGATTCTCGAAGGGACCGTGGCGAGCGTGCCGCCGCAGGGCGGGCGCAAGCACCCGCAACAGGAATACATCCAGGTCAACACCAAGGACATCCTCTTCATTTGCGGCGGCGCGTTCGATGGGCTCGAGAAGATCATCGAGTCGCGCACCGGCCGGCGTCAGATCGGCTTCACAAAGGAAGAGGTCGTCGCGGGCGTCGCCGCCAAGGTCAAGAAGAATCCGTTCGTCGATGTGGAGCCCGATGACCTGCTCCGCTACGGCCTGATCCCCGAGCTGGTGGGCCGGCTGCCGGTCACGGTGCCGCTCGACGCGCTCGACGAAGACGCGCTCATCCGGATTCTCACCGAGCCGAAGAACGCGCTCGCCAAACAGTACCAGAAGCTGTTCGACCTCGAGGATGTCCGGCTGACGCTCGACAAGGAAGCGTTGAAGGCGATCGCGCAGAAAGCGATGAAGCGCGGCACGGGCGCAAGAGGGTTACGCGCCATTCTCGAAGAAATGATGACGGAGATCATGTTCGAGCTCCCCAGCCGCGATGACGTGCGCGAGGTCGCGATCACCGCCGAATGCGTGACGTCGGGCCGCGCGCCGCTCCTCGTGACCGAGCGTCCCCGCCAGAAGAAAGAAGCCTGACGGACCCGACATACATCGGCTCGTTTCCGCGGGCTGATGCGCTGCTCGATCCCCCACTCCCGGAAGTCGCGTTTCTCGGCCGCTCCAATGTCGGTAAATCGTCTTTACTCAATGCGCTGGTGGGGCGGCGAATCGCAAAGACCTCCGGCACGCCGGGGAAGACGCGGGCGCTGAACGTGTTCCTGGTGCCAGGAGCCGGGAGTCAGGAGTCGGGGACCCCTGAATCCAAACTCCTGACTCCTGGCTCCCATTACTTTCTCGATCTCCCCGGCTACGGCTACGCTCGCGCAAGCAAGTCCGAGCGCACCGCTTTCCGGGGCCTGGTCAAGCACACGCTCAGGCGCGAGGGGCTGCGCGGTGTCGTGTGGCTACTCGATATACGCCACGCGCCATCGGCCGAAGATTGGGCGATGCAGGAGTCCTTGGCGGAGGCCGAAACGCACGTGCTCGCGGCGCTGACGAAAGCTGATAAGCTTTCAGCAGCGCCACGCCGCACCAGAGAGCGTGAGCTGCGCGAAGAGCTGGAGTTGCCGGAGGACCAGGTTGTGGTGACGAGCGCGACGACGGGGGAAGGGATCGTGGAGCTGAAGGAAGCGATCGGCGGACTGATTTCGGGGACAACCGAGTGATTCTCGCTCTGCTGCTCAGTCTTGCTCAGTCTCCCCAGGACACGATACCGACCGGCTACGGTACGCTGCATCGCAACGACATCTTCGTGCGCTTCTCGACGGGAACGATCGAAGTGCAAGTGCTGCCTCTCGACGAGCAGGTTATTCGGCTGCTCGCACCGGACACGTATCGCTCCTTGCACCAGCTGGTCAAGAGCCGCGCCAACGACATCGCGGAGGCCGCCGCCCGCGCGGCGACGGATCAGGCAACTCTCATCATGGTGACGTTTCTGGGCGTCGTGCCGCAGGCGCGGTTCAATCCCGAGGACCTCAACATCACGAGCCGGGGCCGGTTGTTTCGCCCTGTCGGGATCGTGCCGCTCTCACCGACGTGGAGCGCATTCCAGCTCGACGCACGCCAGCAGGCGGTGGCCATCTACCTCTTCGATCCGGCGATCAGCCTGCGGGAGGAGATGGCCGTGAGCTATCAGGGGCAGTCGAGCAACAGCTGGAACAATTCGATCCGGCGGCTCGACCAGGAGCGCGCGCGCGTCAAGGCGCGGGCGCAGGGCGGGACGACTCCGGGACCGTAACCCGCTTCTCCAGGTCCGGGGTCCAGCGGACGCGGGCCGAATCCGCGCACACGACCCCGATCCGGCCTCTGAGACGCGCCGCGACCGCAAACGCGCTGTCACACCCGATGGCAAAGAACGCGATCGACCAGGCGTGCGCGCTGAGGGCGTCCCCCGCCAGCACCGTGACCGAGCGTGCCCGGCCGGGACGCTCGGCCGATCGGGACTGCGTCCGGATGGAGCCGCCGCGCAGGTCCACCCACCCCAGCGCGTCGAGAGAATTGTCGGGATCTGGAATGCCGACGATGCGATGCGTGACGCCGCCCGCCGGACCGATCCACAGGTACTGGCCGCCAAGATCGAACAGCGCGCTGTCGGCAATGCCGGCCAGCGCCAGTGCCGCGCGGTCGAGTGCATAACCCGATGCCAGACTCTCGGGCGTCGCGCGCATTCCTGTGTGCTGCCGCAGCTCCCGCCGCAACGAATCGAGCGGACCGAACGCGGTTCCCTGCACCAGCGAGTCGATGCGTTCAACGGAATCATGCGCTGCTGTGAGCGCGCTCGCGAGACGAGCAGTGTCGGCGGCCCACGCGGCCACGGACATCATGGTGCCCATCGCGGGCCACACGCGCGAGACCGCAGGCGGCGGGTCCGCGCCGCAGCCGAGGCTAAGCGCGAAAGCAAGCGCTGAGTTACAGTTACGATTGATTCTCAAGAACGATAGGTGAATATAGAAGGCCATGGATCTGATTGGACAACACCCGCTGCTTTTCACCGTCCTGGTCGTGGCCGTGCTCGGCACCGGCGGCCTGTTGTGGCGACTGCGGCAGCGGCTGGTTCGATCCGAGCAGGAACGCCGCCGGGCGGCAGACGAGCTCAATCGCCGGCTCTCCGAGCTGTTTTCGCTGCAAGAGTTGTCGTACGTCCTGTCCGATTCGATCGAGCTGGACCGCATCGTCGAGCAGGTCGTCCGCTACGCGCTGCGCTTCCTCGATGCGCAGGGCGCGCTGCTCGCCCTCGTGGGCGACACCCGCGAGCATGCGATCCAGGTGGTCGCCGCAGAAGGGACCCTGGCAGCGCTGCGAGGGCGCAGCGTTTCCCCGACCGACCCCGGGTTGGTCGCCCGGGCCACGGGCCGCGAACACCTCGAGCTGATACGGAACGCGGGCCCTGAACCGACCGCCATTGTCCGGGGTTTCGAGGCGGCCGCTGCGGCCGCCGTACCGCTGCGCTCGCATGGCGCGGTCATCGGCACGCTGGTCATCACCGATCCACGCGAGGGCCAATTCGCCCACGAGGACGTGCGACTGCTCTCCACGCTGGCCACGCACGCGGCCGTGGTCATTGCCAATGCGCGGTTCTTCGAGATGGTCCGGCGGGCCAAAGAGCAGTGGGAGACGGCATTCGACGCGCTGAGCGAAGGGATCGCCGTGGTGGATCCGGACGGGATCGTCCGGCGGGCGAATCGTTCGCTGGCGAGCCTGCTGGGCGTGCCTGTCCCCACCCTCGTCGGCACTCCGCTGGGGGAGGCCCTGCTCGGCAAATCGCACGCCCTGGCGGAATTGCTCGACAAGACGCTGGGCGGCGAGCGCATGGCGCCGCTGGTCGCCCGCTCCGAGCGGTTGCAGCGCTCCGTGCGCGTGAATGCGGCCCTGATCGCGGGCGCCGGGTCCGCACAAAGCGTCGTCGTACTGGTGGAGGACGTGACCGATCAGCAGGTGCTCGAGACCCAGCTCGTGCAGAGCGAGAAGCTCGCCGCCGTCGGCCAGCTCGTCTCGGGCGTCGCCCACGAGCTGAACAATCCACTGACCTCGATCGCCGGCCTGTCCGAGTTCTTGCTCGAGCAGAAGGAGCTCGGGAAAAAAGACCGCGGGCACCTGCAGGTCATTCACGAGCAGGCGGAGCGCGCGGGCCGCATCGTGCGCAACCTGCTGACCTTCGCCCGCAAGGGAACGGGCGAACGCGAGCCCGTCGACCTCAACGACGTCATCCGGGGCACTCTCTCGCTGACCGCGTACGATCTGAAGCTCAAGGACATCACCGTTACCCGGGAGCTGAGCGGCGTCGTGCCGCCGGTCCTGGGTGACCGGCATGGTCTGCAGCAGGTCGTGCTCAACCTCGTCACCAATTCGGCGCAGGCAGTCGCCGAGAATCCGCGCGAGCGTCTTCGCGAGATCGCGGTCTCGACATGGTTCGACGGCCAGGTGCATCTGCGCGTCGCGGATTCGGGACCCGGGATTCCGGACGACGTGCGGCAGAACGTGTTCACCCCGTTCTTCACGACGAAGGAGCCCGGAAAGGGCACGGGCCTGGGCCTCTCGATCACCTATTCCATTGTCGAAAGCCATGGCGGGCACATCACGATCGAGCCGCCTCCCGCCGGCGGCGGCGCCGCCTTCCGGGTGGATCTCCCGCCGGCCCCCGCCGAGGCGGTGGCACAGGCCACGGCGCCCGCACCCGCTCAACGGGCGGGGACGGTGGGTGGGTCTCAATTCGTCAAGCGCACCATTCTCCTCGTCGACGGCGATCCGGCAGTGCAACGCACGATCAAAGCCCTCTTCGCGCGCGACGGGCACGACGTCGAAGTCGCGGGCGACCCCCAGCACGCGCTCGATCTGGCGCTGGGCGGGAGCTTCGATCTGGTCATTACCGACGCGCGCGCGATGGCGCCGGGCAAACGCGGCGTGCTACTGGCGGAAGAGCTGGTGATGAAGCTGCCGGCACTCAGGGAACGGATCATCGTCGCCACGGGCGACGTGCGGCCGGCCACGGAGGAGACGCTGACGCGTCTCGGTGTGCGCTACGTGCGCAAGCCTTTCAACCTGCGCGATCTTCGCGTGGAGGCTGCGCGTTTGTGGGAAGCAACCGCGCTGTCGTAAGCTTCTGCCGGCCACCCGTAGGTCGAGAGATTCACCGAGCCGCCTGTCGTAAACCGCACGCCTTCGCGCAGCAGCAACGCGCGCTGCAGCACGCTCGAGTGATCGTGTCCGGAGAGCGAGATGCGGCCGGCCGCGTTGATCACGCGCCACCACGGCACGTCGTTGTCGTCGGGAAGCGCGGAGAGTGCCCAGCCCACCGTGCGCGCCGCGCCGGGCCGGCCGGCCAGCCGCGCGACGATGCCGTACGTCGCCACCCGTCCCTTCGGGATGTGACGGACCACGCGGTAGATCCGATGGTAGAATGGATTCACGAGGGCGCCCGCTACTAGCTTACGCGCAGAACATCTTCCAGCAAGCCCGCGTTACCAGCCCTCACTATTGACAAAATGTCATCCAGTGCTCTTCGCTCGCGGGGCCAGGCAAACCGCGTCCCCGCGTCCGCGGGACTCATCCATTCGGCGCGGTCGTGCTCCTTCGAGAGCTGCACCGTGGCGCTGGAGGACACGAACGCGACGAACACGGGAATCACCGCCAGCACATCGGTGCGGTGCTGATAGAACGCTTCGGTGCGGCTGAGATTGTAGAACTTTTCGGGAACGAGGCCGGTCTCTTCACGCAACTCGCGCAGCGAGGCCTCGAGGGGAGTCTCGCCCTGCTCGATGGTGCCGTGAATCGTTTCCCACGATCCGGGACAGCGCCCGGCGTGGCTGCGGCGCAGCGCCAGAACCTGTAGCTGCGCACCGGCGCCACGCAGTGCGTAGGTATCCACGAAAGAGACGCGGATCTCTGTCAGAGGCTCCTAACGGCGGCGGCCGAGCACTGCTTCGAGCCGCGCCGACAACGCGCGCGCGCGGAAGGGCTTGGTCAGAAAATCGTCGGCGCCGAGCTCGAAGACGCGCACTTCGTTGTCCTCGTCGCCCTTGGCGGTCAGCACGATCACCGGAATGCTGGCGGTCGCGGGACGCGAGCGCAGATGGGACAGCACGCCGTAGCCATCGAGGCCCGGCAGGTTCAAGTCGAGAACGATGATGTCGGGACCGACCCGATCGACCTGATCGAGGGCCTGGACACCATCCCGCGCTTCCGTCACGGCGTACCCGTCGCGCTCGAGAAGGTCGCGCATCACTTTGCGCAGACTGTCCTCATCGTCCACGAGCAGCACCTTCGACGCGGGCTGGCCGTGCGCGCCGGAGCGGCGTGTGGGCGTGATGTGTTCTTCCAGCAAATCAAAGTGCGTCATGACCGCGCCGGCCGGCTCGGGAGGGAACGACACAGCACCCGGCGGCGGAGTCCAGCGTGGCGCCTCGGTAATTCCGGAGGTCCGCGTCGTTCCCGAGGGCCGCGGTATGTCGCTAACGTGCGACGAACGGAGGCCCTCCTCTGCCGGGATATCCACGACCCGCGTGAGCTCGTCGAGCGTGCTCTCGCCGCGCGTCACATGCGTGAGACCCGATTCCCATAGCGATTTCATTCCGCCGCGCCTGGCAGCCTCGGCAATGCGGTCCGCGGCTTCGCCCGCAGCGATGCGGCGCTCGAGCTCGGGGCCCATGGTGAGGATCTCGAGAATCGAGAACCGGCCGCGATACCCGGTCATCGCGCAGTCGGGACACCCGACGGCCCGGTACAACGGCGTGCCCTGCGGGATCCAGCGGCGCAACCGCTCCGGCGGCGTCTCCATCCAGACTTCCTTGCACGTGTTGCACAGCCGCCGCATCAGCCGCTGGGCCACGACCCCGCGCAGCGACGCCGCGATCTTGTACGACTCGACGCCGATATCGACGAGTCGCGTCACCGCGTTGGCCGCGTCGTTGGTGTGCAGTGTCGAAAGCACGAGGTGGCCGGTGAGCGACGCCTGTACCGCGATCTGCGCCGTCTCCTTGTCGCGGATCTCGCCGACCAGCACGACGTTCGGGTCCTGGCGCAGAATGGACCGCAACGCGGCAGCGAACGTGAGGCCGGCCTTCTCCTGCACCTGCACCTGCACAATGCCCTGCATCCGGTATTCGACCGGGTCTTCCACCGTGACGATGTTGACGCCTTCGCTCTTGATCTGGTTGATCGCTGAGTAGAGCGTCGTCGTCTTGCCGGAGCCGGTCGGGCCGGTGACCAGGATGATCCCTTCGTGATTCTCGAGCAGACGCTTGATCGCATCCCCTTCCCCGGGATTCAGACCCAGCGACTCGAGCGCTTTGACGGTCGCGCGCGAATCCAGTATCCGGATCACGACCTTCTCGCCGAGCTGCGCGGGCAGCGTCGAAACGCGCAGGTCGATCGGCTGACCGTTCACCGCCACCCGCGCACGCCCGTCCTGGGGCCGCAGCCGGTCGGCGATATCGAGCGACGACATGATCTTGATGCGCGAAATCAGCGGCAGGCCCGCCTGGCGCGGGATCTTCATGACCTGCCGCAACACGCCGTCGATGCGGTAACGCACCGCGACGCCACCCTCTTCGGGCTCGACGTGGATGTCGCTTGCGCGCGAGAGAATTCCTTCGGAAATGATCATGTCGACGAGCCGCACGACCGGCTTCTGGCTCGCGTCCGCTTCGGAGATCAGCTCTTCAGGGGGCGTGTCAGGGAGCGCGGTCAGGATCTCGTTGTCGCCCATGTTTTCCAGGAGCTTCTCGAGCTGCTTCTCGGGGCGGTACAACTCGTCGAGCTTCTCGGCAATTTTCGCCGGCGCGAGCAGCAGCAATCGGATTTCACGCGCCGTGGCAAACGCGAGCGCCTTTTCGGCGTCGAGATCGAACGGATTCGAGGTCGCCAGCTCGAGGTAGGAGTCCGTCAGGCGTAGCGGCAGAACACGATAGCGGCGGGCGAGCTGCTCCGGCACGCCGTCGCGGACGCTGCTATCGATCTTGGTGGCGTCGGCGACCTTCAACCGGAAGCGGTGCGACAGCTTGTCAATGATCTCGGCGTCGGTGGTGATCTTTTCGGCGACCAGGGCCTCCCATAACGTACGACCGGCCTCCGCCTTCCCCCGAAGCTCTTGGAGGAGCTCGGGGGTCATCAGGCCCTCGAGGGACTGGGCCAGCCATTCGTCGGGGAATGCCGTGACCGCCATGAGGCTCCTCCAAGCTATGGGTGCGGGCGTTCCAGTCCAGTATCGCGCCTCACAGAATGGGCCAAAAATCGCGTGTCACGTCGAACGCGACGCGCAGGTCATGCGACTGGACCCCGTACCCCGCCTCAACGCGAAATACGCCCAGCCATTCAGCTCCCAGACCCAGCGTCATCCGTGTGCCCGGGGTCACCGACCATGGGGTCGAAATCAGGTCGATTTTGCCGTCCGCCCATCCAGCCGCGACGTAGGGAGCCAGCGTGATCGTGCCGGGCACGCGTCCCGGGCCTACGGCGAGGCTGATAAATGGCACCGGTGCGCGCCATTCGAGATGAATGAGTGCCGAGCGGCGGCCACCCCATTCCCGGAATTTGTCACCCAGCAGCGTGCTCCGGCCGCCAAGAACAAATGCGCGATGGGGCGGCAGGTCGACGCTACCCACACCAAATTCGCCGCGCAGGAGAACACGGCTGCCGCTTACCGGCAGCAGCACGTGACCCGAGCCGCTGAGCCGCGCATAGCTCAAGCTCGTGTCGTTTGCCCGCCCCCCCTCGAGAGATATCTCCACAGCCAGGTCGCGCCGCACCGCGAAGCCTTCGCTGCGTCGCCGCCACGTCACCGCGGCCGAGTAGTACTGCCCATCCAGCACAGCCGGGTTGGGCCGGTACTGACCGCTGGCCGGCGTGGCGTGAATCTCTTGCGACTTGATCCGTTCGCTCGTGGCGGACAACTGGAACTCGCTCCGGTTCCCGGTCCGCGCTCGAAATCCCAAACGCGCGCCGGACGCGAGATAGTAGTCGCCGTAATCATCGCCGAACTCTTGCGACGCAATCGAATTCAGCAGGGGCGCGATCACCGGCGCGTCCGGGATATCTTGCAGGTGACGATAAACGCCGGCGTCGAGTCCGTACGACGTCGTGACCGCCACGGAACCCTTCCCCGCGCCGTCTGAGAATCCGTAACTGGCGGCCGCCCGTCCTTCATAGCGACCATTGCGCGAGCGGATCACGAAACCCGCACCGAGTGCCACGCCCTCGACCCGATTTGCGTGGATGAGCTCACTCACTGAGCGCGCGCCAAGTCCGTAGCGTTTCATGCCGCTCAGCGCGCGGCGCCCCGCGATGCGGCTCGCTTCAGCGCGGACCGCTTCGAGGTCGTTCTGGCGCACCGGCTCGGCGACGCTCTGAATCGCCGCGCTCAGAGGACCCGGCCAGGGATAGGCATCCAGCTCGACTTTGGGCGTGATAGTTATTTCGTCCCCCCTGAACCAGCTGTTCGCGAGCCCCACGTTGAGCAGGTAGTTGTCGATCTCCCAACGCCCACGGATGATGCCGCGCACGGGCATCTCGAGCCATGTTGCTCGGCGCCGGATCTCGATCTCTTGGCGATAGGGGAGCCAGAACCGGCTTTCCCAGAGCGCGTTGTCCAGCACGATGCTCATATCTTCCAGGGACGGATCGAGATATGCGGCGGGCGTGAAGTTGAACGCCATGCGCACCAGCTCGGCCGTCGCGACATCGACGAACAGCGTTCCGACGATGGCGGCATCCGCCAGATTCTTGGGCCGCACGTGCAATGCGACGACGCGCACCGCGCGCTGCGGCAGCGCGATGGTGGTGGTGTCGCCCAACGCGACGTCGTAGAGCTCCGTGCCTCCCGGCGCCAGCGGATGCGGTACGTCACGCACCTCGTCGCCTTCCCCCAGCCGGATCGCGTGCCCGAAGTTGTTCTGCACTATGCCCAGGTGGTCGCGATGATAGTTGATGCCGCTGGGCATCTCATTGCGATCGCGCCAGCCGATGACGCGCTGCTTGCTGAGGCGCGGAGACTTCCAGTACACTTCCAGCTCCAGCTGGTCCGCTTTCACGAGCCGGGGCGGCTCGGTGAGCCCGTCGCCGAACTGTGCGAGGAAGAAAAGAAATCCGTGAGCCTGAGCCTTGTAGTCGCGCAATGCCGTGTCGACAGCGGCGCGTGTGCGGCGCTCGATCGCGCGTCGCGCCAGCGCCAACGCCGAGTCGCTGTTCCAATCTTGAGCAGCGGCGCGGGAGGGCAGTATGAGGAACAGGAGCGCGGCGGACCAACGCATCGCCGCCAAATCTAGGGTATGGACCCTCGCGACGCATTCCTCGAACGATCCAAGCGCGGCGGCATGGTGCCGGTGCTGCGCGAAGTGGTCACCGACACCGACACACCTGTGGCGGCATTTGCGAAGATCGCGCGACCGCCGTTCGCGTTCTTGCTCGAATCGCTCGTCGGCGGCGAGCGATGGGCGCGATACACCTTCCTGGGCACCGAGCCGCGCGAGGCGTGGCGTTATCGCGGCGCCCGCGTCGAACGCTGGACGCCCGCAACCCGGTGGCAGGAGGCCGGCCAAACGGCCGACCCGATCACCCACCTCGCCGAGCGCATGCGCGCCCTCCCCGGACCGCCGGTGCCTGGACTGCCGCGCTTCACCGGTGGCGCCGTGGGGTTCCTGGGCTACGACCTTGTGCGCAGCATCGAGCGCCTCTCACCGGGGCCGGAAGACACGCTGGACGTGCCCGACGCCATCGTAATGATCGCCGATTCGCTGGTCATTCTCGACAACGTCTTCGGCCGCGCGATCATACTGGCTAATGTCGAGGTCGCGCCCGGCGCCTCGACGGCGCAGCGTCTACAACTTTACGACGGCGCGCAGGAACGGATCGACACACTGCTGGCGCGGCTCGGCACGAGTCATCAGCTGACCCCGCTGGCGCTCCAGGACAATGGACGCGCGCTCCGCGCCGAATCGCGGTATCCGCGAGCCGCGTTCGAACGCGACGTCGAAAAGATCCGCGAGTACATCGCAGCGGGAGATGTCTTCCAGGCCGTGCTGTCTCGCAGGCAGGTGGTGAAGGCGCCGGTCGATGCCCTGCGGCTGTATCGCTACCTGCGGGCATTGAACCCTGCCCCGTACCTATTCCATCTGGTGCTCGACGACGTGACCTTCGTCGGCAGCTCGCCTGAAGTGCTGGTGCGTGTCGAAGGAGACGACGTCACGGTACGACCGATCGCCGGCACGCGCCCGCGCGGGGCGACACCTGAGGAAGACAGTGTGCTCGCCCACGCGCTGCGCGCCGACGAAAAGGAGCTGGCCGAGCATCGCATGCTGGTCGATCTGGGTCGCAACGATCTCGGCCGCGTGGCGCAGTATGGCTCGGTGCACGTCACGAGCTCGCTCGAAATCGAGCGCTACTCGCACGTGCAACATCTCGTGAGCGAGGTGCGGGGCAAGCTCAGCCCCGGACATGACGCGCTCGATGTGTTCCGCGCCTGTTTCCCCGCCGGTACGGTGAGCGGCGCGCCGAAAGTGCGGGCGATGGAAATCATCGACGAGCTGGAGCCGGAGCGCCGCGGCCCGTACGCTGGTGCCGTGGGCTACGTTGGATGGGGCGCGACGAGTCTCGACACGTGTATTGCGATTCGCGCCGCGCTCGTGCTCAAGGATCGCGTTGTCGTCCAGGCGGGCGCGGGAATCGTTGCCGATTCGAACGCGGCGCGCGAGTTCGCCGAGACGGAGGCCAAGGCCCAAGCGGTGTTACGCGCGCTCGCCTTCGCAAATGCTGGAGATTAGGCCCCCTCCCTTCCTATATTTGCGTTCCCTGTGTTCAAACTGCTGAGCACGTCCGGCGATCAGTCGATAGACCTCCAGCTTGGCCGCAAGCTGGTCGTGGGCCGGGCTGTGACGAGTGACGTTCCGATTTACGACCTCACCATCTCACGCCGGCACGCCGAGATCGTCCTCACCGAAACCGGAGTGCGGGTCACTGATCTCGGCTCGTCCAACGGGACGTTCCTGAACGGCGCCAAGGTGACGGAAGCCGAGGCGGGGGCGAATGACGTCGTGACCTTCGGGAAGGTGGCATTCCGCGTCAAGGAAGTGACGACCCCCATCCGCCCCCAGGTCGTCGCTCCTCCTCCCGACTTCGGCGGTGCGCGAGCCGGGAAGGGCGGCATCGGCGCGGGGACGATCGTGCGGCAGATGCCGGTGAGTATCTCGGGCGGCGTGCCGGCGATCGTCATGGACGAACCCCAGGGCACTTCCCATCTGAAGGTCAAGGCGGACAATCTGGTCGAGCGGCGCGAGAAGAAGCTCTCGCTGCTGCTCGAGGTCTCGAAGGAGCTGTCCAAACAACAGGAGCTCGATCGCCTGCTCGACAAGGTCGTGGATTTCACGTTCCAGATCATGAACGTGGATCGCGTGTCGATCCTGCTGCTCGATGGCAAATCGAACGAGCTGGTGCCGCGCATATCGAAGAGCCGTACCGGCGACGCCAGCGCGGCCAAGCACGTGCCGCAATCGATCGCGCGCAAGGCAGTAGAAGAGCGCGTGGCGATCCTGTCCGACAACGCGGCCGCCGACGAGCGCTTCAAGGGGAAGTCGATCGTGATTCAGAGTGTGCGCAGCGCGATGTGCACGCCGCTCATGGGCTCCGATTCCAAGGTCCTCGGCATCCTCTACGTCGACAACCTCACCGCCACGCACTCATTCGCGGACGAGGATCTCGAGTTCTTGATTGCGTTCGGGGGTTTGACCGCGGTAGCCATCGAGAATTCGCAGCTGTCGGATCGCCTGCGCCGAGAAGCGGTCGTGGTGTCGAACTTTCAACGCTATTTCGCTCCCAATCTCGCGACGCAGATCGCCCAGCAGGAAGGCGAAGTCGCGCTCGGCGGGACGAAACGCCCGGTGGTTGTGTTCTTCTCCGACATCCGCGGCTTCACCCCGATGTCCGAGACGATGAATCCGGATGAAATCGCGGGGCTGCTCACCGATTACTTCACCGAGATGGTGGATATCGTCTTCGAGCACTCGGGGACGCTCGACAAGTTCATGGGAGACGCGATCATGGCGCTGTGGGGCGCGCCAATCGCGCACGAGGACGACGCTGACCGCGCGATGCAGTGCGCTCTCGATCAGATCCAGACGCTCGAGAAGATGAACGCCAAGTGGAAGGAATCGGGACGGCACCCCCTCGCGATCGGGATCGGCATCAACTTCGGGGAAGTGTTTGCCGGCAACATCGGCTCCAACCGCCGGCTCGAGTACACCGTGATCGGCGACGCGGTGAACACGGCGAGCCGGCTGTGCTCGATCGCGGGGATGAACGAGATCCTGATTTCCGAGCCGTTCTACAAGGCGCTCAAGAAGCCCCCCAGGGTCGAGACCCTCGAGCCGATTCAGGTCAAAGGGAAGGCGAGGAAGGTGCCGGTCTACCGCGTGAAACGGTAAGGGCGGTCGAACTTCGCCAGCAGGTCCAGCGCCAGCCGCAGCGGCAATCCCATCACTCCAAAGAAGTCTCCCTCCACCCGCTCGATGAGCGGCGCGCCAAGCCCCTGGATGGCGTAGGCACCTGCTTTGTCGAGCGGCTCCCCAGTCGCGACGTACTCCTCGAGCGTCTTCCGGCTGTTCGGCCGGAACGTCACGTGCGACACATCGAGCGCCTGCTCGAACCGGCCGTTCGCCGCCACTGCCACGGCGGTGAGCACGTCGTGCGTCTTTCCTTGCAGCTGCTCCAACATCTCAACGGCGTTCGTTGGCGAGGTCGGCTTCTCGAAGATCTTGCCGCCGAGCACCACCGTCGTATCGGCGGCCAGAATCACTTCGCCGGGCGCGCGGGCCACGACCGCCTCGGCCTTGGCGCGCGACAGGCGCGTGACGTACGCGTCCGGCTTCTCGCCCGGAAGGACGTGCTCGTCCACTCCGGGCGCGATGACCCGGAACGGAATGCGCAGCATCTCGAGTAACTGCTTCCGGCGGGGTGAACCGGAGGCCAGCACAATGGGAAGCACGCGGAAAAAGATACCTCGGGGTAAGTTTGGGCGTGCTCTGGGTCTCGTTGTTCACCCTTCAGGCTGCGGCCGGGCCGCCGGCGACCGACATCTATCTGGCCGACCTCCGCGTCGGCCAGGGTCGAGTTACCGTCGGCACGCCCATGAACGTCACGAACCGCCCAGGCTACGACAACCAGCCGTCATTCCTGCCCGACGGCCGCTCGATCCTCTACACCTCGGTCCGGGACAGTCAGGCCGAGATCTATCGATACGACATCGAGCAACGTCACAGCACCGCGGTCACAAACACGCGGGAGAGCGAGTATTCTCCGACGCCACTGCCGAATAGCGTCGGCTTCTCCGTCATTCGCGTGGAGGCCGACTCGACGCAGCGTCTCTGGGCGTTCGACCTCGATGGCACGCATGCTCGCCTCGTGTTGGACTCGATCAAGCCCGTCGGCTACCACGCGTGGGGCGACAACCACACACTGGTCTTGTTCGTCCTCGGTCCCCCGTCAACGCTTCAGATCGCTGACGCCGCCACGCCAACCGCACGCGGTGAGGTGCTGGCTCGCGATATCGGGCGGTCGCTCCAGCGGATTCCGAGCCGGAATTCGGTCAGTTTCCTTCAGCGCGACTCAGTGGCTGGTGCGTCGCTGCAGGAGGTCGACGTCCGCACGCGCCGGGTCACGCATCTGATCAAGACACCGGTCGGCGCAGAGTTCTTCGCGTGGACGCCGGACGGCATCGCCCTGACCGCGGCCGGCTCGAAGCTGTACTCCTGGGATCCGCGGGGGGGCGCGGGCAGCGCCTGGCAGGAAGTGGCGGATGTTGCAGCTGCGGGTCTGACAAACCTCACGCGGCTCGCGGTGAGCCCCAAAGGGGATCGCGTCGCGATCGTCGCGGTTCCGGCGAAACCCTAGCGCTCGAGAATCAGCGTCACCGGACCGTCGTTCACCAGCTCGACATCCATCATCGCGCCGAATTCGCCGGTCTCCACGCGAATACTGCTCCGTGCTCCGTGCTCCCTGAGCATCGCCACGAATTTCTCGTAAAGCGGAATAGCGAGATTCGGCGGCGCAGCACCGATGAAACTGGGCCGCCGGCCTTTGCTCGCGTCGCCATAGAGCGTGAACTGCGACACGACGAGGATCCCGCCGTTCACCTCGGCCAGATCGCGGTTCATCTTCCCCTCGGCGTCCCCGAACACGCGCAGGCCGATGATCTTTTCGGCCATCCACGCGAGCTGAGCCTCGGTGTCGGTGGGAGCGAAACCGGCGAGCACGAGAAAGCCGGGCCCGATTTTCCCGGTAACCCGGCTCGCGACTCGAACTTCCGCACGCGCAACGCGCTGGAGAACTACTTTCACTCGACTGTTACGCTCTTTGCCAAATTCCTCGGTTGGTCAACGTTGCAGCCCCGCCGCACGGCGATATAGTAAGCGAGAAGCTGCAAAGGCACCACACTCAAAACAGGCGTCAGCAGATCGAGAGTTTCGGGAATCTCGATCCGATAGTCGGCCAGCGTTTCGAGCGCTTTATCGCCTTCCGTCACGATCGCGATCACGCGGCCCCCGCGCGCTTTCACCTCTTCGATATTGCTCACGACCTTCTGGTGCACGCCGTCCTTTGGCGCGATGAACACCACGGGCATGAGATCGTCGATGAGTGCGATAGGCCCGTGCTTCATTTCCGCCGCGGGATAGCCTTCGGCGTGGATGTAGGAGATTTCCTTGAGCTTGAGCGCGCCTTCGAGGGCCACCGGGAAGTTGTAGCCGCGGCCCAGGTACAACACGTTTTGGGCACGCACGAGCCGGTCGGCGATCTGCTCGATCTGCGAAGCCTTCGCGAGGACCCGCTTCACGAGATCGGGCAGCTTGGCCAGCGCCCGCACCACCTCGCGTCCCTGCAGGATCGACAGCGCGCGCAGGCGCCCCATCTTCAACGTGAGCAGCGCCAGCGCGATGATCTGGCTGGTGAATGCCTTGGTGCTGGCGACGCCGATTTCGGGGCCCGCGTGGAGGTAGATCCCGCCGTCAACTTCGCGCGCGATCGTGCTGCCCACGACGTTGATCAATCCCAGTGTACGCGCGCCGCGCCGCTTGGCTTCGCGGAGCGCCGCCAGAGTATCGGCCGTTTCACCCGACTGCGAAATTCCGATCACGAGGGTGCGCTCATCGACGATCGGGTTCCGGTAGCGGAACTCCGAGGCGTATTCGACTTCCGTCGGAATGCGCGCCAGCTCCTCCATCATGTATTCGCCAATCAGGCCGGAATGCCACGACGTGCCGCAGGCGGTAATGACGATGCGCTGGACCTTGAGCAGCTCCTCGTCGCTGATGTTCAGACCGCCGAAGCGGACCGTGCCCTCTTCCTCGAGCAGCCGGCCGCGCATCGTGTTGCACACGCTGTCGGGTTGCTCCATGATCTCCTTGAGCATGAAGTGGGCGTAGCCGCCGCGCTCGATCGTCGCGAGGTCCCACTCGACCTGCATGATCTGCTTTTCCTTCTCGGCCGCCGCGAGATCCATGATGCGATAATCGCCCGGTGTGACTTCCGCGATCTCGCCATCGTCGAGGTACACCACCGAACGGGTGTGTGCCAGAACGGCTGACGCGTCGGACGCGACAAAGTTCTCGCCGTTGCCGACGCCCACGAGGAGCGGCGATCCCCGGCGCGCGGCGACGATCGTGTCGGGCTCCCGGCTCGAAATCACCGCGATGCCGTACGTGCCTTCCACCTGCCGTAACGCTTCCGCCGTCGCGTCCACGAGCGGCGTGCCATTGGTGTGGGTTTCTTCGATGAGGTGGGAGAGCACTTCGGTGTCGGTCTGCGAACGAAAGACATGGCCGCGCTTGCTGAGGGCCAGGCGCAGCGCGCCGGCGTTCTCGATGATCCCGTTATGCACCAGGGCGAGCGTGCCGCCGCAATCGGCGTGCGGATGCGCGTTGACGGTGTTCGGCACACCGTGCGTCGCCCAGCGGGTGTGCGCGATCGCAGTCGTCCCGGGAGGCAAATTCGTGCCGAGCTCACGCTCGAGCACGGCGATCTTGCCCGGCGCCCGAAAGACTTCCAGTCCTCCGTTGACGACGGCAAGGCCCGCCGAATCGTAACCGCGATACTCGAGACGTTTGAGACCTTCGAGGACAACAGGCGCTGCCGTTCGCTTCCCGGTGTACCCTACGATGCCACACATAACCGCCGCCCTTCATCAATCAGTTTTTGCGCGTCCGCGCCGGTTGGCGCTTCCGCGATCAGTCGAATAATCGGCTCCGTACCCGATGGCCGCACATGCAGCCACCGATCCGGCCACGCGAGCCGCAGTCCGTCCTGTGCATCCGATCCCGCGTCGGGAAAGCGGCGTCGTAATTCCGCATAGACGTGGTCGAGCTTCCCTGGCGCCCGACTCCCGGCTCCCAACTCCAGCTTGGCCTTCACGATCGTGTACCGCGGCGCTCGCCCAACCAGCTCGCTCACCGTCGCGCGCGCGCGCGCCAACAACGTCAGCAACAACGCCCCAGCCACCGGCGCATCGCGCCCGACATGTAGCGCCGGATACATCACGCCACCATTTCCTTCGCCGCCGATCGCCGCCTTCAGCGCGATAATCTTTCGCGCGACGTGCGCTTCTCCGACCGGAGCGCGAACCACCGTGGCGCCGACATCTTTCGCTGCATCCTCGACCACCAGACTTGTCGAGAGATTGCAGACGACTGTCTTACCCTTCCCCCGCCCCCCGTCCCTCTTCCCCAGAACTGCTCGAATTGCAAACGCCAGCGTATAGTCTTCGCCAATCGGGCGACCGTTCTCGTCGACAATCGCGAGGCGATCGACATCCGGATCGACCGCAATCCCTACCTCCGCTTTCGCCCGGCGGACCAGCGCGCCCAGCGCCTTCAGATTCTCGGGTACGGGCTCGGGGGCCCGGGGAAACAGGCCGTCGGTGGCCAGGTTGATTGCCGTCACCCGACAGCCCAGTCGCTCGAGCAACGCCGGCATCACAGCCCCGCCTGCGCCCCGGACCGTATCGAGCGCCACGCGGAACCGTCGCCGCCTGATCGCCCGAACGTCCACTCCCGGAAGCGCGAGCACGGCGGCGAGATGGCGGGTTATAGCATCAGAGTCCGCCTCCACACCGCCGATAGCTTGGTAATTGGCTCGTGGCAGGGCATTGCCTGCCGCCAGTTCGCGTACCCGCGTGCCCGCTACATCATCAAGAAAGATGCCATCAGGGCCGACGAACTTTAGAGCGTTCCATTCGATGGGATTGTGGCTCGCGGTGAGGATCAGGCCGCCCGCTGAGTGGTGATGCTCTACAGCAAGTTGCACCGTTGGTGTTGCAACTAGCCCCACATCGATGACGTCGCAGCCTACAGAGTTGAGGCCAGCGGTGGCGGCTTGTATGAACATGGGCCCAGACGTCCGGGCATCGCGCCCGACCACCACGCGCGGTTTACCCTTCCCTCGTCCCCCGTCCCCCTTCCCCGTTCTTGCCCAAATGCCGAACGCCGCCGCCCAACGGGCAACTACTTCAGGAGTGAGGTCCGTTCCAACGAGGCCCCGCACTCCCGACACGCTGATCATCAGGGTGTCGGACATGGGACGCTCAATCTAATGAATCGGTCAGGCCCGACGGGCTTCCATGGCGCGGGTAGGCAGGCGGAGCGGTTGCAGCTGGGGGGTCGGGATGGGCAAGGCGGGGTGTCCCGCGAAGGCCTGGAGGAACGCGTCCACGACCTCGGGGTCAAACTGCACGCTTTTCCCGTGCTCCAGCTCAAGCATCGCTTGTTTTACGCTCAGCGAGGGACGGTAGGGTCGGACGCTCGTCATCGCGTCGAATGCGTCCGCGACGCTGACCAGGCGCGCTTCAAAGGGGATCGCGTCGCCTTTCAAGCCATCCGGAAAGCCCCGGCCATCGAGGCGCTCGTGATGCGAGCGCACGATCGAGAGCGCGCCGGGAGCATCGCGCATGAGAGGCCCGAGAATTCGAGCGCCGATGACGGTGTGCTCCATGATGTGCCGGTATTCGGTGTCGCTGAGCTTGCCGGCCTTGTGCAACACGCTCTCGCTCACGCCGATCTTCCCGACGTCGTGCAGCTCGGCGCCCAGCGCGACAGTGTCGACGAGGTCGGTATCGAGGTTCAGGGCCCGCGCGATTTCGACCGAGTAGTTCGCGACGCGCATCGAATGGCCGCGCGTGTACGCGTCTTTTGCTTCGAGGGCGAAGACAAGGGCGTGGACACCCTCGAGGAAGACTTCCTCGATGCGGCGCGCCTGCACTGCCACCCGCTCTTCGAGGTTCTTGTGGTAGCTGCGGTTCTCGATCAGTAACCGCCGCTTGTCGAGCGCCTGGGACACGCGTGCCCGCACTTCCTCGAGATGGAAAGGCTTCGCGACGTAATCGAGCGCGCCCATCTGCAAACAGGCGACCGCGCTTTCGACCTCAGCCACCGCGGTCACCACGATCACCGCGGTATCAGGCCAGCGCACGACGATTTCCCGCAGCAAGTTCACGCCGTCCATCTCCGGCATCCGCAGATCGGAGATGACCAGCGGGGCAGGCCTCTGCTCGAGCTCCTCTAGGGCTTCCAGGCCCGACCCGGCTTCGGCGCACGTAAACCCTTCACCTTCCAGCAACCGCACGAGCACCCGGCGCAGCCGCGGCTCATCGTCAACGATCAGGCAGCGCATTCCTGAGGTGTTCGCCATCGCGGCCCAAAAGTAAAGGTCGCTTGCCCCTGACGAAAGCCGCCTTTACGTTCCGCGCATGACCCGCATCGCCGAGCAGGACCTGGCGAGACGCTTCGCGACTCGCGCCGTGCACGCGGGCCACCTGAGCGATCCCCTGAGCGGCGCGGTCATGACGCCCATCTATCAAACCTCGACGTACATCCAGGACGGACTTGGGCGTCACAAGGGGTACGAGTACGCACGCACGCGTAATCCCACGCGCGAGGCGCTCGAGCGTAACGTGGCGGCTCTCGAAGGCGGCCGGCACGGCTTTGCGTTTGGGTCGGGGCTCGCCGCCCTCGATGCCGTAATGAAGCTCCTGTCCGCCGGCGATCATGTCGTGAGCGGCGAGAATGTGTACGGCGGGTCGCACCGGCAGATGACGCACATCTGGTCGCGCCTCGGCCTGACCTTCACGTTCGTGGATGGCGGCGACACGAACGCCGTGGCCGCCGCCGTGACGCCGCAGACGAAGATCGTCTACGCCGAAACGCCGACGAATCCGATGATGCGTCTCTGCGACCTGGCCGCGACGGGCGAGGTTGCGCGGAAGGCGCGCGCGCTGTTCGTCGTTGACAATACGTTCGCCACGCCGTACTTCCAGCAGCCGCTCGACTTCGGCGCCGATATCGTGCTGCACTCCACGACGAAGTATCTGAATGGGCACTCCGACATGGTGGGCGGGATGCTCGTCGTGAGCCGCGACGAAGTCGCGGAGCGCATCGGGTTCATTCAGAACTCCGCCGGAGCCGTTCCCGGTCCGTTCGACTGCTGGCTGGCGTTGCGCGGCACCAAGACGCTCGCGTTGCGGATGCGCCAGCACGACGCGAACGGCCGCCGCGTCGCCGAATGGCTTGAGAAACACCCGCGCGTGCAACGCGTTTACTATCCCGGTTTGCGCTCGCATCCCCAATACGAGCTGGCCACGCGTCAGATGAAGGGGTTCGGCGGCATGCTCAGCATCGAGCTGGGCGACGTGGCATATGCTCGCCGCTTCTTGGAGCGCACCAGGATCTTCGCGCTGGCCGAATCGCTCGGCGGCGTCGAAAGCTTGATCGGCCATCCCGCCTCCATGACGCACGCCAGCGTGCCGCCGGAGATGCGGCGCCGCATGGGGCTCACGGACAGCCTGGTGCGCCTTTCCGTGGGGATAGAGGATGTGGAGGACTTGATTGCCGATCTGGATCAGGCGTTGGGGGATGACTGAATGCGGAGTGTCGGAGTGCCACGAAACATGAGCGACGATATATCGTAGGTTTGGAAACCCCTTGCTGGAGACCTTAATAAATGACTGACGCATCCCTGCCCGCGGCTCGCCCGCGGAAGATTCTCACCCAGATCGCAGCCGTCTCCTGGGAGCACCCGGCGGACCGGGCCGCGCTGCAAACGCTGCGGTCCGTCCCCGGCTTCGATGAAGTCGTAAAGAAGATCGTCGGATTCTTTGGCGAGCGCGGTATTCGCCTCTTGTTCCAGGCCAATGCGGTGCGCGTCGGACCGAATCAGTTCCCGAAGCTCCACCAGCTCTACACCGACGTGCTGACGACGATGGATTGGTCCGAGCGGCCCGAGCTGTTCGTGTCGCAGACGCCCTTCGTCAACGCGGGAGCCTTCGGCGTCGAGCGCCCCTTCATCGTGATCAACTCGGGCGCTCTGACCCTGCTCGACGACGACGAGATGCGGACCCTGCTCGGCCATGAGCTGGGGCATATCATGAGTGGGCACGCTCTGTACCACACCATTCTCGTCATCATTTTGTTCGTCAGCGCGAATTTCCTGCCGTTCCTCACCAGTCTGATGCTCGCGCCGATCCGCTTCGCATTACTCGAATGGTATCGCAAGAGCGAGCTGTCGTCCGATCGGGCCGGATTGATCGCGACGCAGGATCCGCCGGCCTCGATGCGGATGTTCATGAAGATGGCCGGGGGTGGCCACACGAGAGAGATGGATCTCAATGCCTTCCTCGAGCAGGCGCGTGAGTACGAGGAGTCGGGTGGCGCGGTCGACCGCATCTTCAAAATCCTCAACACGCTCGATCGGACCCACCCGTTCAACACGCTGCGCGCGGCCGAGCTGCAACGCTGGATCCAGACGGGCGCCTACGAGCGGATCGTGAACGGCGAGTACACACGCCGCGGTCCGGACGCCGAAAAGCGGCCCCTCGAGACCGATATCGAGGATGCTCGCGAACACTATATGAATGAAGCCAAAGCCGTCGTGAATGACGTCGTGGATTCCGCCAAGCGGGCCGCGCAAGCGTTTTCGGACGCCTTCAAGAAGAAGTGAGAGTACTGGTCGTCGGAGGTGGCGGCCGCGAGCATGCGCTGTGCTGGGCACTGCATCGCGACGCCGCCGCCTCCACGAGCAGCGACCTCACGCTGTTCGCTGCACCCGGCAATCCGGGAACCGCGACACTCGCGACCAATCTTCCCATCCCCGCTAACGCAATTGATGATCTCGTAGCTGCCGTCCAGAAACACAACATCGACGTGACGATCGTCGGCCCCGAGGCGCCCCTTGCCGCAGGGCTCGGGGATCGGCTCCGTGGCGCCGGCCGGGCGGTGTTCGGCCCAACCGCCGCCTCGGCGCGGCTCGAGTCATCGAAGGCGTACGCGAAGGAAGTGATGCATCGCGCCGGGGTTCCTACAGCGAAAGGTGCCTCGTTCGTCCAGATGGGCCCTGCGCTCGAATACATCGGTGGCCATGCGGAGCCGCTGGTCGTGAAAGCGTCGGGGCTCGCTGCCGGAAAGGGAGCAATCGTCTGCCAGACTCGCGTGGACGCCGCCATGGCCGCGCGCGCCATGCTGGACGGTTCGCTGGGCGAAGCCGGGAAAGAAGTCCTGGTAGAAGAGTTTCTGGAGGGCGAGGAGCTCTCCATCCTCGCGTTGACGGACGGTGAACGCGTCCTGATGCTCCCGCCGGCCCAGGATCATAAGCGCCTCGGCGAAGGGGATACCGGGCCGAATACCGGCGGCATGGGTGCGTATTGTCCAGTAGGAATCGCCTCGGATGCACTGCTGGACCGTGTGCGCACGGATGTATTCGAGCCGGTGTTGCGCGAGGTCGCCGCACAGGGCGCACCGTACGAAGGCGTGCTCTATGCCGGTCTGATGATTCTGCCCGATGGAACACCGTCGGTGCTCGAGTTCAATGCGCGCTTTGGAGATCCCGAAGCACAGGTGCTCCTGCCGGCGCTGCCTCCAGGCTTCACTGAACATCTGATCGCCATCGCCCAGCGGCGCTGGGATCCGCCGGCCCAGCGGCGGGTACTCGACGCCGAACGGGCCGCGGTCACGACGGTGCTCGCCGCGCGCGGCTACCCTGACAACCCGGAGAAAGGCGTCGCCATCCGCCTCCCCGGGCCTGAAGACCTCGGTGATGACGTGATCGTCTTCCATGCCGGAACGTTCCGCGATCCCGATGGCCGGCTGCGCACTGCCGGTGGGCGCGTGTTCAGCATCACTGGCCTGGGAGTGACGGTCCCGCTTGCCGCGCGCGCCAGCCGAAACGGAGCCGAGCGCATCAGCTTTGAAGGCAAGACGTGGCGGCGCGACGTCGCCTGGAGAGAGATCCAGCGTGCCGGAGCTGCCTGAAGTCGAGACGATCGTTCGGGAGATCGCGCCTCTTTTGCAGGGGTCTCGCATTGCGCGCGCCGAGCTGAGAAAAACCGACGTCTTACGCGAAGTCTCGAAGCCTCGGCTGCTCAAGACGCTGCGCGGCAACATGATTGAGCAAGTTTACCGGCGCGCGAAACACGTCGTATTCCGGCTGGCTAGCGGCCATCGCATGATCATTCAGCCGCGCATGACCGGCTCCGTGATTGTGTACGGCCGCGTGCTCAGCAGAGAGGAACTCAAGTACGCGGTTTTAGTCTGCACGCTCGAGGACGGCCGCCAATTCGTCTACCGTGATGTGAGGCGACTCGGCACGATTTGGCTGCTCGATGAAGAGGGCTGGGCTGCCTACACGGGCCGCATTGGACCGGAGCCGCTCGAGGAGACGTTTACGCCGTTTGTGTTTGCGGATCGGTTGAAAGGAACACGAACGGCTGTGAAGAAAGCGATCATGGACCAGCGCCGCCTAGCCGGCGTGGGCAACATCTACGCGAACGAAGCGTTATTCGACGCCCGACTCAACCCCGCGAAATCGACACACAGGCTGTCACTCGAGGAGTTTGGTCGGCTGCACGCGGCCATCGTGGATGTGCTGCAACGTGCGTTGGCGTCTTCTGGCACCACGCTGCGCGATTACCGCACCGGGACGGGCGAAGAAGGCCGGTTTCAGTTTGAGCTGCGGGTCTACGGCCGTGGCGGCGAGAAGTGCTTGAGTTGCGGCAGGAAACTGCTCATGACCCACGAGATCGATAAGAGGCAGACGACGTACTGCAAAAAGTGCCAGCGATGATCAGCGGCTGGACGTTGGAAGATTGGCAGGTTGGCTCATTCCAACGTCCAACCGTCCAACCTTCCAACTTCCTTAGTCCACAAACGCCCACAACAGCTCGCGACTCTGCTTATCGAGCCGCTCGGTCGCGTCTAGATGATACAAGTCCCCCGCGAGATCGCGGATCAACAGGCCTCCATGCGGCAACAACCGCGGCCAATCGTCCAGCCGAGTCTGAAACGTGCGCGGCCCCTGCCGAGTCTCGACCTGCCACCGCCGGATCTCGACTTCCTCCTCGATCTCCAGCACCCGCGTCACCTCGAAAACGAATCCGGCGACGGCCAGGGCTCGCTCGAGCGCCGCGCGCGAGCGCGCATCCAAATCCGCCGGATCGCGTATAAAGGCAAACTCTTCCTCGTCCGCGTCGCGCAAGGACAAATGTCGCGCCGGCTCGGTCCACGGGAAGCAGCGGCGCACCGATACAGCCTGCTCGTTTTCCCCGCGGATCGCCCAGAGCGAGCCATCGGCCCGCCACTCTAAACAGAGCTTGCCCGTGTCTCCGGAAGCATGGTCTCGCTCCGGTCTGACGATCGTTGTTTCCATGGAACCTCCTGGCTATCGGCTATCGGCTATCGGGTTCTTGATCCGATAGCTGGTAGCCGATAGCCGATAGCTCATGCGAGTTGCATCTGCAATTCGTAAAGCTTCCGATACTTTCCCTCAGGCCGCACCAACAACTCCGCATGCGTGCCGTGCTCAACCAACCGTCCATCCTCGATCACGAACAGCCGCGACGCCTTGCGCAGCGTCGAGAGCCGGTGCGCAATCGCAAACACCGTACGCCCTGCCACGAGCCGCTCCAGCGCCTGCTGAATCTCCCGCTCGGTCTCTGTATCGACGCTGCTCGTCGCCTCGTCGAGAATGAGGATGCGCGGGTCATGCAGAATCGCCCGCGCGATCGACACGCGTTGGCGCTCGCCACCCGACAGCGTGTGCCCGCGCTCTCCCACCACCGTGTCGTAGCCGTGCTGCAGCTTGGTGATGAAGTCGTGCGCGTTAGCGGCCTGCGCAGCAGCCACGACCTGGCTCAGCGGCGCCTCCGGCATCCCGTAACGGATGTTCTCCAGCACCGTCCCGTGAAATAGGTACGGATCCTGAAGCACCATCCCGATCTGCCGGCGATAGTGGCCGGTATCGAGGCGCCGAATGTCAACGCCATCGATGCGAATCGTGCCCCCGGTCACGTCGTAAAACCGCGCGATCAAGTTCACGATCGTCGTCTTGCCGCCACCCGACGGGCCCACGAGCCCGATCAACTCGCCCGGGGCCACGTCGAAGCTCACGCCCCGCAACACCTGCCGGACGCCGTCGTAGCCGAAGACCACATGATCGAACGTGACTCGGCCGTGCACGGGTTCGAGCCGCACCGGCTCTGCCACGTCGCGGACCTCGGGTTCCGTGTCCAACACCTCGAAGACCCGATGCGCCGATGTCGTGGCGCGATTGATCGTCCGCGCCATTTGCCCGATCACGTCGATCGGCCCGAGGAACATCGTCGTGTAAAGCAAGAACGAGACGAATGTTCCCACCGGCAACGCTGCGCCATCGCCCAGCAGCCGCGGCACGGCGAATACCCACACCGTCACCGTCATGGTGTGCACGCCCAGGACCAGCAGTGGCCAGAACGTGGTCCACGAGGCGTGAATGCGGTTGAACTCCGCAGTCACGTCCTCATTCCGTTCACCGAAGCGCTCGATTTCGCGCTGCTCCTGATTGAATGCCTTGACGACCCGAATGCCCGGAATCGTATCGGACAACACGTCCGTCACGCGCGACCATTTGCGCCACGCTCGGATGAACAGCCGGCTGATGTTCTCACCGTGCCGGTAAATCATCCAGCAGAAGAACGGCACCGGTATTGTCATGACCAGGCCGAGTCTCCAGTCGAGCGTGAGCAGGACGGCGCCGAGTCCAAGGAGCTGCACGAGCGAGAGCGACACGTCCACGACGCCGAACGCCAGGAAATCCCAGAGCCGGTCGGTATCGGCGGACACACGCGTGATCAAGCTCCCCGTTCGCTTGCGCGAGAAGAACGCGAGCGACAGGCGCTGGATGTGCTCGTACAGCTCGTCGCGCAGATCACGCGCGACCCATTCGCCCAGAATCGCCATGAGCCGCAGACGGATGTACGCCGCCGCCTGCTTGACCAGATACACAGCGGCCATCGCCGTCACCGCGATCCAGGCGATCGTCCATGCGCGCTCGAACGGCAGCGCTCCCGCTTGCGCCGGCCGCACCACGCGATCGATCAACAGCCCCGCGAGATATGGCGGGATCAGGCTGACCAGCGTGATCACCGTCGCGGCCGTCATTCCCAGTGTGAGCTGCCGGTGGTACGGCGTGAGATAGCCGAGCAGGCGGCGAATCACCGCGGTCTGCCTTCCCGACACCAGCGCCTGCGCTTCCCGAATCGGGCGCGCGATGCTGTCGGCATAGACCCGATCCGCGTCCATGCCGGGGATCTCACGCGAGCTGCCGGCGAGCTGCTCTTCGAGCACGAACCGAATGTTCTCGAACGTGCGCCGCTGCCGGTGAGTGTATCGCACGAGCGCTAGCGCGGGCTCGTCGGGGGTGCCCGAGATCGTCAGTGTATTCGCCGAAAGTCCAGGGGCTTCCCGCACGGCCTGGATCGACCGCCGCTCGAAGCTGCGGATCTCCCAGCCCTCCTCGCTGCGCCGGGCGACCGCGACATGTCGCTGGCCCAGGGCCACCCACGTTTCCGCGAGCCGCAGGCTCTGATCGAGGTCGGCCAAGGCATAGAGTTGGACGGCCGCTCCCCGCCAGGCGTGCTCGATCTGCCGCCGCAGCTCCGGGGGAAGCCGCGTCGCCTGGGCCGTGTAGCGACTGATGATCTGGTCGTCGAGTTGTTGCAGTGTGCTCATGTCCGCGATCCTCGAATCAGACGTAACAGAACGGCCTCCCAGGTCCCCTCAAGCACCCGGAAGGCCGGATCACGGCGCGTACTAGATCCGATCGACTTCTAGGGTGCTCCTCCACCGCCACCGGCGCCCGCGATTCCGGACGCAATACGCCCACGAGCGTCGACAAATGGCGCGACCCGGCACAGTGTGCCCGGCCCCGTCCACATGCGACGCGGCAATGGCGTATCGGTGGGGCGACGAATCATGTCAGGTCGGACATCCTTTTTCGTGCGTGAGTCAGTGCAGCGCGAGGTGCTTCGACCAAACTAAGAAAAGGTACGAACCCGGGCAAGTCCGGGATTCACACTGTGTCGTTATGCAGTCCTCGACCCCCAGTTGCCAAGCAGGATGGCGACGCCGCGGAAGCGTTCACTGTGCGAGCAGATCACCTGAATCATCACCGTGATCGGCACGGCCATGATAACCCCCGGCAGACCCCAGACCCATCCCCAGAAGAGCAGCGAGAGAAATACAGCGACCGCGTTGAGCGGCATCTTGCGGCACAGCACGAGAGGAGTGAGGACGTTGCCCTCGAGCAAGTTGATCGCGAGAAACCCGCCGCACCCGAGCAGGGCATGTCCCAGCGTATCGAAGGATGCAAGGCCGGCCACACCAATCAGTGCCACGGTCACCAGGGCGCCGAGATAGGGGATGAAGTTGAGCACCACGGCGACTGCTCCCCACAGCAGCGGGTTGGGCATGTCGATCAAGGCCAGGAACGCCGCCGTCGCCAACCCAACCGCCAGGCTGATCGATGTGTTGATCAGCAGATAGCGAGACATTTGTTCCTCGATCTCGTACAGCGCGCGCTTCATCCGTGTCCGGTGGATACCACTCGGGAAGAGGTAGGCGAACTTGCGCCGAAACATCGAGGCGGACGCGAGCAGGAAGTACGTCAACACGGCGACGGTCAGGGCTGCCCCCAACGCCGTGGCAGTGGTCAAGCCCATCCGGCGGAGGGGAGAAGGCGAACCCGCAACCTGGACGCGCGTTGTAACGGAATCGGCCGCACCCGCGGTAACCTGCGAGAGGCTGGCCGCCGTTTGTTGCAGCACGGTCAGCGGTCCGAAGCTCTTCAGCTTCAATTGAACGATCCAGAGCGTTTCAGGAGTGCGGCGCAGCCACTGCGCGGCCGGGGCCGCGAGCACCGCGATGGTGATGACCAGGAGCATCATGGTACCAAAGACCAGGAACCCGGCCCCCGCCGGCTCGGCGACGCCGTATTTGCCGAGCCACCGCACGAGGGGACCCAACAGGAGCGTGAGCAACACGGATACAGCGATTGGGACGAGGAGCTTGCTGGCGTAGTGGAGTCCGGCGATCGCCAGCACCGCGAAAATGCCACCGAGCAACGGAACGATCAGCTGCGATCTACGCCAGCCCTGCGGCGCGCTGTTGATCGCGACATCGGACGATGCGATTCGCGCGGGCAATGTCGTCGCGGCGGGTAATTCGACCGCGATCATCTGGATTTCCGAAGTCGCCGGGGCTGAGCCTGTTGTGTGCCCAGCCCCCGGTTGTCCGACTGCAATCTGTGTCACAGAGCCGTTGCCGCCATGCTGGGGTCAGTACCAGCGACGCACGCATTGAAGTCCGAGGCGCGCCATCTGATTTTCATTTTCCGCGAGGGCGGTGTATCAACAGAACCGCTTCGATGTTTTGAGAGTGCAGGAAGCGTACCGGGAGCGTCCCGGCGTGCAACTATCAATCGAATGAGCTAGTCGGGCTAAATTTCTGCGCGTTCACTCCGGTGCTCCCTTCTGGTTGGTGACTAACGGTCTCCACGAGATGGGCTCCGCCCGTTCCCAACCGGTCCCTCCCACCTGCGATGTCGCTGTCATAGGAGCGGGCATCACAGGCGCTCTGGTCGCTGACAGTCTCAGTCGAGAGGGCCTTTCGGTGCTTGTCCTCGACAAGCGTGCACCGGCATGCGGCAGCACGGCGGCGAGCACGGCGCTGCTGGGCTACGAAATCGACGTGAGCCTGAGGACGCTCGGCAAACTCAGAGGCATGGGAGACGCCCTGCGCGCGTATCAGGTCAGCATCCGCGCTGTCGACGACGTGGCTCGGATTGCTGCCTCCCTGCCTGAGGCGTGCGCGTTCTCCCGCTGCCCCAGCGTCCTGCTCGCCAGCAAGCGCCGCGATAGCATCGAGCTCGAGCAGGAAGCAGATGTGCGCCAGCAGCATGGCCTCGATGCGGAGTACTGGAGCCCGGATCAGGTCCTGGATACTTACGGCTTCCCTTCTTATGGCGCGTTGCACACCCAGGTCGCTGGAACGCTCGATCCCGTACGGTTCACTCGGGCTTTACTGACACGAGCCATCGCCCAGGGTGCGATCCTGTTCGCCCGTACCCCAGCGATGGACATACACGAGGACTCGGACAGTCTCACGGTCGTCACGGAACGAGGGACCACGCGAGCCCAATGGGTGGTCTACGCGATGGGATATGAAATGCCTTCCTCGTTGCGAGCCGGAATGGTCGCGTTGCATACGACGTATGCACTCGCGACGGAACCGCTCGATGACCTCGGCTCATGGAGCGGGAAGTGCATCATTTGGGAAACGAGTCGTCCCTATTTCTACATGCGCGCGACCGAGGACAAGCGGGTGCTCATTGGCGGTGCCGATACGCCCTTCAAGGATCCGGGACTCCGCGATCGCCTCATGCCGGGCCGAACCCGGCAACTCGAGTCGCGGCTTCGGAAATGGCTGCCGACAATTGAAACGGAAACGGCGTTCGTCTGGGCGGGTACGTTCGGTGAAACGCGGGACGGGCTGCCGTACATCGGCGCGATGCCATCTTGTCCGCGAGCTCTTTACGCGTTGGGATATGGAGCGAATGGCATCACGTTTGGCGCGGCGGCTGCTCGCATCCTCGCAGACATTTGTCTCGGGAGGCGCAATGACGACGCTGCCCTCTTTCGTCTCGACCGCTGACACTAGCCACTTTCATCCCTACGACCGATGCCGCCGCGGCTACGGTCGCGTCTAGAATTACTAACCACCAGCTGCGACGGGACGTAATCGCTATGGCCACATCCCTGAAGCTCGCTCATGTCGGGCGCTACAAGGACATCGCCGTCTTGTTGATCAAGTACGGACGCTCCGACGTCGTGCGCGAAGCGGGATGGGGAGACGAAGTCGCTACTCCTCCCCATGACCCCGAAACGCCTGCGAAGGCCGAACAGCTCGCCGCCGACCTCGAAGCGATGGGTCCCACGTTCGTGAAGCTGGGCCAGCTTCTCTCCAGCCGGTCCGACCTGCTGCCGGCGACGTACATCGACGCCCTCTCCCGTCTTCAGGACGACGTTGCACCGTTTCCATTCGAGCAGGTCGAGCAAATCGTCACGGAAGAGCTCGGCGTGCGCATCTCCAAAGCCTTCGCGGAATTCGAGCGCGAGCCCGTCGCGGCGGCGTCACTCGGCCAAGTCCATCGCGCGATCTTGCGTGAGGGTCAGCCGGTCGTGGTCAAGGTGCAGCGTCCAAACATTCGCGAGCAGATGCTCGAGGATCTCGAAGCCCTGGCGGAAATTGCCGCGGTGCTCGACCGCGGCACGAAGATCGGCAAGCGGTTTCACTTCTCCGGCATGATCGAGGAGTTCCGCAAGACGCTGCTCGCGGAGCTCGACTATCGACGTGAAGCGAACCATCTCACGACGCTGGCCGATAACCTGTCCGACTTTGAGCGGATCGTAGTGCCGAGGCCGGTCCCCGACTACAGCACGGCGCGGGTGATCACGATGGACTTCATACCGGGCAGCAAGATCAACAGCCTGAGCCCGGTGGCACTGCTGGAAGTCGACGGCGACGAGCTGGCAGAGCAGCTGTTCCGCGCCTACCTAAAGCAGACCTTTATCGACGGCTTCTTTCACGCCGATCCGCATCCCGGGAACGTCTTCATCACGCCGGACGGCCGGTTGGCGCTGCTTGACCTGGGGATGGTAGCCCGCCTCGCTCCGCGTCTCCAGGAGCAGCTGCTGCAGATCGTGCTGGCGATCAGTGAGGGGCGGGCGGATGACGCGGCCGACGTCGCCATCAAGATTGGGGAGACGGCACCGGACTTTCAGGAAAAGGAGTTCCGGCGGCGCGTCGAAGAGGTTGTCGCGCGGGCGCAGGATGCCACGCTGGGCGAGCTGCAGGTCGGGAAGGCCTTTCTGGACATGGCGAAGCACGCGGGTGAGAACGGCATTCGCATGCCCCCGGAACTGACGATCCTCGGCAAGGCGCTGCTCAATCTCGATGGCATCGGCCGCATTTTCGCACCGGAGTTCGATCCCCGTGCGTCGATTCAGCGCAACTCTTCACGCATCATGCGACAGCGGATGCTTAAGGCGGTGTCTCCAGGCAACGTCTACGGTGGATTGCTCGAAGTGAAGGACCTCGTCACCCGCTTCCCCGCGCGTGTCAACAAGATCCTCGATGCGGCGGCGGAGAATAAGTTCGGGTTCAAGCTCGATACGGGCATCGACTCACACGGGTTCATGCTCGGCCTCCAGACCGTGGCGAACCGGATCACGTTTGGGCTCGTGCTTGCTGCGCTCATCGTGGGCGCCGCGATGCTGATGCGCATCCCGACGACGTTCACGATCTTCGGATATCCGGGATTGGCGATGCTGTTCTTCCTCGCGGCCGTAGGCGGCGGCGTGGGACTGCTACTGCGGATTGTCGTTGCCGATCGCAAGAAGCGGCAGCAGGCGGCGCCTCCGCATGGACAGACCGGCGGGAACGGCGGGCCGTAAGAGCTGGCCCGCCGACCTCGTTTTTCACCGCTCCGAGATGGAACGAATCTCAATCGTAGGTCCGACCATACACGCGCTGACGTAGTCATTTCGGTGCACGAAATCAACGCGGACCGTTAGCCCATCACGCTTGAAGTGCGGAGCGAGGTTCAACGGGAGGTAATGCGTGCTCTCGTCCTGTGCGATCGTCCAGCATCCGCCCTCCAAATTCAAGAACCGGACGGTGGCGTTCACACCGGGAGTGTCCGGCCCGGTAGGGTCGTAGATCCGCACCGGGCTGGGAGACGACAGTGATGCGATTCCACCATCATCATCCTGGACGATGGCCGTCACCACATACGAGCCGCTCATCCGATATGCGTGCGTCGAGCCACCGGAGGTCTCTCCATCGCCCCAGTCGATCCTTACCGTTACGGAGTCGTCCTTCCCGGGATCATGGAACGCCATCAACGCCTCAATGGGCGCACCCACAGGCGTACCGCTCACAGATAAGGTGAAGTCATCGATCCGCGGCGCCACATTCTGCACCTCGAGAGTGACCCGGGCGGTATCGGCTGCGCCGCGACTATCGGTTACGACGAGCTGGACCGTGCAGAGACAATTGTCGGCATATCGATGGTGCGGCGCGCTGCCCTCAGCTGTCCCACCGTCGCCGAACGTCCAGGCGTACTGCAGCCGGTCCCCCTCGGGGTCGGTCGACGCCCGCGCATCAAAAGCGGCCTCGACGCCTTCGGCGACTGTGTTCGGATGGACGAATCTCGAGGATGGCGCCTGGTTGGTAGAGGACAAGCTTTGCACTGCGGCTTCGTATTGACAGGCGAGCGCCAACACGAGTGCGATTGTAAAGAATACGGGGCGCGACATGTGGACCTGGCGGTCTACCATACTGGCAGATGTCGCAAGGTCCGTGCTGGAGCGTTGATAAGGGTTAGGCAGTCACAATCCGTCCCGCCGCTGTTTAATTATCTGTGTGCGCATTCCCCACCTCGCGGCGTTCGCCATCGCAATTGCAACCGGATGTGGCGGCCCGTTGCCCACAACTGGGGCGGCTACTGGTACGCCGGCCGCCGTCGCACAAGTCCGTCTCTACAGCTCATCGGGCAGCGACCTCACCGTCCACACCGGGCTTCCCGACGATCAATCGCTGCGTCTCGAAACACGACTCTACGCCTCCGATGGCCATCGGCTCACGGAGATCGTTGGTGGTGTGACGATGGAATTGCGATTCGATCCCGAATCCCTTGCGACTTCCGCGCCTGTTCCGGGGAGACCGCTCGAGCGTGTTGTAACGGCACTCGCTCCTGCCGGCACCGCGGGAGGGCAAATCGTGGAGTTGTTCTTCCCGAACGCTCCCTCAAAGACCTTTGGTCCTTTTCACGTGGAGGTCCAGCGTGGCGGACCTGCGAACGCCGAGTTTCGCTTATTCGATGCCTTCAACACTGACTTCACGGCACACGTCCCGCTCCTCATCGAGGACACCACTCGGCTCGAGGTCCGACTGTACGACGCTGAGGGTCGACGTCGCACATCGTTTCCGGGAGGCGCCGAGGTGACGTTCCGTTTCGAACCACCCACGATCGCAGTGGCGCTTCCAGTTACCGCAATGCCGTTCCTGAAGGACGTGACACCGACGGCCGCAGCCGGCACCGAGGGATCCCTGTTCGTCTCGGTCCTATTCCTCGCCGACAGCACGACGACGGCCTACGGACCGATCCAAGTTCTGGTGCATTGAGCTCGCGTTGGCGCTGGCGGCAACGCCGGTGCTGGCGCAGCACGAGGGCCATGTGGCGGCAGTGGAATTCCCCCCATTCGGGTCGGGGACATCGTGGCTTCCTGCGGCTACTCCAATGCGGGCCTTTCATCTGCAAGTGTCCGACTGGCGCCTGATGATGCATGGCGCCGTGTTCCTGCAGTACGTGAAGGAATTCGGCCAGCGCGGCAACTATCAGCTCGGCAGCATGAACTGGCTCATGGCCGACGCGGTCCGCACGCTGGGTCCGGGGGCTTTGCGGCTGCGCGTGATGGCGAGCGCCGAGTATTTCACGCTGACCAAGGCGGGCTATCCCCAGCTCTTGCAGGTCGCGCAGCCGTATGAAGGGGGGACTGTCACCGACCGCATGCATCCGCATGAATTGTTCAGCGAAGTCGCCGCGCTGTACGACCGCCCTCTCACCGGGAGTGTGCGGTGGTCCGTCTACGTCGCCGCAGTCGGCGAGCCGGCGCTCGGTCCGGTCGCCTACCTGCACCGCCCATCGGCCGAGAACGACCCCACGGCGTCGCTCGGCCATCACTCACAGGATGTCACGCACGAAAGCTTCGGCGTCGCGACGCTGGGCGTATTCAGTCGCACCCTTCATCTCGAGGCATCGGCGTTCAATGGCAATCATCCTGACGAGGTCCGCACGAACTTCGACTTTGCCAGCGCCAAGCTGAACTCGTTTGCCGCTCGTGCGACGGTGAATTCGAGCGATCGCTGGAGCGTGTCCGGTTACGCCGCGTACCTGGCGGAGGGCCGCGGCCCGCATGACCATGCGCTCCATCGCCTGGGGGTCTCGGTCATGCATGTCGCGCCGCGACAAGGCGGTGTGTGGTCCACGTCTTTCATTTGGGGCGCGAATGTGCCGGCTGACACCCGACGCGTGCTGAATACGGCGCTCATCGAGACCAATGTCGATCTCGATGAGCGGAACGCGGTGTTCGGACGCGCGGAGTACGTGACCCGCACGGCGGAAGAGCTCGCGCTCGTGGGGTCAGTGAGTGAGACGGTGCCGATCGGCAACGTCGCGCTGGGCTACGCCCGCCGGCTCGGCACAATACGGAAGGTCGGCCTGTGGCTTGGTGCGCGAGGCGATCTCGACTTCGTACCAGAGCAGCTACGCCTGTTTTACGGCAGTCGCACGCCGGTCGGCGTCCTCGTCTACCTGCGACTGCGACCGCCGACGGTCATGCCGGAGCCTATTTAATCCAGCGGCACAATCCTCCCCCGCGGCGGAATCCCCGGCTCGAGCTCGAGAATCCCCACCGTCGGCAATATTCCAAACCGAGACGCCCCTGCCCCGCCTGGGTTCATCACCGTCACCGTTTTGTCCACCAATTGGAGCAGCGGCCGGTGGCTGTGCCCAAAAATGATGATCTCGGCGTTCGGGAAGGCCTCGTGCAGCACGGCGGGACTGGGACTGCCGAACTGGTCACCATGAGTCACGACAATCGAAAATCCTTCCAGCTCGAACTCGGCAACCTGCGGCAACTTGGCGCGCAACTCAGAATCGTCGGTGTTGCCGTAGACAGCTGTAACGGGCGCGAGCGCGCGCAGCTCGATCAGTAGCTCCTCCGGCCCAACGTCGCCGCCATGCAGGATGTGATCGACTTCGTGAAAGATCTCGAACACCTGCGGACGCAGCAGGCCATGCGTATCCGAGATAACACCAAGCCTCATCGCCGCGGCGAACGGCCGAGGCGCCGCCCAACCTCGAGAGTCCACGCCGCCTGCCTGTCCGCGCGCAGTCCGTGGTCCGTCTCGACATCGTACCGTTGTTGCTCGGCCTTCTCATCCTGAATCAGGAGCCCGGCCAGGTTCGTGAGCTCCTGATCTGTCTTGCGGCACGCGTTCGCGAGCGCTGCGAAGTATTGCGCCATGAGCCGCGCATGTACCTCCGCGAGATCGAAGTGGGTCTGCTCGTGTCCCAGCGTGCTCCGGCGCAGGGCGGTGTCGTTCAGCACCACCGACTTTACCCAGGACTGCCGAGGACGGAACGCCGCGATCACACGAAAATCGAACGCGTTGCCCCGGCACTTCCACGCATAGAACAACGCATAGGCCGTCTTCGCGACCTCGTCACCGCCGGCTGGGGGCCGGCCACGGAAATCACGCCACGTGAGCCGTCGGGTCCCAGACCATGGAAAGGCAGAGTCCGCGCCTACGTTGGCCCCCAACAGATCGTCCAGCGCCCCTGACGGCACAGCCGCGGGTGCGGGGCGCGCGGGGGGCGCGGGGGGCCGCTCCGCCGCCGGTGCAGGCGACTCGGGCGTCGACGCACCGCGTCCACAACCCAGAAACACGAGCAGAAGGAATCGGAAACGCGAGGTCAGGGTCCAGGGGCCGGAGCGGTCGCGGCCGCTCCAACGTTGCGGGCGGTTACGTAGAAGTTCTCGTCCACACGCAGCTCGCCCGCTTTGGGCGACGCCACGTCCAGCCCCTGCCACGACTCGGTGGGACGCAAGACCCGCGTGCCGATCCCTGGGACGTTGACGCGCACGGGCATATCGAAACCGGAGACGACGTTGGCCCACCGGTAGTCGAGCCCGCCATCGCGAACGCGATACTCGAAGACCGGGATCTGCGTGGTGGTGAGATACTGCGCGAACACTTCACTGAGATCCATCCCGGCTTCGCGACTGATAAAGTCCTGCACTTGCTTGCCGGTGACAGTTCGATGGTAAAAGGTTTTGTTCAGCCCCCGCAGGATATCGCGCCACTTGGCATCATCGTCGATGATCGCGCGAATCGAATGGAGCATGTTCCCACCCTTGGGATACATGTCGCCCGAGCCTTGTGCATTGACGCCAAAGGCTGGAACAATCGGCCGATCGTTCCGAATGCCGGCGCGGGTCCCGATGATGTACGCCGCGCCTGCGATCTTCCCGAGCCGGCACTCGGTGTAGATCCCCTCGGCATAATTGCCGAAGCTCTCGTGCACCCACATGTCGGCGTGGTCCTGCGCCGAGATGTTGTTGCCCCACCACTCGTGCGCCGTCTCGTGCACGATGATGAAATCCCACTGCAAGCCGAGCCCCGTGCCCGACAAATCGCGGCCCCGGTAGCCGTTCAGGTAATGGTTGCCATAGGCGATCGCGCTCTGATGCTCCATGCCCAGGTGCGGTGTCTCGACGATCTTATAGCCGTCGGTATACCAGGGAAATGGACCGAACCAATGCTCGAAGCATCGTAGCGTCGTGACGACCTGTTTGAACTGTCCGCGCGCGGTGTCTGCATGGTACGCGAGCGGCCAAAAGTCGAGGGACAACCTTCCCGCGGCCCCGGCGAGCGTATCGCTGAAGTGCGCGTAGCGGCCGGCATTGATCGTCACGTTGTAGTTATTGATCGGATCATTGACGAACCATTCATACGTCGTCGTACCGTCGCCGTTGCGCTTCGTGTTTCGCAGCCGGCCGTTCGAGACGTTGATCAGCGAATCCGGGACGGTGATCGCAATGCGCTGGCTGTCCGGCTCGTCCGCTGTGTAGTCCTTGTTGGGCCACCAGATGCTGGCCCCTGTCCCTTCGTTCGCGGTTGCGATCCACGGATGGCCCAGGCTGTCCCTCGCGAACGCGAAGCCCCCATCCCACGGCAGGCGCCGGCCGACCCGGGGTTTGCCGCGATACCACACGGTGATCGTGCGGATTTCGCCTGACCGTTGACGGCTCGGCAGCGAGACAAAGAACGCATTCCCATCCCGCCGATATCGCAGCTTCCTGCGATCCTGAATGATGCTGTCGACCTGGAGGGGCATCTGCAGATCGACTTGCATGCCGGTCGCGCCGGGACTCTGGAGCACCCGATAGGTGATGCCATTCCTGCCAGTGATGCTCGAATCTGTCGGATCCACGCGCACGTGCAGGTCGTAAAACTGCACGTCCCACCAGGCGCGCCCTGGTCCATTCGAGCCACGCAGCGTGTCGGCATGCGTGTAGCGCGTCGTGTCTTGAAGAGTAAGGATGAAGAGCAAGGCAATCATAGCTGAGCGAACACGCGTTCTCCCTTGAATTTCTTGGCCCGCGGGTCCCAGGGGAAAAAGATCACGACGCGAAACTCGACCATATCGCCGGTCGGCGCGTGCGAAAGCCATTTCCCCTTATGGGTGCCCGTCACCTTGGCTTCTTCACAGACACCCTGAGGGCCGATCACGATTTGCTGGAGATCGAAATGGATGTCCGGAAAGGCGCCCAGTAACTCCATGTAGAAACGAGTGGCCCCCGCGTGGCCCTCCCAACGGGCTCCCGCTTCACCGACGACCTCGTAGACGCAATCGGGCGTGAGCGTGGCAATCAGCCCGGCAATGTCTCGCTTGTCTTCCGCAATCGAATGCGCCTTCCACAGCTCGCGCACCTCGCGGTACAGCTCCGGTGTGACGTCGCGGGACAGCAGCTCGCGCACGTCCATGTCATCCCTGCCACGGTTTGAGCAGCGGAATTGCCAGACCAAAATGGTCGATGATGCGCTGCACGATGAAATCGACGAGCTGGCCGACTTCTTGGGGCCGCTGATAAAAGCCCGGCGCCGCGGGCAGGATCACGGCTCCCGCCTCGGCAGCGTGCATCATGTTGCGGAGATGGACGAGCGACAGCGGCGTCTCCCGCGGCACGAGCACGAGCTTGCGGCGCTCCTTGAGCGTCACGTCGGCGGCGCGCTCGATCAGCGAGCGGCTCGTGCCGTGTGCGATTGCGGCCATCGTTCCCATCGAGCAGGGACACACGACCATCCCCTGCGTCTTCACCGATCCCGACGCCGGCTCGGCGCCGCGGTCGCCGTCGTTGAAGACGCGTACACTCGCCCACTGGCCTCCGGTCGCTTTCTTGAGACTAGCTTCGTCTTTGATCCCGCACTCTTCGGCGAGGAGTCGCCACCCGTGGCTCGAGACGAGCAGCCAAGTGGAGACGGAGTACGTCGCGAGCATCTCGAGCAGGCGTACGGCGTAGGGCGCTCCCGAGGCTCCGGTGATGGCAAGGACGACCGGTGGAGATTCGGGCACGGCGTCTCGTCAGTTGCCTTTCCGGCCGGTCACGATGATGATCTCCGAGAAGACGTCTTTGCCGGCAACAGCGGCAGGGTATCGCGCACCGGGCCGGTCGAACCGCGGACCGGACTGGCCAACGGCCAGCAGCAGACCTATGAACTGCGATTCGTTAGCGAGCTCGGTCATGAACGCGGAATCGGCAGCGGGCTGAAGTTTCCCCTGCCGATCGGGACGGAGGTACTGCATTCCTCCGTGTTGGCCATTCTCTGCCACGCTGCGAAAGAATCTGAACGACGGCCAGCGGCGCCGGTAAAACGCTTCCACCTGATCGATCGACTGTTCGGTCACCCACCTGCGGCCCGCCTGGCCGGCGAACCGCGGGCTCTCGTGAAGTCCCACGGCTGCCAGCACCGCGTGGCCCTTGGGCCACGCCACCGCGCGTTCCGGAACGGGAACCGCTGCGAGGTCCTGAAAGATGAGCGACAGGATATGCTTGCCACCGTCCACCGGCCGGATCGCCTCCGCGGCTTCCTCGTACGAGCCCATTTCCGACAGCGTGACGGCGAGAAACTCCCGATAGCGGACGCTGCGCGAATCGAGCGCGACGGCGCGCCGGGCATGTACAAGCATTTGCGCGGTGTCGACATCGACGCCGAACTCACCGTTGTGCAGCACCGGCCGGCCGTCGCCCAGGAGCCGCGCTTTCCAAAAGTGCGCCGCCGGGTCGTCAGGACGAAGCTTCAGCGCGCTGTCGAGGGCCGCTCGAAATGGAGCGTCGTTGAACGTGCTGTCGAGGACGCACCCGTGCTCCGGGGAGCACTGCGCGCTCCGGGTGGGCTGAAGGACAAATCGCCCGACGCGTGCGAGCAGTACCCACGCCGCAGCGTCGTCTGGTGAAGTCTGGAGATACGCTTCGATCTGCGAACGTGCCCGCGCGAGGCTGGCGGAATCGAGCGTGAAGAACCTGTCGCTGCCGGGCTCCCGCAGCTCCGCACGCTCGGCTCGCGCGAGCTGCTCCTCGACGCTGCGCAGAGCGCCGGGCGTCTGCAGCACCAGGATAAGTAAGAAAACTGTCACGGCCCTAACATACCCTCTGGCTACCTAAGGCGCGCGGCCGTTAATTCGACGGGACGATTCTCACTTCTCCCCGAGGCGCCGATGCTCGCACGCATTCGATCACTCGCTCTCGCTCTCTCCGTCTGCGCTCCCGCCGTGGTCGCCGCGCAACAGGCGGCTCCTGCATCGTCCGCGGCGCCGGCGTTCGCGCCCCCAGTCGCCGCCGTGCGCCCGCATCGCTTCGAGGAACACGGCACCGTGCGCATCGACCAGTACTATTGGCTGCGAGATCGCGACAACCCCGAGGTCATCAAATACCTCGAAGACGAGAACGCCTACACGAAGGCGGTGATGGCGCATACGGAAGGGCTGCAGGAGCGGCTCTTTGAGGAGCTCAAGGGACGCGTGCGCCAAACCGATCAGTCCGTTCCGTACCGGCAGGGCAACTACTTCTACTATACGCGGCTGGTGGAAGGAAAGAACTATCCGATTTATGCGCGCAAGCGCGGCTCGCTGGACGCCCCCGAAGAAATCATGCTGGACGCCAACGCGCTCGCGGAAGGGAAGGCGTTCTTCCAGGTGATGGGGATGCAGGTGAACGCGGGGGAGGACATCGTCGCGTACGCATCGGATACGATCGGCCGTCGCATCGCGACGATCCGCTTCAAGAATCTCCGCACCGGAGCGCTGTTACCGGACGTCATACCGAGCGTCACCGGCAACATGGCGTGGGCCGAAGACAACCGCACGTTGTTCTATACCAAGCAGGACTCGGTGACGCTTCGGTGGGATCGCGTTTATCGCCACACCTTGGGGACCGACGCGGCCCGTGACGAGCTGGTCTACCGGGAGCCGGACGACGAGTTCTACACCGGCGTCTACAAGACGAAGTCGCGCCGCTACTTGATTATCTGGGCGGAGCAGACGCTCGCCGGCGAGTATCGATTCATTCCAGCCGACCGTCCCACTACGGCACCGCAGGTCATCGAGCCCCGGCGCCGGGGCCATGAATACAGTGTCGATCATGCCGGAGAGTTCTTCTATATCCGCACCAACGACGGCGCGAAAAATTTTCGGCTCATGCGCACCCCGGTGGCGCAGACGGCGCGCGCCCACTGGCAAGAAGTCATTGCGCATCGCGATGACGTCTTGCTGGAGGGATTTGAGCTTTTCCGGGATCACCTCGTGGTGAGCGAGCGCAAGAATGGACTGATGCAGCTGCGCGTGCGCCCCTGGAGCGGTCGGAACGAGCACTATCTCGATTTCGGCGAGCCTGCGTACGACGCGTACACCTCCACGAATCGCGAGTTCAACACCACGGTGCTGCGCTTCGGATACACGTCACTCACCACGCCGACGTCGACCTACGACTATGACATGAACTCGCGAGCGAAGACGCTGCTCAAACGCGAGGAAATCCTCGGCGGCTTCGAGCCGGCGCAGTACGTCACGGAACGCCTCTACGCGCGAGCACGCGACGGCGTCCAGGTGCCCATCTCGATCGTCTATCGGAAGGGAGCGGCCCGTCCCGCACCACTGCTGCTCGCCGGATACGGCTCCTATGGATCGAGCAGCGACCCGACGTTCTCGCCCGACCGCCTCTCGCTCCTCGATCGCGGCTTCCTGTACGCCATCGCGCACATCCGCGGCGGACAGGAACTGGGCCGGGCGTGGTACGAGGACGGCAAGCTCCTCAAGAAGAAGAACACGTTCACCGATTTCATCGATGTTGCGGAAGATCTCGTGCGCCGCGGGTACACGACTCCTGATCGGCTGTATGCGCGCGGCGGCAGCGCGGGCGGACTACTGATCGGCGCCGTGGTCAACATGCGCCCGGATCTGTTCAAGGGCGCCATCGCGCACGTGCCGTTCGTGGACGTGATCACCACCATGGCGGACTCCACGATCCCACTGACCACGAACGAGTACGACGAGTGGGGCAATCCCAACGATTCCACGTACTATCGCTACATGTTGTCCTACTCGCCGTATGACCAGGTCGAGCGCAAGGCGTACCCGAACCTGCTGGTGACCGCCGGCCTGCATGATTCGCAAGTGCAGTACTTCGAGCCGGCGAAGTGGGTGGCTCGGCTGCGCGCGATGAAGACGGACAACAATCGTTTGATTCTGCGGACCAACATGGAGGCGGGGCACGGGGGCGCGTCGGGCCGGTACAAGCGCTGGCGCGAGGTGGCGTTCGAGTGGGCGTTCCTGCTGGATTTGGCGGGGGTGAAGGAGCCGGCGACGCCCTAACTTAAACCATCGTTAGTGACCGCGGCGATTCGGTGTAGGGGAGCGCTTCGGGTGCCTGGGCGGCTGTGGTGGTTTCGGGAAACCTGCAACGGGAAACGGGACACGTGAAGCGTTCGCATCCTTCCGTTTCCCGTTGCGCGTTTCCCGTTTCCCGCGCTTCATATCATCCGATCGATCAGTGCGCCCACAAACACAATGATGCTGACGACGCCGTTCGCGGTGAAAAACGCGGCATTCAGTCTTGAGAGATCCCTCGGCTGCACCTGACGATGCTCCCACCCGATCACCGCCACCGCGAGGGCCACCGCAAGGAAATACGGTATCCCTAGCCCCGCGCCCTTCCCAAACAGCATGAGCGCTGCGATGGCGGCGCCATGCAGCACCTTCGCCACGATGATCGCCCACTCTTTGCCGAGTCGCACGACGAGCGAGTGCAGGCCCTCGCCACGATCGAATGCCTCATCCTGTAGCGCATAGAAGATGTCGAAGCCCGCGACCCAGCACGCGACCGCGAGCGCGATCACCAGCAGCAGCCACGGCGGATCGCTCCACGCGCCCGTGACGGCGACGTACCCTCCCACCGGCGCGATCGCGAGGGCCGCACCAAGCCAGAGGTGCGACAAAGAAGTGAATCGCTTTGTGTAGCTGTAGGTCGCGACCCAGATCAGCGCGACCGGCGCGAGCGCGGCACAGAACGGATTCAATGCCCAGGCAGCAAACAGAAACACCACCATCGCGCCGAGCACCGCGGCCCATGCCTGGCCCACGGTCAGGCGACGCGACGGCAGCTCGCGTCCTCGCGTGCGTGGGTTTCGCGCGTCGAGCCGCCGGTCGGCGATGCGATTGAAGCCCATCGCGACGAACCGGGCTGCCGTAAACGCCCCGACCACGAGAATCACGGTGAGCCACGTGACAGGCTCTTCGTAAGACGCCACGACCATCCCAAGGAGTGCGAACGGCAGCGCAAAGACTGTGTGCGGAAGCTTCACGAAGTTCGCATACCGCACGAGCAGGGACTCGCCGGCGAATGTCTGGCCTTCGCGCTGATCGGAGCTCAAGTCTCAGCTCAGCGTCAGCGTCGGAACGAACGTCGGGGCGCGGCGTGCCTTGGTCGCTTGCTCGAAGGCATAGGCCAGCCGGAGCAGCGTCGGCTCGCTCCACGCCCGACCGTAGAATGAGACCCCAAGCGGCAGTCCAAAGTGAGATCCCGCCGGCACCGTGATGTGCGGATAGCCCGAGACCGCCGGGAACTGTGAGCTGCCGGGGCCGCCGCCTCCTCCGCCGCCGCCCGCAAGGTCCACGAGCGACGCGACGCCGCCCGACGGCCCCAGCATTGCATCCAGCTTGTGCTTCTCCATCGTCGCGTCGATGCCTTTGGCGCGCGTCAGGTCGACGCACTTCGCCCGCGCATCGATATACGCCTGCTCCGTGAGCGGCCCGCGCGCCTGCGAGGCAATGAACGTTTCCTGTCCAAAGTACGGCATCTCGCGATCCTTGTTCGCCTCGTTGAAGGCGATGACGTCGGCCAGTGTGCGGGACTTCACGTTGGGCGGCATGGTGGCGAGGTACGCGTTGAGATCGGCCTTGAACTCGTATTGCAGCACGTCCCGTTCAGCCGTCCCCAGTTGCCCTGCCGTCTCGATCGGCGC
>DATFEG010000024.1:0-23364 GCA_035251445.1 Gemmatimonadales bacterium | reverse complement strand
TCGGGGCGGGCGACATCGCCACTTCGGGCAGCGGGGATGAGGCAACGGCGCAGCTGCTCGACAACATCCCCGGCACGGTCTTCACGCTCGGCGACAACGCCTACACGAACGGCACCCTGTCGGAATACATGAATTACTACGAGCCGACGTGGGGCCGGCACAAGGCGCGGACCCGTCCGTCGCCCGGCAACCACGAGTACAACACGTCGGGCGCGGCCGGCTACTACGACTATTTCGGTGACATCGCTGGTCCGGACCGTCGCGGCTACTACAGCTACGACCTGGGCGATTGGCACATCATCTCGCTCAACAGCAACATCTCGATGAGCGCCGGCTCCACACAGGAGCAGTGGCTGCGGGCCGATCTCGCTGCCACGACCGCCAAATGCGTCCTCGCGTACTGGCACCACCCGCGTTTCAGCTCGGGATCACACGGCAGCTCGACGGCTTCGCAGCCGCTGTGGCAGGCGCTGTACGACTATAACGCGGACGTCGTCCTTGTCGGTCACGACCACAATTACCAGCGGTTCGCGCCGCAGACGCCCACTGGCGCGGCCGATCCGGCGCGCGGCATTCGGGAGTTCGTCGTGGGTAGTGGCGGTCGCGGCTATTACACGTTCGCGGCGCCAATCGCCAATACGGAAGCGCACAACTACGACACGTTTGGCATCCTCAAGCTGACGCTGTATGCCGAGTCGTACACCTGGGAATTCATCCCCGTCGCAGGAAAGACGTTCACGGATGTTGGCAGCGGCTCGTGCCACTGACCATTTGACCTGGAGTCATCGACATGACCTTCAAGCACAAACTTTCGGCGCGATTGGCGAGGCTGTGGTCGGTCCTCTCGATTCCCGGGATCTTCTCGCTGGTCTCGTGCCAGTTGACCCAGCGCGACGAAATCTCCGGCCCTTCAGGCACCGGTCCTGTAGCATCCGTCGAAGTGACTCCCCAAAGCGCGGACGTCTCGCTCAGCAGTACCTTTCAGCTCACTGCTGTTGCAAAAGACTCGAGCGGCGCTATTCTGTCTGACCGATCTATGACCTGGTCTGCCTCCAATGCCCTGATCGCGAGTGTTGCCGCTGGCCTGGTGACCGGCCTGGCGGCCGGGACTACTCAGATTGCGGCAACAGTCGATGGCAAGAGTGACACCGCGACGGTCACGGTGATCCATACAGCGGTGGCGTCGGTGACAGTCGTGCCCGACGTCGCGTTTGTCGCGGTCGATGGGAATTACCAGCTCTCCACGATCTTGAAGGACGCGGGGGGCAGTGTGCTGACCGGCCGGGAGGTGGCATGGTCGAGCAGTAATCCGGCTCTGGCGACGGTGAGCTCCAGCGGAATGGTCCACGGCGTCGCGCTTGGCGACGCCACGATCACGGCCGTCAGTGAGGGCATAACTGGAACCGCTTCGCTGACCGTCCACACTCCGCCCTCGCCGGGCCAGTGTGGTCCGTGGCCTGCGGGCATCACGGCCTGGATTCAACCCCTCGCGCAATCGACGGGGCAGGCGTACTACGTTTCGCCGACGGGCTCGGATGCGAACCCGGGCACGTTGGCCCAGCCGTGGCAGTCGCTCTCCAAGGCGAACACTCTGCAGCCAGGCGAAATCCTGTACTTACGCGCCGGCACGTACGGCGCGCGGGGCACGACTTTCGACTTCACTCGGACGGGGACGCCGGCTGCGCCGATTACGCTGGCGGGCTATCCGGGCGACAGCCGGCCGATCATCCAGGGTCGCGTGCGGATCACTGGCCAATGGTTGCGTGTCACCGGGATGATCTTTGATGGTCCGACCGGCAACGTCGGAGGCCCCGGCCCCAACGGCGAGGCCGTGCTGGTGAACCTGAGCGGTCAACATCTCGAGCTGTCCAATTCCGAAGTACGGCACGACTACTGGCACGCCGGGGTCGGTGGCGGAGGTAACACCGGAACGGACTACCGCGTCCTCAACAACTACATTCACGACAACGGTGGGTATAACGGCGACTATACCGACGACCAATGGAACACGTCGCACGGTCTGTACTTGAGTCCGACGTCGTACGGGCTGATCGCCAACAACGTCATTGAGCACAACGACGCGAAGGGGTTCATGGCGCGGCACGATGCGCACCACCTGATTATTGCCAACAACACGATCGTGGCGAACGGGCGTCATGGGGTCTCGTCGTTCGAGATGGCCGGCACCTGGATCGTGGCCAACAACATCATCCTGAACAACGGAAACGTGAAGGGCGGCGAAGGAGCCTCGATGGATGGAACGGGCGGCAATCAGCTGCTGCGTCGGAACGTGTTCTGGAATAACGGACAGGGCGGGCAGAAGCACTGGTCCGGCACGTTTGACAATTTCGAGCCGCTTATTGCTGATCCCAAGTTGGTGCGGCCGGCGACCTACACGCCGCAACAGGACCGAGCGCCCAATTGGGACAATCAGCTACTCGCCGGCAGTCCTGCAATCGGCTACGCAGATCCCAATTACGCGTTGCCGTTTGATATCACAGGCAAGTGTCGGGGCGCCGCACCGGATGCGGGGGCGTACCAGCGGTAGGCTACGGTAAAGCGATCGGTGACCGGGGGTGAGCGCTGCTTTTGGGTCGTGCGCTCCCCCCGTTTGTATTTGGTATCTCGATTTCCGCGTTGACCGCCGGTTGCTGAGACGAGCGCCGGAACTTGGCGATGAAGGACCGCATCGTGTCGATCATCCATTGCCCTTCGGGTCCGAGGAATCGGGTCGGAGCGCTCAGGATGGCTATCGCCGCCGTTCCTAGCATGACGCCGGCGCCGCCGATGAAGACCAGCAGCGCCGGTGCTTCCCACTGCCTGAGCAGTGAAATCGCCAGCCAGCCCGGCACGCCTGCGAGTGCGGTCACCATGATCGCAGGCAACTGTGCGGCGAAGACCTCGCTCCAGCGCATGCGCGCATCGGTCAAGCTGAGCTGTGTCATCGACACCCAGTTCACAGAAATCGCGAACAGCATGGCCCACGCGACTGCGGTAATCCCCCAGCGTTGTCCGATCCAGGCGCCACCAACCACCAGGACGGCGTACAGAATCTGCCGCCACGCGCGCCGGTACACCGCGCCGGTGGCTCGGGCCAACGCGTCGGCGATTTTTGTATTGCTTCGGAACATCATGCCCAGGCCCAACACCTGGAACGGCGCAATCACCGGTGTCCAGCGGGGTCCCAGCAGGAGGTGCACCACCTCCGGAGCGAGCAGCACGAACCCAACACTCACGGGCAGAAACACGAGCGACAGCAGCGCGATCGCTCGCCGGAAGGCCGCCGCCAAGCGGCTGGATTCTGTCTGTACCTTCGCCATAACGGGGAAGAGGACGGAGTCGAGCACGGTCGCCAACCCGTTCGCTGGTGCCGCCATGAGAGTGTGCGCCCGTCCATAAAACCCCAGCGCTTGCGGGCCGAGAAACCGTCCCACTACCAGATTATCCCCCTGCGCCGCGATTTGATTCGCGATCTTGGCCACCGTGAAGCCCCCGCCGAAATACATCAGCTCGCGGAACGCGCGGGGCTCAGGCAGACGGATCCGGGGGCGCTGCCACCACAAAAGGATTCCCGTTTTCACCGCGCTGTGAACCATCTGCGCCGCCACGAGCGCCCACACGCCGAACCCCATGAGCGCGAGCGGCACGCCGACGACACCATATCCGGCGCCGTATGAGACGACATCGAGATTCGCGAGCTCTCGGAAGCGCAGCTCTCGTTTCATGAGGGACTGTGCGACGGTGGAGAGGCCGCCCACGGGAAAGACCCAGGCGAGCGCCCGCAAAACGGGTTCAACGCCCGCATTGTTGAAGAAACCGGCCGCGAGGGGTGCGCCCAGCCACACGGCTGCGCCGAGTGCCGAGTCGAACACGAAAGAGGCCGTAAAAGCGGTGTCGATATGGCGTGGCTCCAGGACGGGGCGTTGAACCAGCGCAGTCCCCATGCCGAGTTGCGACATGATCGCGGAGAGGTGAATCACGATGAGAGCCGCGCTCACCACGCCAAACGCCTCGGGGGAGACAAGGCGCGCCAAGATAGCGAGCACGATGAGCTGCAGAAGGCCGTAGGCGCCTTTTCCGAGCACCGTCCAGAGGAGTCCCGAAATCGTGCGGTGCGTGAGACTGGGGCGCCTACTCATGGTTGCTCCTGCCGACTCGCAATTGCGCTCAACAGCGCCGCCTTGGTCGATTCGAGATTGGTGTTCGCGATGCGGACGACGCTTGGCACAGCGGCGAGGACGTCCTGGTAGGCGCTCTGCCGGCGCCGCAAATACTCCACCGAGAATTCTCCCTTACGGCGGAAGGACTCCTCGGGACTCACGTCGAGCCACACCGAAATCGTGGGTGCCGGTGTGAGCTTCTGCAGCATCCGGTTCCATACGCGCGGCGTGGATGGGGTGAGATCCACCAGCGTGTCGTAGAAATAGCGGTCCATGATGAGGACGCGACCGCCCAACCACTCGAGGTACGCCCGGTAGCCCAGGAAAATCAGGAGGTCGACCGGGTAGAAGACCCGGCGCAGCACCTTATTCCAAATGAGCTGCGCTCGGATGCGTGACAAAACGCCGCGGACGCCGCCTGGCGCCGGCCGGCGAATTTTCTGTGACCGGGGATCGGGAATGCCGGGGGCGAGCTCGGCCCGGGACCTGTTGCGCAGTCGATCGCGCAGCATGCGGAGGTAGGCATGGATCCCGAGATGGTCGTTCAGGTGCAGTACCGCGACCCGCTGCTGTCGACGGCGGAATACGTCCTCGAGGTAGGCGATCAGCGTGGATTTGCCCGCACCATCCAAGCCCGAAAACGTGATCAGCATGAAATGAAGGGCTCCGTTGTCGGCGCGGGTGCCAATGGGCGGTCCTTGTCCGCCGTCGGGTTGGATTCGGCACGGAGCCACGATGTCGCGAAGGCGACGGTCCACAGAAAGGTGTACGCCCCCACGCTCAGGGCGTTCTGTCGGGCGTGCTCGACCATCTGTCGTACGACGTCAAGGCGGCAGAACTCACCCATCGGGTTATGAGGTGAGAGGATGACGTCATGGAGGAACTCCTGCATTGGTGCCGACTGAAAGACGGCTCGAGCTAAAGAGCCCCGAGTGAACCCCATCTTCCGCCGGTACACCCACTCAGCCGGCACGTCGCGCGCCAGTATTCGCTTGAGGAGCCCCTTTGGCACTCCCGACGGACATTTCACATCCCAGGACAGCTGCGAGCTCAACGTGACGAGCGGTGGCTCGAGGAACGGATAGATCGGCCGGATGCCGCGTGCGCGAAGTGGATCGAAAGTCTTGGGCGCCATCCGACCGGCGCACACCCACAAGAGATCGAACAGGGTCAAGCGATCCCGGGGGGTAAGGTTACGACCGAAGTCGTCGAGGTAACGCGTCCCAATGAGCGACAACTTCCCACGAGCTTCTCGCGGCGCGTCATACGCGATCCCCTCCAGCGCATTTTGAGCGAGAACGGCGTGGGGGAGAGGCAGGACGGCACTCTTGCGCACGAAGCGAGACAGCCGCTCAACACGAGAATCCGTGCGCCACAGGTCCAGCCGGTCGTAGACCGCGGCAACCAAGCGACGGACTGCTCGCGGGGCCGCGTAAACGAGGTGCCATTTCCGGAAGAGAGCCCCTAGACCGAACGTACCATCGGCACCGGTGCCTTCCACGACTGTGGCGGCCGACTTCGCATGGGGGAGCGACGCCTGCACCAGCATACTCGCCGGAATAGTTGAGATATCGCCGAACGGGAAGGAGTAGTCCTGTCGGGCGCGCTCCAGCACACCGACGGCTTGGTTGGGTTCGTAGGAGGCGCGTTCGCACCGGAGTCCGAGGCGTTCTGCCATGCGCGTGGCCATCTGGTGTTCGCTGTCGGCGCTGTCGAACGCAAAGCTGACGAGCCGTATGTCGCGACGGCCCAAGCGGGCGATCCGCGCCGCCAGCAGTCCTGAATCCACGCCGCCGCTGAAATACAGGAGCGATCCCTCAGGAAGCGGCTCGAGGATCCCATCCAGCCGATCCGTCAGCGCGCGCTCGGCCTCGTCCCGCGTCCCGACGAACGGTTGCGATCCGTGCCTATCGTCCAGCTGGTTGCTACGCACCGAGTTCGGCGTGACCCCGGCCACGAGCATGTGCCCGTCAGGTGCACGCTGCACGCCTCTGTACACGGCGACTCCGGGTGGCACCGCGCCGTACTGGAGGAGCAGATACACGGCATACGGGTCGAGACGAGCGTCGGTCAGACCCACGACAAGCCGCAAGTCATCGCTGAACACCCACCCCGAACGAATTCGCGCATAATAGAGACGCTGCGGCGATGCGAATGGCACGCGAAAGGAGAGCTCGCGCCGGAGTAGCGACACCCGCACCGCGATGACGTTCGACCGGGATTCGTCCGTCTCATTCCCGTACGTCGTGGCGACGATTTCTTCGGCGGTCTCCACGAATCGCGGCCGGTGGGTGCGAAGTCTGTCCCCGAGCCACCCTAACCCCACGCGAGAGCCATCCGCCAATTCGCGCGTCTCGACCTTGAGAGAGAGGCCGAGCCGGCGTGCGTGCCGGGTCGACGCCAGCTGCCACTCCCGAATGCCCGCGACATCGCCCAGGTAGGCGCTAAAGAACACGCGAAGGCTCCAGGGTCCGTGCCCGGACATACCGGTGGAACAAGCCAGGCAGAAGCGAGCGAATCCTTAGCTTGAGCCGGCGCCAGGCCATGGCACGACGCCAACCCTGAAAGCGCGCGAGTTCGCGGATGCGCGATGGTGAGGTACTCACCTTCGGGACGTACCGGCCGAGCACCCACGTCGCATCGACGCGCTCGGGTTCCGTCGTCGGCTCAGATGTGAAGAGAAACCGGATGCCGCTTTCGATCGCGGACCACACGACGCGGTCTGACAGGTCCCCTCCCGGAACCGAGGCCGATAGGACCGGCTGCCCGAGGAGCTGAGCCAGGCGGTCCACGCTGGTGCGCCATTCCTCGGTGATGCGATCCGAGGGCAATTCCCGGAAGAAACTGGGATGCGTGTGGGTATGGCTCCCCACAACGTGTCCATCGTGACTCAATTGGCGGATTTCCTGCGCCGTCAGGAAACCTGGCTCACCGATCCGGCTGGTGATCACAAAGAAGTGGCCGCGCCATCCACGCCGGACCAGCTCCTCGGCGGCGTACAGAGCGCTGTGGCCGCCATCGTCAAACGTGAGGAGCACGTGCTCACCGTGTCCGGCAGGATCGATCGCGTCAATCAGCTCGGGTGCGCGTGCCCATGTGATGGCGTCCAGATGATGCCCGAACGCCGCGCGCGTGAGCTTGAAGGGCGCCGCTGCCGCCCGCTGGAATCCTGACGACGCCGGGTCATCCGTGACGTCGTGATACCCGAAACTGGCAACTCCACCGATTCGATTCATCAGCGGGAGAGCGGCAGCTCGGTCGCCCGTTGCGTCTGCGGCATTGCGACGAGCTCAACCAGCCGCCGCAGGAAACCGAGTCCGTAACTCACATGCAGCACCGGAAACACGATTGCCAAAGCCAGGGCGCACTTGGCACCGTGCCGTCGCGCGGCCCCGATCGAGCAAGCCGCGATCAGGGCCCCGTACAGCCCCGCGATGCCCGCTGAAAGAATCGCGGCTGCGGGCACCCAGATGCCCGCGACCGCCGAGCCGATCAGGCTCACGACGAATAGCGGCGGTACCATTTGCCGCAGCGTCATGATGCGGCCCAGCTTGCGGGCGACGAGCGGCTTGAAGTAGCCATACTGGAAATACATCCGGCGCACTTGCGGCAGCGTTGCGCGCGCGTAGTAGTACGACCGGACGTCAGGAATCAAGAGAATCCGCCCGCCGCGGCCGATGAGACGAGCGTTGAACTCGCCGTCCTGATGCCGCACCAGCTCCTCATCGAACATGCCGACCCGCTCAAAGAGCGATCGGCGGCAACAGAAGAATGCGACGGTGTCGACCCACCGGGGGGCGGTGACCCCGATGCGGAAATACGAGTTCCCCACGCCGAACGGATGAGAGAGCGCGACGGCGATCGCGCGAGCCATTGGCTTGTCGCTGGCCGGTCGAGTGACGAGCACGGCCCCGACGTTGTCGGCCCCGCTCGTTTCGAGTGCCGCGACGAGGCGGGGGATGTACTCCGGTGGGTAGACCACGTGGACATCCATCCGCACCACGATCTCGCCTCGGGCGGCTCGAATTCCCAGGTTCAACGCCACCGGCGTGATCCCTTTCGGGTTATCGATGAGGCGCACGCCCGGAGACCGCGCCGCGTAGCTCTCGACGATGGCACGTGTGCCATCGTTGCTCCGGCCGTCGATCACCAGAATCTCGAGACGATCAGCTGGATACTCGGAGGCCAGAATCGAATCGAGGCACGCGGCGATGTAGCCGACTTCGTTGCGGCACGGGACGACCACTGAGACGAATAGCGATTCAACCGACATTGCGGACCTGCTGCGTCAAAGGTGGGAGAGTCGAGCTCCGGATATCGCGGGGGCGCCGGAGCGCTTCTTCATAAACGCCGATCAACCGAGCCGTGATCGCATGCTCATCCAGTACTGTTACGGCGTCGTGTCCCGCGATACGGCCGCCGCGCTCCAGCACGCGGCGCAGAGCGGCTGCCAGTGATTCCGGTTTGCCATCGGGACAGACTTCGCAGCCTTCAATTCCCGCCAGGCGCTCGGCCACATCACCCACGCTCACCGAAACAACGGGGAGATTGCACGCCAGTGCTTCTTTGACGACGTTGGGCGATCCTTCCTGCATCGACGTGAACAGCAGTGCGTCACAGGCACTCATCAAGATCGGCATCTGCTTGTGCGGCACGCCCCACGCCACCGTCAGGTCGGCGCGTAATGAAGGATCCAGCAGGCGCATCGTCGCCAGCGCGAGGTCATGCCGTTTCCGCGGCAGATCCGGGTTGCCCGCAAACAGCACGAGTCGACGGTTGAGCGGCAAGGCGAGCTGCCGGCGGGCCTCGTCGCGCGGAATCGGCTGGAACAGCGAGAAGTCCAGGCCCGATGGCAAGACGGTTGCCTTCACCGAGGCCGGCAGATGACTCTTCATGTGCTCCGACACGACGACGACCGCGGTTGCGCAGCGTGCCACGAGCCGCGCAGCCCACTGCAGCACCCGGCCGATGCGGCGATAACGGCCGCCAGGCCCCACGATTCCTAGAATGTCGCTGCCCCGGTAGGTCACAACGAGCGGCAGGCGCGTCGGCAGTGCGAGCAGTCCGCTCTGTCCGAACTGCGCGTGTACCAGGTCATATCGACCGCGGAATAGGCGGCGGCGGACCCCGAACCAGGCGCGCACGTAGTTCCATGGATTGCGCCCGCCACGGAACGGAAAGACGTCCACGTCGACGCCCGCGGCGCGCAGGAAGTCGGCTTGGCGCTTGATGAAATGCGTGGTCTGCGGCTGTCCCGGTTGCGGCCATCCGCTCGTGACCATCAGGACTCGAATGGGCCGAGTCGTGGTCGCATGATTCCCGTTGGTGCGGAGACGGGGCAGCAGGCTACGGACGCCTTGCACCCATTCTCCCAACGCAGGGGCCGGATCGTCCTCGCTCCACGTTTCGCTGCGCGTGCCGGGCGGTTGTGGACCCAGCACTTCCTTCAAGCCTGTCAACAGATTCGGATACGGTGCCGGATAGCCTCGCGGTGCTCCCCTGGCGATATGCAGGAGGCGCTTGGCGTCGCCCCACCACCAACGTCGAGTGACTCCGGTTGTATACGGTGCCTGAGTGGGCCGCGGCGCTCCTTGCAGAACCTGGAGCCAGAGCGTGGGGAAATCGACGCCCGCGGCGATGGCCAGCTCCAGTGATCCCCAAAAGCGGCCATTGAGCTCGATGAGGCAGGGCGCGCCTCGGTCGTCATCGCGGAATTCAACCATCGCTGGCCCATGCCACCGCAACACATTGAGCAGCCGCGCGGCGGGCGCGAGGAGCCGGTCCTCGAGCGCGATGGCGCGGCGCAGACTGCTGCCCGAGCCCGAGGGCCGCACATCGCGTAGCCGTTCGTGCGCGAACCACGCGATCGGTGTGCCGCGATCGTACAGCGCGAACAGTCCCTTGCCGCGGCCGGATACATACTCCTGAATCACGGGCCAGAACGGGCCCTGGCGGCACGCTTGAAGCGCGGCGTCGAGCTCTACGCGATTGCTGGCGTAGTGCGTTCCTCCACTCGAAATGAACTCGTCCCCGGTCCAGTAGTGACTGAACCGCGACTTCACGACGACGGGGAACCCCATTTGCTCGGCGGCGGCCCGGCCATCGGCGAGCGTTTGCGGAATGTGATGTTCGGGCAGGCGCACACCGCAGGCCTCGGCAAACTGCCACGTGTACGCTTTGTCAAAGGCGCGGACGAGTTGGTCTTCCGGCGCACAACCCACGATGATCCCGGCGCTCTCCCACGCCGTCCGGTCGAGATTACAGAGAATGCACGAGCGCTCCGTCTGGGGCAGTACTACCTCCACGCCTTCCTGTCTGGCCCAGTCGCGCAGCGCGGCGAATCCCTCCAACGTTTCCCCCTGCACGCGGTAGCGTCCGCTGCAGTACCGCGACCAAGCCGCGAGCGGCGACGGTTCGACGCCGGCAACGAGCAGGGTGTGGCCGGCGCGGCCCAGCGCGCGAACGCACGCCAGCGCTTGGGTCGTCGCTCCATCGAGGACCAGGACTTTTGTCATATCGACCGCGTGACGGTGTGAATGGACGGGCGGGCGCGACTGACTGCGCTCCTTAGGGGTGCGGGGGCAGCGAACGCCGCCCGAGTAGCCAGCGCGTTACTGGCAAACGCGAGCCCAAGCACGATCCACTGGAGTTTCAGGGCGATGTAGTTGCCGGACATGTTGCCCGCCAAGAGAGCCAGCAGGACGGCCAGCGGGGCGGAGCCCAACGGGCCGCGACGGCCTCGCCATGCGGCGCGAACGGCAAGCCACAGCGCAGCGAAGAAGGGCACTGAGCCCAACAGCCCCGATGTCGTCAATACGTGCAGCGCAAGGTTGTGCGTGTCTCGGCTGTCGCGGTACAACTGGGGCATGCGTTTCTGCAGCTCATATTCATTCTCGGCCCCCCAGCCCACGATCGGGCGGTCGAGAAACATCTGGAGCGCGTTGGGGATGATTTGCTCGCGCTTGGCAAGGTTGCCCTCGCTGGCCATCGCGACGCGTTCCTGCATGAGCGGCGAGCGCATCGCGAATATCGTCACCAATCCGACCGCGAGCACGGCGACGGCAGCATTGCGGATCTTGTGCTTGAGTGTCGTCCCGGTCACACCGTAGGTCATCAACCCGACTGCGAGCGCGAGCAGGCCTCCCCGCGATCCACCGTCGATCACGGCGAGGGCAATGAGGGCAATGAACGGCCACACGAGCCACGCCGGCCGGATCAGCGCCCGCGCGCGGCCATAGGCGACACCCACGAGAATCAGCAGGCCGCTCCCCAGGATGCGCGCGGCCCGATTGGCGTTCTGACCGAAAACCGTCATGCGCACCATTTGGGTATCAGCATCAATGTCGGCCTTTGTCCCGATACCCAGCATCGTCATGGCGGCGAGGATTACGCACGCGGACGCGAAGATCAGGAACGCGCGATCGGCGATCTGCTGCTCTTGCAGGACGTTCGCGGCTATCGTGACCACGAGGACGAGCTGGAGCAGGATGATCGTCGCTCTGATCGCGTCGTTGACGAAGAAGCCTCCGCCCGTTCCGACGGCGGCCCAGTACGCATAGGCGTACGCCACAAACAGCCACACGGCCGCGGGAGGCTTCCGCAGGCAGCGTGTTGGCCAGAGCATCGCGGTGCCTATGAGCAGGGCAGCGGTCATCGTCGTTGTCTCGACTGGGATCGACCGGTCCGGATACTCGAATGGCAAGGAGAAAACGAAGAGATAGAGCGCCCACCGAACCGGTGTCGGCACCGGCTCGGATGTGTTGTTTGCAGCTCTTTCCCCCGTCAAATGCTTTCCCAGAGGGCGCATTTGGCGTTCAAGAGACGTTCGGGTGTATCGGCTGGGCTCAGCTTGACCAGCTGCGCCGGGGTGTGAAACGGGCGCTCGGAGCCGTTGGGGAACGGCGCGTCGCCGAGGAGGATCGCGAGATCAACGGGCAGCGGATCGGTGCCGCGGACGCGATCGGCGATGACCACTTTGCCGCGACCACGAGACCGACGCGCGTCGCCGCTGGACGCGCCGATGTCCGGTACCACCGCCATGTCAGTGGAGAGCCACGTGCACAGCTGCCGGGCCAGATTCGTCGCGTCGGTTTGTGGGCCGATGACGCATACCGACAGGCCTCCGGTCGGGGACACGCGGGTCGACCGCGTCTTCAACCCACGCCGCCAATTCATGACTGCGGTCCAAATCCACCTGATCTCGCGGGTGAACCGACGCCGTAGCCCATCCACCGTTCCATACATGCGGTACCAATCGAGCCGGGGCTCGATGACTTCCCGAAACGCACGGAGCTGCCCCATGCTCGGCGCGGCGGTATGCGCGAGCTCGATCAGCCTGGCGGTTGCCGCTTCACCGACCAGCGGTCTACTGACTTCCCGCAGGGTGGCGATGTCGATTCGCTCGGTGAGCCAACGGAATTCCACCAGCAACCCACCACTGAAGTAGGGCGTTCCGATCGCGGCGAGAACGCGGTCGCGCGCGCGCAGCTTGATTGCCGCACGCGTGACGAGCACGAGCAGCTCGAGATGGGGATCCATGACATAGAGCGAGTGCTCGGGATCGAACCGACGGGCCGCCAGCGCCTCTTGTTCCCAGGGGAGCCGATAACCCTTCAGGAATTTTTCACCGAGCGTGAGTTGGTAGTGCACGTGCAGATGGCTCAGCGCACCACGCTCGGCATCGAACGCGAGGTAGTCTTCGACGCCGGGATACTCGTCGCCGGCGATTTTCCGAAACGGTTTGACCCCAGTATGTGCCAGGACCTCGGCAAGCCGGGCGGCGTCGCGCCGATCGACGAGGACGTCGAGATCGGTGGCCCCGATCATGGATGCATCGAGGTGCTGGTTGCTCTTCCAGTGGCAGTAGCGGATCCCCGCCTCGTGAATCCGGTCGAACAGTGTTCGCAGCACCGCCAGCGTCGCCGGCGAGCGCGGGGGACCAGAGATGGCAGGTGCCCGGGTCGACGTCATCAGGCAATCCCCTTCACAGAAACTTCCCGTGGTGAGAGGGTCCGCACTCGTGCGAGAATCGTGTCCGCCGCGTCTTGGAGGGGCAGGTCGTCTGTCTCGACGATCCACGCAGCGGGAGCGCCGGCCGCTTCGAGATCGGCGAGCACGCGCCGGAATGCATCACGATAGGAGGCAAAGAAGGCACGCATGGCGGGCTCAGATGCGTCACGCAGCCGGTGCGGTTGTGCCCGCGAATTGAGTCGCGCGGTCAGCACGTCGTCGGAAGCATCCACCCACACGATCGCCGAGAGCGTCCGGGCCCACAGCGCGATCGCCCCGCGCCACCAGCGGGCGAATGCAGGTGTCTGCACAGCCGCTCCGCCGAAGACGAGGAGGCGCGACAGCATGTAGATGGGACCTTCGTCAAAGAGAATCAGGCCCGGCCCGCTGGCGGTTCGCACCAACCGGTGAAGTGCGTGAACCCGCAGAATGCGCTTCATCTCCTTCGTCAGCACTCGCTTGGGCGGCCAGTGCAGACTGAGGAATGTGGGAAGGAGCGTCGGGACCGTCGCCGCGTACGTGCCGTTATGGACGCGCGGACGGGCCCGTATCCGCTCGTCGAGCCCCATGAGAGCGGATGCGATGCTGCTCTTGCCGGCGCCCGCTACCCCGATGAGCTCGACGACGACGCGAGCTGCTGATTCCTCCATGCCCCGGCCAAATGCAGGAGGCGTGCGCTCGGGTGGTTGGGGCAAGTGCTTTGGAAATGGCGCATTAGCGCTGCCGCGCGGCGGGTCAGTCCAGGCGTTGTATCAGTTCGCCCACAATCTCGAAACAGTGCTGCGACGCCCGATCAAGGAGAAGCCAAACCCTGCTAGGGCGGTCCACTACGCAACCATCAGCCTGGTCAGCGCTTTCCGCGTGACCCAAGTCACTGTGATGCACGTCTAGCCACGGCACAAGAGTTGAGGTCTCGCGACTTGAACGCCCGCTCTGAAGATCACACTCGTCTCGGAGACTCGAACCATTCCTCGGCACTACGCGAGCAGTTTCGCCCGCGCCGCGATCTCGATCGTCGTAGCGGTCCTGGTTGTAGCCACTTGCCGTGATGCGGCGAGTCCCGATAGACGGTATCTCACCCCACTGGCGAGCGTCACCAGTAACCCCCCCGAAGTCTTTGTCGGCGCTGGGGACATCGCTGAGTGCCTCAGTACCAACGATGAGGCGACGGCCGGCCTGCTCGATGGTATCGCCGGCACGGTGTTCACACTCGGCGACAATGCCTATGAAGTCGGTTCGCTGACCGACTACCAGAACTGTTACGAGCCGAGCTGGGGACGGCATAAAGCGCGGACGCGTCCCGTACCTGGAAATCACGACACCCTGACCGCCGGCATGGCGGGCTATTTCGACTACTTCGACGAAGCTGCCGGCGAGGCGGGCAAGGGGTTTTACAGCTACGATCTGGGCGACTGGCACATCGTCGCGCTCAACAACTACGTCCCGCTCGGCGCCGGTTCCGAGCAGCTGACGTGGCTGCAAAACGATTTGGCCGCCACCACCAAGCCCTGTATTCTCGGCTACTGGCACGAGCCGCTCTACTCGTCCGGTACGGGGATTGGTTCAGGCGGGGATTCAAGCGCCTGGGTACGACCGCTCTTCCAGGCGCTCTACAACGCGGGCGCGGACGTTGTCCTCAGCGGACACCGGCATTTCTACGAGCGTCTCAGCCCGATGAATCCGCAAGGCCAGCTCGATGCCACCAATGGCATTCGGCAATTCGTCGTGGGCACGGGTGGGTCGGCCATTGGGAATCCCACAAATGCCCATCCGCTGAGCGAGCTGCGCTTCGGCAACGCGAATTTTGGCGTCCTGAAGATGTATCTGTATTCCGACAGCTACGCCTGGAAGTTTGTTCCTGTTCCTGGAAAGACGCTGAGTGATTCCGGCCTCGTGGCATGTCACGGGGTCAGTTCCGGCGTCTCGTCATCGCATTCCACCGTGACAGCTTCGCCGAGCCTGGTTCCCCTTGAAGGCACTTCGACGATCACCGTCACCGTACGCAATGCCAGTGGCCAGCCGATCCCCGGGGCAACGGTGGAGCTCTCGGTCTCGCCTGCCGCCGGCAGCACGCTCACCCAGCCGGCCGCCGTCACCGATGAGGATGGTGTCACGATCGGCACATTGAGGGCCGACGACGCCACCACGAAGGTCGTCACGGCGACGGTGACACTCGGTGGAGAGACGACGCCGCTGAGCGAGTCCGCCACGGTGACCGTCTCCACGACTTCGGCCCTCTCCCACACGCTGCTCACGGCGGGGGCCAATCCGGCGAATCAAGGCGTCTACACGACCGCGTCGATTGCTCCCGCGCCTAATGCGCTGGTGACGGTTGCGGTGTTGGGACGATCGTCCCTCGGGACAGGGTCCAGCCCGGTCGTGACGGGCGGCGGGATGACGGCGTGGACGGAAGTGGTCACGAAGGCATTTGACACGCCGGCGACGCCCACAAGGCGCGTCACGATCTATCGGGCCATGAGCCCGGCGCCGGGGAGTGGGCCGCTGACCATCACGTTTGGCTCGACACAGAGCAATGCCCAGTGGATCGTGTCGCAGTGGACCGGTGTGGATGCTAGTGGGACGAACGGGTCAGGCGCGATCGTGCAGGTCGGGAGCACGGCGGGCGATGCGGTGACCGGGTTGAATGTGGCGCTGAACCCGTTTGCGCACGTGAACAATGTGGCGTACGGGGCCTTTGGATTGAAAGCGGTCACGGCCATAATCGCCCCCGGTGCGGGATTCACTGAGATCTCCGAGCAGCCCCCCGGTGAGACAACCCACGGCGACCTCCAGACCGAGTGGCGGTTGAACGACAACACGGTCGACGCAACTTGGGGCTCGACGGGCTTGCCTGCCGGCGCCGTGGCCATGGAAATCAAGGCGGTCGGGGCAGGGGACGTTAGCGTGAATGCGGGCCAATCATCGGTCACGCTTTCCCCGGAGACGATTGTCGCCGGCACCGCCACGACCACGATCACCGTCACCGCGCGCAACGCGGTTGGTGCGGCGGTCAGCGGAGCGGTGGTCCAGATCGCGGCATCGGGCAGCGGCAATACGATCTCCACGCCGGCGCCGACCGATCCGAATGGCGTTACGACCGCGACCCTGAGCTCGACCGTTGCGGAAACCAAAGTGATCACCGTGACGGCGAACAGTGTCACCCTTGTGGACCAGCCATCCGTTGAAGTCACGCACGCCGTCGTGTCGGCGACCGGTTCGACCGTGACGGCGGCACCGACGACGATCTCGAACCAGGGCGAACTCTCCACCATCACGGTCGTCGTGAAAGATCAGTTCGACAACCCGATCAACGGGGCGGCGGTGACGTTGAGCGCCAGCCCGTCGGGCGGAGTCACGCTCACACAGCCCGGCACTACGGACGCAAGCGGGCTCGCGAGCGGCGATCTCAGCTCGTCTGTCGCCGGAACGACGACCGTCACGGCGACCGTCACCGTCGGTGGAGTGACGACCGTGCTGAGTCAGACGCCAACGATCACGGTCACCGAACCGCAGTCGACCGGCACAATCACGCACGCGCTGCTGACCGCGGGGGGTCAGCCGGCCAACTTGACGGTCTACACCACAGCCTCGATTGCTCCTGCGCCGAATGCGCTGGTGACGGTGGCGGTGATGGGACGTGTGTCCGGCGGGCTAGCGCCCAGCCCGGTCATCACGGGCGGCGGAATGGCGTCATGGACTGAGGTGGGCACAACGACCTTCGACACGCGGACGTCGCCCAGCAGGCGGCTGACGATCTATCGGGCCATGAGCGCGTCGCCGGGGAGTGGACCGCTGACCATCACGTTTAGCGTGAAACAGAGCAACGCGCAGTGGATCGTGTCGCAGTGGAGCGGGGTGGATGCAAGTGGGACGAACGGGTCGGGAGCGATCGTCCAGGTCGGGACCGCGAATACTGATGGAGCGCTCGGGTTGAACGTGGCGCTGAATGCGTTTGCGCACGTGAACAACGTGGCGTACGGCGCGTTCGGAGTGAAGGACGTTTCCACGGTGATCAATCCCGGTGCCGGCTTTACCGAGATCTCCGAGCAGCCGTCCCAGGAGGGCACCGCTGCCGACCTGCAGGCGGAGTGGAGCACGAACGACGCGACGATCGATGCCAGTTGGGCCACGATTCTGAGGGCAGGCGCCGTCGGTCTGGAGATCCGAGCCGGATCCACGGGTGGTGGTGGCCCGCAAGTCGATCCGAACCAGTCCACGATCGCCGCAACGCCTTCGACAATCACAGCGGGCGGAGCGGCCGCGACGGTCACCGTCACAGCCCGCAGCGCTGACGGGACGCCATTGCCCAACGTGCTCATCACGCTCCAGGCGACGGGCACTGGAAATACCCTGTCCGCGCCCGGCATGACCAACAGCAGCGGTGTGTATCAGGGCACGCTCTCGTCCACCGAGGCCGAGTCGAAAGTGATCACGGCGTCGGCCCAGCTCAGTGGTGTTACCACGCAGATCAACGGCTCCGCGAATGTCACGGTGGCGCCGGCTGCCCCGTCGGCGAGCCAGTCGACGCTGACAGCTGATCCGCTCAGCATTTCGGCTGGTACGGGGAGCTCCACGATCACCGTTCGCGTGAAGGATGCATTTGCGAATGACGTTCCTGGCGCGACCGTCACATTGTCGGCCACGGGAACCGGGAATACGCTCTCGGCCCCCGGTGTGACGAACGGAAGTGGTGTCTATACAGGCTCGCTGGCGTCCACGGTCGCCGAGCAGAAGGTCGTGTCGGCCCAAGCGGCGGTGGGTGGCCAAACGACGGCGTTGACGCAAAGTGCGACCATCACCGTGGTCGCCGACGGCCCCGGTCCGGTATCACCCACGCAGTCGACCGTCGCCGCGAACCCGACGACGATCGATCAGGGGTCAGGAACGTCGACGATCACCGTCACGGTGCGCGACGCCGGTAACACGCCCATCCCGGGCGCGACCGTCACATTGTCGGCCACGGGAACCGGGAATACGCTCTCGGCCCCCGGTGTGACGAACGGAAGTGGTGTCTATACAGGCTCGCTGACTTCCACAGTTGCCGAGCAGAAGGTCGTGTCGGCCCAAGCCACGGTGGGTGGACAAACAACGGCGGTGACGCAAACCGCTACCATCACGGTGGTGGCCGGCGGCCCGGGTCCGGTATCGCCCACGCAGTCGACCATCGCCGCGAATCCGACCACGATCAATCAGGGAACAGGATTATCGACGATCACCGTCACGGTTCGTGACGCCGGTAACATCCCAATCCCGGGTGCAACGGTCACCCTGTCGGCCACCGGAAGCGGCAATACGCTCTCCGGCCCCGGCGTGACGGACGCGAATGGTGTCTATACGGGCTCGCTGACCTCTACGGTCGCCGAGCAAAAGGTCGTTTCCGCGAGTGCGACGGTCGGAGCGACGACAACCACACTCGCGGGAACGGCTACGGTGGCGGTCGTCGCCTCGGACGTAGGGACGATCAGTCAAACCCTGCTGACGGCGGGGAGCAACATCGTCAATCTGGGGATCTATCAGACGGCCACGATCAGTCCAGCTCCCAATACGCTTGTGACCGTGGCCGTCCTGTCACGCAGGCAGGGGGGGGCATCGCCCAGTCCGGTCGTGACGGGCGGCGGGATGGCAGCGTGGACCGAGGTGGGCACCGTGACCTTCGACACGCTGACGCTGGCCGAGCGGCGGCTCACGGTCTATCGGGCCATGAGCGCGTCGCCGGGGAGTGGGCCGCTGACCATCACGTTTACGGGGAATCAGAGCAACGCGCAGTGGATTGTGTCGCAGTGGGATGGTGTCGAGATCACGGGTACGAACGGCGCGGATGCGATCGCGCAGGTTGGTAGCGCGCGGGCCAATGCCGTGACCGAGCTGAGCGTGCCGCTGGCCGCCTTGGCGAATGCGAACAACGTGGCCTACGGCGCTTTTGGTGTGAACAAGAACATCGTTGCCGTCACGCCGGGTCCGGGATTCACGGAGATCAGCGAGGTGCCGTCAGGCGAGAGTTCGCCGGGCGATCTTCAGGCGGAATGGGCGGTGAATCTGAATACGATTTCCGCATCCTGGGCGACGTCGCATGCGGGGGCGCTGGGATTCGAGATCAGGGCTCGCAACAGCCTGCTCGCGCAGAACTAGCGCGGGCGGCGCGGGCGGCGCGGGCAGCGCGGGCAATCAACGCGGCCGATAGCCCAGGGCGAGGAGCGTCTCGTCGATCCTGGCGGAGCCGAATTCGCGCAGCAGGTTGGGAAGATCCCGGCGCATGCGGCCGCGGCCGTTGTACGCCCGAAAGCGCATCGTCGCCGGTAAACCCGCAGGAGGCGGCTCCTCGACGTCGAGCTCCCACGGATGAAAGTAGAACATGAACCAGGAGCGGCGGGCGAGCCGATGCGCGACGCCGCGCCGGTATATGCTGTAGGGAATCAGGCGAAAGTATCCCCCGCCTGCCCAGGGCAGCGTCAGCGGCCCCCAATGCAGCCGGCTCATCGGTAACTCCAATAACCCCGCGCGGACCTCGACGACGGACTGTTCCGGATCGACGGGGGTGCTGAGGCGGCCGTACCTGTCATGTATACCGAAGGCGTGATAGCTCGAGTCGTACCAGTAATTGGCTTCGGCGAGGCAATCGAGCCCCTCGTCCGTGATCGTGAACGCAGGCGCACGCACACCGAGCACACGCCGTCCGGTCAGCTGCTCCAGGGAATCACGCGCGTTTGCGAGATCGGCAACGAGCTCGCGGCGCGATAGGTCGTAGAGTTTGCGGTGTGTATCGGTGTGACTTGCGACCTCGTGTCCTTCCGCGGCGATCCGGCGCACGAGGCCGGGATGGCGCCGCGCTATCCATCCGAGCACAAAGAACGTCGATCGCGCCTGCGTGGCGGCGAGGATATCGAGGATTTCGTGAGTGTTGCGCTCCACCCGCGACTCGAGGAGCGACCAGTCGTTGGTGGGGAGGCTCGGCTTGAGGTTCTCGGCGTGAAACCAGTCTTCGATGTCGAACGACGCGAGAAATCGGCGGGCGGGGGTCACAGCATGCGCCGTTTGCCCCACCGCTATGTGTTGCTGCTCCAACCCGCTCACCTCGTTCTCGTGAATAGCTGGGTTGTCCGCAATGCATGCGCCATGCGCGCGACGCGTCAGACGATCAACGCTGTCTTGCAACGATTTATCCAGGGGTGTCACGAGAGCGATTCCCGAGATACGAGGCGTGATTCCCGCGAATTTGTCGCCATAGCGTTACAAAGGACGAATGCGCTCAACTCTAACGCGTGTCACTGCATCACGTTCACAAAATGCTTCGGGCGGTATCAGGATTGCAGGGTTTCCTGCCGGCATGGACTGCGTCCACCCCCCCGAGCTTCCGGCATAAAACACAAAGAGGGTCTTTGGCATGAACGTGCGGACCTACCTCCGAAATGGCGCCAGAATCGCGCTGTTGGCCGTCGTGGCGACGTGTACCGACCAGCGAAGCACAACAGCCCCGCACGCGCTCAGTCCACTCACTCCACAAGTTTTGCCGGTGATTGCCCCGACGCTGCTGACGGCCGGCAACGACCTGAACAACGGGGCAACCTACACCACCGGCTCAATCAGCCCGTCTCCCAATACGCTCGTGCTCGTCGCGGTGATGGGGATCCGCACGTTCGGTGTGTCGCCGAGTCCCACAGTGACAGGCGGCGGCATGTCGACCTGGACCGAAGTGGCGACGGTGGAATTCGACTCGATTCCCTTTATCCAGCGCCGCATGACAGTCTACCGAGCCATGAGCGCGGCGCCCGGTAGCGGTCCGATTACCATCTCGTTCAGCAACAACCAATCCAACGCTCAATGGATCGTCGTGCAGTGGGACGGCGTGGAGACGAGCGGCGTGAACGGGGCGGGGGCGATCGGCCAGACCGGTTCGGAGCGCGGCGATCTGGCGAGCGGCCTGTCGGTCACACTCGCGCCGTTCGCGAACAGCGGCAACGTGGCCTTCGGTGTCTTCGGTGCCGCGAGCGGCGTGCACGGGCTTCCGATGATCACCCCGTTTGCGGGCTTCACCGAGCTCAACGAACAGGTGTCGCAGGAGGCAACTCCGTCCGATTTCCAGGCGGAATGGGCCACGTCCCTCAACACGGTCGCTGCACTCTGGAATAGTTTGCACGGCGGCGCGCTGGCCATCGAGATCAAGGTGGCGACACTCGCGGTCGCTTCGGTGACGGTGGATCCCGCGACCGCGAGCGTGAACGTCGGGGCGACGCTGCCGCTCACGGCGACGCTGCAGGACGCGAACGGCGATCCCTTGACCGGGCGCGTCGTGACGTGGACGAGCAGCGATCCGGCGATTGCAACGGTGAGCACGGCGGGCCTGGTCACGGGCGTGGCCGGCGGATCCGTCACGATTACAGCGGAGAGCGAGGGGCAGAGTGGTACGGCGGCAGTGACCGTCACGATCCCGGTCGCCAGCGTGACGGTGGCTCCTGCCACCGGGAGCGTGAACGTGGGGGAGACGCTGGCGCTGACGGCAACGCCGCGGGACGCGAACGGCGATCCCTTGACCGGGCGCGCCGTGACGTGGGCCAGTAGCGATGACGCGGTTGCCACGGTGACCGAGGCAGGCTTGGTCACGGGCGTGGGCGAGGGAGCCGTCACGATTACGGCAACGAGTGAGGGGCAGAGTGGCACGGCTGCGCTGAACGTCACGCCGCCGCCGGTCGCCACTGTGACCGTGTCTCCCGCCACCGGAACCGTGTTGGTGGGGGCGACGCTGCCGCTGACGGCGACACCGCAGGACGCGAATGGCAATACCTTGACCGGGCGCGTCGTGACGTGGGCCACCAGCAATGGCGCGATTGCGACGGTGACCGAGACGGGCGTGGTCACGGGCGTGGCCGCGGGAACCGTCACGATTGCGGCGACGAGCGAGGGACGGGTGGGAACGGCGAGCGTGACGGTGAACGGCGGGTTCTCCAACACCCTGCTCACTTTCGGCACCAATCCCGCCAACGGGAGAACGTACACCACCGCCTCGATCGCCCCGGCGCCGAACGCGCTCGTCACGGTCGCGGTGCTCCAGTACAGCTCGCAGGGGACCCCGCCCAATCCCACGCTGTCCGGCGGCGGGATGCAGGCCTGGGACGTGGTTGCGACCGTCATCTTCGACCCAGGGGTTGGCGGCTTTCCCATGCAGCGGCTGACGATCTTTCGCGCGATGAACGCTACGCCGGGAAGCGGGCCGATCACGATTACGGCCCCGACCGTCGCGCTGTCGCACGCTCACTGGAGCGTGTCGCAGTGGACCGGCGTCGCGACGAGCGGCGTGAACGGCGCGGGGGCCATCCGGCAGATCGGCGCCTTACCGGGAGACAGGGTGAGCGGCCTGATCATCCCGCTCGCGCCCTTTGCGAATCCAGGCAATGTGGCATACGGCGCGTTCGGCGTGCAGATGAGAGCGGCCGCTGTCACCCCGGGAGTGGGATTTATCGAAATCTCCGAGCAGCCGTCGGGGGAGAACACACCGGGAGATCTCCAGACCCAGTGGGCCACGAATCTCCCGAATGTGTCAGCGACGTGGCCGATTTTCAATGCCGGCGGGCTCGCCATCGAGATCAACACGTCGTCGACACCCGCCCCGGGACCGGCAGCGGTCGCCAGCGTGACGGTGGCTCCCGACCCCGGGAGCGTGAACGTGGGGGCGACGCTGCAGCTCACGGCGACGTTGCAGGACGCGAATGGCAATACGTTGACCGGTCGCGACATGACGTGGGCTAGCAGCGATATGTCCCGCGCGACGGTGACTTCGACCGGCTTGGTCACGGGCGTGGGCGTCGGACCTGTGACGATTACGGCGACGAGTGAGGGGCAGAGTGGTACGTCGGCCGTGACCGTCGCGCTGGCGCCGGTCGCGAGCGTGACGGTGGCTCCACTGACAGCGAATGTGAACGTCGGCGCCACCGTGCCGCTCACGGCGACTCTGACGGATGCGAACGGCAATGTCTTGACGGCGCGCACCGTGACGTGGACCGGCAGCAATGCATTTGCGTCGGTGAGCACGACGGGCGTGGTCACGGGTTTGGCTGTGGGATCCGCCACGATTACCGCCACGAGCGAGGGGCAGAGTGGCACGGCGACCGTGAACGTCACGGCGGTGCCGGTTGCGACCGTGACGGTGACTCCCAACCCCGGGAGTGTGAACGTGGGGGCGACGGTGCCGCTCACGGCGACT
>DATFEG010000010.1:0-12693 GCA_035251445.1 Gemmatimonadales bacterium | reverse complement strand
CTTGATTCTGTTGATCAGGTAGTCGAGGTAGCGCTCGCCCTGGCCACCTCCGACTTTCGGGTCGACAAACGGTGTGTAGTCGTCGATGCGCGCAGTCCCGCTGTGAGGGATGCCGACGACGATGGCGTCGGCACCGCGCCGGCTCGCCCAGGCGAGCCCGCCTTTGAGGCCCCAGTCACCCGCGAAGCTGGTGCGCGGATCGAAGAGGTTCTGCCCGTCCTGCATGTAGATGACCGGATACCGCGCGTCCGCCCGGCCCGCCCGGCCCGCCCGGCCATACGACGCCGGCGTGTAGACGAGCAGGTTGCGCTCCCCGGCGCCACCTGGAACCACCTGGAGTGAGCCTCTGTGCGCGCGGGAGCGGGCGTGAGCCTTCCAACGCAGGAAGAACAGCGGATACCGTCTCATTGGCAGCCGCATAATGTAAGTATGGCCGCACGGGTTCCATAGAGCGTTACGGTGGGTTACCGTATCCTCCCCATGCCCGTCGTGCTCTTCGCCGCGCCAATACTTTCTGAGAATGCCTCCCGCATGATTGCGGCAGTGGTCGCGCTGCCGGGTGTGCGCGCCGGTGTGATCAGCCAGGCACCCCTCGAGGATTTGCCGCCACCGCTGCAGGCGCAGGTCTCGCACTGGCGCGTCCCCGATGTGCTCGACACGGGCCAGCTCATGGAGGCGGTCGATCATTTGGAAAGACGGCTCGGCCGCGTGGATCGCCTGATGGGCGCGTACGAGCAGCTCCAGGTGCCGCTGGCCGAGGTGCGCGAACAGCGCGGGATCGCGGGGATGCGGGTCGAGGCGGCGCGCAACTTCCGCGATAAGGCGCGCATGAAGTCGCTGCTTCGCGATGCGGGAATCCCTTGTGCGCGGCACCACCTGACCCCTTCGCGAGAAGGGGCGATGGCGTTCGCCCGAGAGACCGGTTTTCCGTTGATCGTGAAGCCGCCGAGCGGGGCAGGCGCGCAGGCGACGGCGCGCGTGGATGACTTGGCCGCGCTGCAAGCGGCCGTGGATGCCGCGTCCCCTGCGCCGGACCGGCCGGTGCTGATCGAGGAGTACATGACCGGCGATGAGCATTCCTTCGAAACGGTCTCGATCGGCGGCCGCGCGGTGTGGCACTCATTGACCCATTACTATCCCTCCCCGCTCGAGGTCCTGCGCAATCCATGGATCCAGTGGTGCATCGTCCTGCCACGTGAAGTGGAGGAGCCACAGTACGACGACATCCGCCGCGCGGGCGTTCGCGCTCTGGAGGTGCTCGGCATGGAAACGGGCCTCACCCACATGGAATGGTTTCGCCGCCCCCCGCCCGACGGCACGATCGCGATCTCCGAGGTGGCGGCCCGCCCACCCGGGGCGCAGATCATGACGGTCGTCTCACGGGCGCACGATTTCGATTTTGTCGCCGCGTGGGCTCGCCTCATGGTGTTCGGCGACTTTGCCGCGCCGCCGCGCAAGTACGCGGTGGGTGCGGCCTACCTCCGCGGCCAGGGGAACGGTCGCGTCAAGGCGATTCATGGGCTCGATCAAGTCCAGCGCGAGGTCGGCTCCCTGGTGGTGGATGCCAAGCTTCCCGCGGCGGGCCAGGCACCCACCGGGAGCTATGAGGGTGAGGGATTCGTGATTCTGCGGCATTCGGAGACCGCGGTAGTGCAGCAGGCGCTCAAGCGGTTGATTTCACTCGTGCGCGTGGAGCTCGGATAATGAAAGGGAAGAGGGAAGGGGCGGGTGGGATGCGGGAGGGGGCTGGCATGAACGTGCTGATCATCTCACCAGGCTATCCCACGGAGATCAACTACTTCACCCGCGGGTTGGCGGTACAGGGCGCGCGTGTGTTCGGCATCGGCGATCAGCCCGAGCACGACCTTCCTCCAATCGTGCGCCAATCGCTTGCTGGCTATGTCCAGGTCGCGTCGCTGCTCGACGAAGCCGGAGTGGTGAAGCAGGTCGCTGCGTGGAAAGCGGCGCAACCGATCACGCAGGTGGAATGCCTGTGGGAGCCGGGCGTGATCCTCGCCGCGCGCTTGCGCGAAAAACTCGGCGTTGCCGGGCAGGACGTCGCGCAGGCGACGCTGTTTCGGGACAAGGACGCGATGAAGCAGGCCGTCGTGAAAGCCGGGATTCGCACGCCCAAACACCGCCGCGCCACGAACGCCATTGAGACGCAGCGTGCCGCCGAGGAGATCGGCTTTCCGATCATCGTGAAGCCGATTGCCGGCGCGGGATCGGCAGACACCTTCCGCGTCAATTCGCGGCTCGAGCTCGATGCGGTGCTCGCGCGCCTCGGCCAAGCGCGCGATGTCAACGTCGAAGAATTCATCGATGCGGTCGAATACACCTTCGACACGATCTGCATCAAAGGCAAGATCGTTTACTGGAACGTCTGCCTGTACCGGCCGCGCCCGCTGACCGCGCGCCAGGAAGAATGGATTAGTCCACAAACGGTCGCCTTGCGTGACGTAGATGCCGATTATCTCGCCGGGGGCCGCGAGATGGGGCGCGCCGTGCTAAAAGCGCTGGAGTTCCAGACCGGGTTCACGCATATGGAGTGGTACCGCAAGGAGAACGGCGAGACGATCTTCGGCGAAATCGCGGCGCGGCCGCCAGGCGCGCGCACCGTGGATTGCATGAATTACGCGTCCGACATCGATCTCTTCACCGGTTGGGCCGAGGCCGTGCTGCACGGCCGCTTCAGTACCAAGCTGGAGCGCCGCTACAATGCGGCCATCGTCTTCAAACGCGCGCAGGGCACGGGCAACATTCGCCACATCGAGGGACTCGATCGCCTGCACGCGCGGTTCGGCCCGCACATCGCCGCGGTCGAGCTGCTGCCCATCGGTGCGCCACGCCGCAATTGGATCCTGACGCTGGTCTCGGACGGCTTCGTGGTGGTCCGGCACCCCGACCTTCAGACCACGCTCGATATGGCAGACGCCGTAGGAACCGAGCTGCACCTATATGCCGGCTGAGCTTTCGTGAGGAGCGTACGTATGGCTGCTAAAGTGGGACTGATCGTCGGACGAGAGTGGTCGTTTCCGCCCAAGTTCATCGAGGAAGTGAACCGCCGCGACACGGGCGTCGTGGCGGACTTCGCCAAACTCGGCGCGACGGCGATGGACGAGGCGTCCGAGTATGCGGTGCTGGTCGATCGCATCTCGCACGAGGTTCCGTTCTACCGGTCGTACCTGAAGCACGCCGTGCTGCAAGGGGCGGCCGTCGTGAACAACCCCTTCATGTGGAGCGCTGACGACAAGTTCTTCGGCGCGACGCTCGCGACCAAACTGGGCGTCGCCAGTCCCAAGACGAGGGTAGTGCCGAACAAGGACTATATCCCCGCGATCAGCCATCAGGAGAGCTTGCGCAATCTGAAGTTCCCGCTCGATTGGGATGCCGTCGTGCGCGACATCGGACTGCCCTGCATTCTGAAAGACGCACACGGTGGAGGATGGAAAGACGTCTATATCTGCCGGACGCGGGACGAATTGCTGGCTCACTACAACGAATCGGGTCTGCGGACGATGATCGTCCAGCAATTCATCGAGTGGGAGCAGTTCGTTCGATGCATCTGCATCGGGCAGCAGGACATCCTTCCGATCCACTACGACCCCAAGGCACGGAAGTACATCGTCGATCCCGATTATCTGACGCCGGCGCTGCGAGAGCGCATCGTGACAGACTCACGCACCCTCGTCGGTGCGTTGGGCTACGACATGAACTCGATCGAGTGGGCGGTCAAAGATGGAGTGCCTTACGCAATCGACTTTATGAATCCTGCGCCGGACTTCGACATCAACTCCCTCACCCAGGAATACTTCGACTGGGTCGTGCAGCATATGGCGGATCTGGTCATTCGGCTCGCCACGGCTGCGCGGCGTCCGGCCAGAACCTCGCGGGCGGTGCACTGGCAGGACCTGTTCAGGGGTCGGAAAGGCGCGCCCGGCCGCGCGCGGAGCCGCACATCATCGGCGTGACGTCGGGGGTGGAGCAGGCAATCGAGGCCTACCACGGGCTCCTGACCGATGAAGTCGCGGGCGAGTGCCAGGCCACACTCGAGGCCGAGCTGCGGCGGCGCGGGCTGTTGTTCGGCGGACGGGCACTGTGCACGGTGTTGCGGCCGCGCTTTTTCACCCCTGAGCAGTATCGCTTCCTGCGCGATCGCTGCGCCGTGCTGTTGCGCGCGTTCGATCGCAGCTACCAGGCCGCGCGTGAGAATGTGCCGCTGCGCGACCAGTTCGGGTTGGTCGATTGGGAGCAGGCATTCATGGAGTGGGACCCGGGCTTCTCAGACCCGAGCCCGGTTTCCCGCATCGACGCCTTCTACTTGCAGGATGAAGGCGTATTCCATCTCACCGAATACAACGCCGAGACGCCTGCCGGCGCGGCGTACGGGGACGCGCTGGCCGATGCGTTCCTGGCGCTTCCAGTGATGCGGCCGTTCTCGCGCCGCTTTGATGTCCGGCCGCTGCCCGCGCGTCATGACGTGCTTCATGCCCTCCTCGGCGCCTACGCGCAGTGGAGAAGCAGTCGGGGAGGGAACAGTCCCGCGTCGCCGCGCATCGCCATTCTCGACTGGCGCGAAGTCCCCACGTACAACGAGTTCGTGTTGTGGGTTGATTACTTCCGCGCCCGCGGCCTCGCGGCGCGCATCGTCGATCCGCGCGAAACCGAGCTGAGTGGCGGTCGGCTCTCAGCCGGCGGCGCGCCGATCGACCTGATCTATAAGCGGGTGCTCATCAGTGAGCTTGTGGAGCGAGGCGGGCGCGATCACCCCGTGATCCGAGCGGTACAGTCCGGGGCAGTGTGTATGGTGAATCCATTTCGCTGCAAGCTGCTCCACAAAAAAGCGAGCCTCGCCGTGCTGAGTGACGAGCGCAATGCGGAGCTGTTCTCGACCGACGAGCGCGAGGTCATCGACGCGCATATTCCGTGGACGCGCGTAGTAGCGGAGCGGAAAACGCGCTATCAGGATCGCACTGTCGATCTGATTTCCTTTATCCTCGAGCAGCGCGAGCGCATGGTGCTCAAGCCAAACGACGCCTATGGCGGGGCAGGGATCGTGCTTGGGTGGGAGGTCGACGCTGCGACGTGGGAGCGGGAGGTGCGCGTCGCGCTCGCAGTGCCGTTCGTGGTTCAGGAGCGCGTTCCGATTCCGAGTGAGGCGTATCCCAGTGTCGTCGACGGCCGCGTGGTGTTCGCCGAGCGGATCCTGGATACGGCCCCCTTCGCCTATCAGGGAACACACGTAGACGGGTGCATGTCGCGCCTGTCGACCGCGGCCCTCGTCAATGTCACGGCCGGCGGCGGCTCGCAGACGCCGACTTTCCTCGTGGAGGCGCGATGAAGCCCCCGTCGCTGACGCTGGGAATCGAAGAAGAGTACCAGATCATCGATCCCGCGACCCGGGAGCTGAAGTCGTACATCACGGAGATTCTGAGCGGCGACCACCTCGTGCTGACGCAGGTCAAACCGGAGCTGCATCAGTCGATTGTCGAAGTGGGCACCAAGGTTTGCAACACCCCGGCGGAGGCGCGCGACGAGCTGGTGCGCCTGCGGCGCGACATTCTGGAGCTGGTCGGCCGGAACGGCCTCCGCATCGCCGCCGCCGGGACGCACCCGTTCTCATCGTGGATCGACCAGGAAATCACGCCGCTCGAGCGCTACCTGGGCGTGCGACAGGACATGGGCGAGCTTGCGCAACGCCTGCTGATCTTCGGAACCCACGTCCACGTCGGCATCGAGGATCGCGAGTTTCTGATCGATGCGCTAAACGTGGCGCGGTATTTCCTCCCTCACCTCATGTGCCTGTCGACCAGCTCTCCATTCTGGCTGGGACGGAAGACCGGACTGAAGTCGTATCGCAGCATCGTCTGGCGCGGATTTCCCCGCACCGGGGTACCGCGTCCGTTACGCGGTTGGAGCGAGTACACCGAGCTGGTGGACGTGCTCACGACCACGGGGTGCATCCCCAACGGCTCCAAGATCTGGTGGGACGTGCGGCCCAACTGGAACTACCCGACCCTGGAATTCCGCGTTTGCGATGTGTGCACGCGCGTCAACGAGGCGGTCTGCATCGCGGCGATCATTCAGGCGATCGTCGCGAAGATCTGGAGGCTGCGGCGAGACAACATGACGTTCCGGGTGTATCCCTCCGACCTGATCGAAGAGAACAAATGGCGTGCCGTCCGCTACGGATTCGACGGACGCCTTGTGGATTTTGGCAAAGGTGTCGAGCTTCCGGCGCGCGAGCTGGTGCGTGAATTGCTCGTGTGGTTCATCGATGATGTGCTGGACGAGTTGGGCAGTCGCAAAGAGGTCGAGTACGCCTTCCGAATCCTCGATGAGGGCTCGAGCGCGGACCGTCAGCTCGCCACATACGCTCGCACCGGAGACTTCAAAGCCGTGGTCGATCACGTGATCGCCGAGACGGCGGAAGGATTGTAATTGCCCGTCATTGGTATTACGACCCAAACGCTCGAGGCCATTCCGGATCAGCTGCCGCGTTGCTGGATCATGAGCCAGCGGTACGTCGACGTCCTCACCGCCTCGGGCGCCATCCCGTGGGTCATTCCGTTGCTCGAAGGAAACGACGCGGCGCTGCGGCGCATCTACGAGCGACTCGACGGACTGTTCCTGCCGGGCGGCGTCGATGTCGACCCCGCGGCGTATGGAGAGCCGCGCACGAATCTGTGCGGGCGCATCGATACGGCGCGTGACTGGACCGAGCTGCTACTCGTGCGCTGGGCGCTGGCCGACAGGAAGCCGGTCCTCGCGGTGTGCCGCGGCGCGCAGCTCGTCAACGTGGCGGTCGGCGGCTCGCTGTATCAGGACGTGGGAACGCAGCACCCGGAAGCGATCAAGCACGATCACTTTCCCGTCGGTGGCCGGCGGCGCGATGCATTGGCGCACGAGGTGCACCTCGTCGCGGGATCGCGCCTGCAGCGATTGCTGGGGACGGACTCGCTCGCGGTCAACAGCATGCACCATCAGGGAATCGCCCGACTCGCGCCGGGATTGGTGCCGGTGGCCACGTCCCCCGACGGCTTGATCGAGGGTGTCGAGACCGGCAACGGACATTTTCTAATCGGCGTGCAGTGGCATCCGGAAGATTTGGTCGACGTCGATCCCCGCATGCGGCGTTTGTTCGAAGCCTTCATTGACGCCGCAAGACGTTGATCGTCGCGGGACTGGGGGGGGGGTCGGGGACTCGGGCCGGCGCTACTGCACGACGACAGCTGCGGAATACATCGCCCACGTCACGCCGTCAGGAATGAGCAACGGCGCGATGCGCTCCAGCACCGCGCTGGCGCCCCCCTCGTGCGACATCAGGGCGAGCCGCTTCTGGATCTCCGGGGCCGTGATGGGGGCATCAAGGACGACGAGCACCCAGTAGCCCGTCACCGTATCGCCAGGTACATCGGGCGCCGCTGCCGACAAGACGGTTCCTCTCGGCTGAAATTGGCCGGAGCGGGTCGAGGTGGGCGTGCCGGAGATTACCGGCGCTTGAATCGGCGAGGCTATTTCTGCGGTGCTGATGGCGTGGCGTCCTGCCTTCCGCTCACTACGATCGCCGCTGCGGATTGGCCAGTAGACCTCGAGTTCGCCGAGCGGTTTCACCCACAGGAGCACGGCGTGCCCTGGCCGGAGCAGGCGGAACTCTACGCGCGTCTCGTATAGATTCGTGAAACCCGGACCGAAGTGATCGGGCTCGCCCCGCACGCTCTGCTCCACCTGGGCGCCCGCCGGGGTGCCGAATGCGGCCACCGCCGCGATCCAGAGCCAACGTTTGGTCATATATCAGCCTACGAACCCTGTAGCGACTCGCGCAAGGCGCGGCGTACATCTACACTTCGCACATGTCCCCACGCTGCGGTACGATCGTGCTCGCCGGCCGGCCCAACGTCGGGAAATCGACCCTCCTCAACGCGCTCGTGGGCGAGCACCTGGCCATTGTTTCCCCCAAGCCGCAATCCACGCGGCTCCCCGTCGTTGGCCTGCTGACCAGGGACGATACCCAGTTCATCTTCACGGACTCCCCGGGCCTGTTGGAGCCCGAGTACCAGCTGCATGAGGCGATGCGTGCCGCGGCGTGGCGCGCAATCGACGTCGCGGAGGTGATCGCGTATCTCCACCCGCTGAACGAATACCCTGCGCCGCCGCTGGCGATTGTCGCGGGACGCGAGCGCGCGCCGCGGAGCCCGATCATCAACGTCTATACCAAGTCCGATCTCGTTCCACCGTCCAACCGTCCGGCCGTCCGACCGTCCGAAATCTTCGTTTCCGCCGTCACGGGCGAGGGTATGGAGCCGTTGCTGGCAACCATTGCCCGCCAGCTGCCCGAAGGGCCTTTCCACTATGATCCCGATGATCTCGCGACGCAGCCGATGCGTTTCTTCGCGTCGGAGTTCATCCGCGAGGCGGCATTCGAGCTGCTGCATGAAGAGCTGCCGTACAGTGTGGCGTCCGAGATCGATGAGTTCCGAGAGGGCACCGATCCGGTATATATTCGGGCCGTGCTGTACGTCGAGCGCGACAGCCAGAAGGGAATCGTCATCGGGGAGGCCGGCCGCACAATCAAAAAGCTCGGCGCCACAGCTCGCGCCAAGATCGAAGCGCTGCTGGGCCGCCGGGCGTTTCTCGATCTGCATGTGAAAGTGCTTCCCAAATGGCGGCGCGATAAACCTTCCCTCAAACGGTTGGGGTACGCCACGTCATGAGCCTGGCGCCGGACCTGCTCGAGATCCTCGTTTGCCCCAAGTGCAAGGGCTCGCTCGAGCACCGCACCGCACCGGCTGAGTCACTCGTCTGCCACTCCTGCCGGTTGATTTACGCGGTCGAAGACGACATCCCCATCATGCTGATCGATGAGGCGAAGCCGTTCTGAACCGTGGCCGGCCGGCCTGACGGCCGGCCGGACGGTAACCGCGCTTCTCATCCTGGCCGTCGGGCCGTCTGGCCGCCTGGCCGCTCAAGAAACGCCACTCAACGCCGGCGCCCTCTTTCTCGTTTTTCCTGTCGGCGCACAGGCAGTCGGCATGGGACAGACGGCGACCGCGGCATCGGGGCGTGGTGAAGCGGCGTTCTGGAACCCAGCCGGACTCGCGGCCATGTCCGATGATGAATTTGCGCTGCATAGCGCCACACTCGTCGCGGGGAAGAGCCATGTGCTCGCGGCCTACTTTCCTTCGCGCGGCATCGGCGTGTTCGGCGGCGCGCTGTACCTGGTCGACTACGGTGACCTTGAGCGCACGGACGCCAACGGCAACACCATCGCCCGCATTGCGCCGCGCAACTTCGAGTTCATTGCCTCGTATGCGACGACGCTCGCCGGCTCGGTCACCTTCGGCTTGAACTACAAGCTGGTGCAGTTCCGGGTCGACTGCAGCGGCGATTGCAGCGATTTTCCCGCGGGCACCGGCGCGACTCACGCGATCGACCTGGGCGGCCAGTTTCGCGTCGGTCCCGCCGGCCCCCTGCGCGTCGGCGTGGCGTTGCGCAACCTCGGGTTCCGACTGCAGGTGCAAAACCAGGCGCAGGCGGACGCGTTGCCTACCCGCCTCGCGATCGGCGCGCAGTATGAGCTGCATTTCCGCCCCGCCGAAGGTGCCACGCTCGATCAAGCTTTCGACCTGAAACTCGCCGCCGACGTCGACAGCCCGTTCGGACAGGTCGGCCAATCGGCGACCAGGCTCGGCCTGGACATCGGCTACCAGAAGCTCGTGCGGGTGCGCGCCGGGTACGCCTTCGTTCAGGACGGGCTGAGCGGGCCGAGCGTGGGCCTGGGTATCGAAAGCGGGTCGCTCGGCATCGATCTGGCGCGCGCCTTCCTCACCGAATCGGACCTACAGGCCGACAACCCGACTTTTTTTTCGTTCCGAGTGACATTCTGATGAATGGCCGCGCGGCAGGAGTTGCCGCCGCCGCGCTGCTCACTGTGGCTCCACTCCAGGCGCAACACCAGGATACCGTCCCCGCGCCGGGGCCCCGCGCGCCGCAAGACACGGCGGCCCGTGCGAGTCTGTACGTGCGTCCACTTGCTTCGCTGCTCGTTCCCGGTAGCGGGCAGCTGATGGCGCACCAGGATCGGGCGGCCGTGTACCTCGCGGCGGAGGTGTACCTGCTGTCGCGATTCCTGCAGCTCGACCGCGAAGCAACCCGCGAGGCCACGCGGTTTCAGACTCTCGCGTTCAATGTGGCTCGTCGGCCATACATGCCGGAACGGGTAGATACGGTGTTCGAGTACTACGAGCAGATGGAACGCTTCGCCGCGAGCGGACTCTATGACACCGATCCCGGGCCGGTCTTCGCGCCCGAGACCGATTTTTTGACCTACAACGGCTCGGTGTGGCTGCTCGCGCGACGCACGTTCTGGTCGGATCCCAACGTCCCACCCGACCCGACGTCCCAGGCATACATCAATGCGTTGAACTTTTACTGGAACAATGCCGTCACCTCCGGATTTCAGTGGAGCTGGCGGAATCATTCGCTCGAGCACGAGGAGTATCGACAGTCGGTGCGGCGCAGCGACGACACGTATCGCAAGGCACAGGATCAAGTCGGTCTCCTGCTCGCCAATCACGTGCTGAGCGCGGTCGACGCCTTGATTTCCGCGCGCTTGGCTGCTGCCGCCGGCCGTGCGGTAGAGATGCATAGTCTGGTGGGGCTGGGCGGACGAACGGGCGTCTGGTTTACCGTGCCGTTCTAACAATGATCACTGATCATTCCGAGAGGTCCGCATGAGTTGGATCACCAGCGCCGAGGCCTGGGTCGGCCTGCTCACGTTGACGCTGCTCGAGATCGTGCTCGGCATCGACAACATCATCTTCATCTCGATTCTCGCGGGAAAGCTCCCGGCGGAACAGCAAGGACGCGCGCGGCGCGTCGGGCTGCTTGGGGCGATGGCGACACGCATCGCGCTGCTGGCGGCGCTCGCGTGGATCATTCGGCTGACGGCTCCGCTGTTCTCAGTGGTCGGCCTCGAATTCTCGGGGCGCGACCTGATCCTGCTCGCGGGTGGTCTGTTTCTGCTCGCGAAGAGCACCCATGAGATCCACGAGGCCCTCGAGGGTGAATCCGGCCGCGGTAACCCGAGAGGACGCGCGTCGTTTGCCGCCGTCATAGGACAGATCATGGTGCTGGACATCGTCTTCTCGCTCGATTCGGTGATCACGGCGGTAGGAATGGCGCGCCATCTGGGGGTGATGATCACGGCCGTGGTGCTCGCTGTCGGCGTCATGATGTTCGCGGCCGCACCGATCAGCGATTTCGTCCACCGACACCCGACGGTGAAAATGCTGGCGCTCAGCTTCCTGTTAATCATCGGCGTGTCTCTGGTGGCCGACGGCTTGGGGCAGCACATCCACAAAGGGTACATCTATTTCGCGATGGGCTTCTCGGTGTTCGTCGAAGCGCTGAACCTGCGGGTGCGCGCGCGTCGCAAGCCGGTCGAGTTGCGTGACGCCGTGACGGCCGAAACCCCGGTTCCGAGCAGTTAATTTGACACGGGAGGAGACGAGGCCTAAGTTTAGGCGCTGTCTACCCTTACGAGAGGAGTGAGGTGCGGTCGCGCCAAGCCATCCTTTTCTTTTCCCCGGCTGGACGTTCCGTACCTGACTTCGTGACCGCCTGGGTCAACGGGAAGGGCATACCCGTGATCACCATTGCACAGGCGAGCGGCGTCGAAGAGCGGGTGCTCCGGTCGCTTCCGACACTGGTTGTGGTAGATGCCGAGAGCGCTGGCGATGAGGGAATGGAGCTCTGCTCCCGTCTCAAGAGCGACCCGTATCTGGCAATCGTCCCCCTCGCGGTCGTGATCAATCGGCATGCGACGGAAGCGGTCCGCCGCTGGTTTGCCGCCGGCGCCGATGAGGTGATCACGCCGCTGTTCGAACCGGGCGAGCAGGCGGGCCGACTCGACGCGCTGGTGACGCGCGCGCAGCGCGATGTCGCCGTGAATCCGTCAACGCGACTACCCGGCACGACCGAAATCGAACGTGCGCTCCGCCAGCGCATGGAGCGCGGCGAGCTGTTCGCCGTCTGCTATGCCGATCTCGATCACTTCAAGGAATACAACGATCGCTACAGCTACTATGACGGCGATCGGGTGATCTATTTGCTCTCCCGCATTTTGCACGATGTGGTGCGGGGCATGGTGGGCGAAGCCGGCTTTGTCGGGCACATCGGCGGGGATGATTTTATAGTAGTCATCCCGATCGAAAGCATCGGACCGGTATGCACGGAAGTGCTCAACGTGTTCGATACGCTCGTGCCGTACCAATACAATGAGCAGGATCGGCGCGCCGGGTACTACTTCGGCAAAGATCGGCGCGGGCAACTGCACCGCGTGCCGCTGATGACGCTGTCGATCGGCGTAGTCACAAACAAGCACCGGCGCTTTACGCACCCGGCCCAGGTGAGCGAGGCAGCAACGGAGATGAAGAGCTATGCCAAGACGCAGGCAGGCTCGATTTATGTGGTCGATCGCCGGCACGATCGCGAAGCGGATGACGAGGAGAGTGGAGACAGCGAGGCGTAGCGCGTGAACGTGATCTGTCCGTCGTGTGAAACGGTGTATCGGGTGGACCCCACAAAGGTCCCCGGGGTCGGAATCCGTGCGCGCTGCAGTATCTGTAGCAACGTCTTCACGGTCAGTGGGAACGGTGCGGCACCCTCGGCGACCGGGGTGTCAGCGCCTCG
>DATFEG010000137.1:0-2038 GCA_035251445.1 Gemmatimonadales bacterium | reverse complement strand
CTGATATGGAATGACCCTTTGTCAAACCACGGACTGGTCGATCGTGGCTTGGCAGTTGGCGAGCAAGCGGCAGCTTGGTCGCATAAGTGCTTCCCACCATGTGACGGGCGCGGGGTCCAGGGGCGGCGAAGGCGCCGGCCGCAGGCCGCGAAGCCCTGGATGCCGTGTCCGTCGCATGGTGTGTCTCCGCGTCGGTTCACGGACCGCGGAAACGACGGACGATCGAGGGCGCTTCGACGACGAGTCACTCTGATATACGGTGGTTACCGCGATCACTCGCGGCAGAGCACACATGACAGTGCTTCGTCGGGAGGACGTGCAGTCTAGAGTCGCGAGTTGGGACGAAGGTCCGTGTCGCATTACTAGCTCGCCGATCCTCGCAATCGTGCCTCTGAGCATCCGCCGTCTTCGCGGTCCGTCACCAGACCGCATCACATGCCATCCCCACGTGGCGTGTTCGCTAACTTACCGACGCCGGCGATGGCTGAAGCGCCGCCCACAGGAAGCCTGCGAGCTCGCGCGCGATCGCGACGGCGATCTTCGGGGCCGGCTTATGTTCCGCCGCCAATTTCCGGAAGCGTCGACACAGACGCTGCTGCGCCTTGTCCGCGATCGCGATCACGCGTCCCGGCTGCCCTTTGCGCCGTCGCGTCAGGGCGATCCCGACGCTCGGACGATGTTGATAGTGCCACGCCGTTTCCACCAGCAGCCGCCGGACCAACGCGTTCCCCGTCCGGGTGATGCGGCCGCGCCGATGCTTTTCCCCGGTCGAGTCCTCGCCTGGCACGAGCCCGAGATACGCCATCAACGCCGGCGCCGAGGCGAAGCGCCGAAAGTCATGCAGCTCCGCCAGGATCAGCATGGCCGTTAACGTATCGATGCCGCGGAAACACCGCAGCCACGCCACAGGCTCGCGATAGGGATCGGCGTGCGCAATCTCGGCGAGCCGCTCGTCGAGTTCGGTGAGCCGCGCCTCGAGCTGATCGATGGCCAAGAGATAGTCTTCGACGACCGCGCGCTCGGCGGCGTGTGCCCACGCGAGCGTGTCGATCCAGCGACGATGGGCACGCGACCAGTTCTTCCCAGCGAAGTGCAGCCCGCGCCGCAACAACAGCTTGCCGAGACGATGCCGACAGCGCTGCAAATCTTCGCGGGCATCGTCCCGTGCGCGCGCTAAGTCTCGGACCGCTTCGTCTTCGGGCGTCGGTGGCTGTACCGCGGTCAGCAATCCTGCGCGCCCCAATTCCACGAGCTTCCGCGCGTCGCGGCGATTCGTCTTCACCCGCTCACCCGGCTTCCGTGGAATCAAGGCCGGTGCGACGACGTCACAGCTCACACGCGCCGTCGTCACTTGCCGCTGCAACGCGTACCCACACGGCCCCGCTTCATAAAAGACGCGCACCGGCCCGGGCGCTTCGCGCTCGAGCTTTCGGACCAAGCGCCGCACCGCGTGCGGCTCGTTCGCCAGCTGCCACGTCACCGGCGTCGGTTGCGCGCCGATCAACATCGCCACGAAGAGGTCCTTCTTGTGCGCATCGATTCCAACGTACGTGGTAACGTTCTTCATGACCGGCTCCCTTCGTTGCGGCTCTGACGCCCTCGGGCGCTAACCCGCGAATTGGTGGCTCTGACCACCGTGTTGCGTGCTGCGAAACACGACAACGTTACGATGGCGAGCCGGTCATTCCATATTGTCTAGATCTCCAGTAAGTCCCGGGCGACGACGATCTTTCCGTCGAAGTGCGCTCGGGCCGCGTCAATCCACATGCGCTCGGTGACCGCCGGATCGTCGGAAGGGACGAGATGCGAGAGAACGAGGGTCGTTACGCCGGCAGCAGCCGCGATGCGCCCGCAGTCCTCGGGCGTCGTATGACTCTCGATGATGTGTTTTTTCAGCGTGGTTGCGTTGGGCACCTTGGCGACGAGCCGATCGATCGCCGGCTCGTACATCGCTTCGTGAACGAGAACATCGGCGCCCCTGGCGAGCTTGATCAGATTGTCCGACTTCGCCGTATCTCCCGAAATCACGATCGATCGG
>DATFEG010000136.1:0-15741 GCA_035251445.1 Gemmatimonadales bacterium | reverse complement strand
GGAGGGGGCGGTAAGGGTCCGTAGAGAAAAGTGACGGCTGTGTCCCCATAGCGTCGGGTGTCATCTCCCGGAATCGAGCGATCAGCGGAATGTTCGATCGAGAACACGCGCGCAAACGGCGTCTTGCGAAACAGCGCCGCGAGCTCCGCGGCTTCATCAGCCGCGTACGGGGGATCGGCGAAGGCGACGTCGTAGGCACCAGGCTGCAACCGTTCGGCGAAGCGCATCGCATCACTCCGGTGAATGGTGACCCGAGCTTCGGCGCCCAACGTTGCTGCATTGTCCCGAATAACCGCCAGTGATGCCTTGTGACTCTCGACGAAATCGACCGACACCGCGCCGCGCGAGAGCGCCTCGAAACCCAGAGCGCCCGATCCCGCGAACAGATCCAGCACTCGCGCATGAGGAATCGACTGCTGGAGAATGCTGAACCACGCCTCTTTCACCCGGTCGCCGGTCGGCCGCACCGCTCGCCCGGCGGGAGCTTTCAGGCGACGGCCCCTGAATTCACCCGCGATGATGCGGGGCAAGACTCGCCACTCGCGCCTGAATGGTCACCCGCCCCTGCCAGTCATCCCGCTCCAACCGAAACGCCACATCCAGGGGGTTCGTGAGCCAGTCCTCCGGCACCGCGTCGGCCCAGCGGAATCCGATCGCAGGCAGCAGAGCTTTGCCGTCGTCCAGCGTGAACCGCAGATGATTCGCGCCAACCCGGCGAGCGCCGACTGCGCGCGCGTTCCGCACGCCGAACACGGGCGCGGGATTCCCCGCCCCGCACGGCTCGAGATGCCGCATGAGCCGCTCCAGCTGCTCGCTCACCTCGTCCAGCCCCAGCTCGAGGTCGACCCGCTGGCTGGGCGCGAGATCCGCGGGGCTTAGAAGCTCACCGGCGACGCCGAGGAACGCGCTCCGAAAGTCCTCGAAGCGGTCGCGGCGGATCGTGAAGCCGGCCGCCATCGTGTGGCCGCCATACTTCTCCAGATGCGTGCCGACGCGGTGGAGCGCGCCGTGGAGGTCGAAGCCCGCAATGCTCCGGCCGGAGCCGCGCCCCAACTCCCCGCCCGGCTCCCAACCGATCAGGAACGTCGGCCGGCCGTAGCGCTCGACGAGGCGCGACGCGACGATGCCGATCACGCCCGGGTGCCAGGTGTCGGCGCCGAGCACGATGGCGGCGTCGCTTGGATTTAGTGTTTGCTCGACGACCTCGATCGCCTCGTCGAGGATCTGCTGATCCATCTCCTGACGACGAGCGTTGATGGTCTCGAGCTCACGGGCGAGCGCGGCGGCTTCCTGCGGATTCTCGGTCAACAAGAGCCGCAGGCCGTCGTTGGCGTCGCCGATGCGGCCGGCGGCATTGAGTCGCGGGGCGATGATGAACCCGACATGCGCGGCGCGCAGCCGGCGTTTGGAAAGACCGGCGGCTTCCACCAACGCCCGCAGCCCCACCCAGCGGGAATCAGCCAGCATCTTAAGCCCATAGCGCGCCAGAATCCGGTTCTCGCCTACCAACGGAACGACGTCTGCGATGGTCGCGAGCGCGACATAGTCGAGAAAGTGCAGCGGGAGGTTTGGTGACAATCCCAGCAATTGCACGAGCGCCTGCGCCAGTTTAAACGCGACGCCCGTGCCGCAGAGGTTCTTGTCCTCCGACTTGCAATCGGGGCGGCGGGGATCGACCACGGCATTGGCCGGCGGCAGCTCGTCGCCGGGCAGGTGGTGGTCGGTGACAATGACGTCGATCCCGGCGTTGCGGGCATTGGCGACCGCCTGGACCGCCGTAATCCCGCAGTCGCACGTGATGATCAGCCCGGCCCCGACACGTTGCGCTTCCGCGAGTCCCGCCGCGCCGAAGTCATAGCCGTCGCGCAGCCGATGCGGCACGAACGCATGTACGGTCGCACCCGCGCTGCGCAGGATACGCGTGAGCATGGCGGCACCGCACTGACCGTCCACGTCGTAGTCGCCGTGCACGAGGATCGTCCGGCGATCGCGCACGGCGCGCACGAGGACGTCCAGCGCTTGCGGCATGTCGGCCCAGCGGTGCGGATCGGTGAGGCGCTCGAGGTCGGGACGCAGGAACGCCTTGGCAAGTCCCGGCTCGGCCAGGCCACGCTGCACGAGAATCGCGGCGAGCGCTTCGGGGATGCGCAGCTCGGCGCAGAGTGTCTTGGTGACCGAGGGATCGGCCGTTGCGGAGATAACCCAGCGCGGCGGGATCATTCTTTGGCGTTTTCTTTGGCGTACAGTAACACGCCGCAGGCCTCGCACCCTTCGATCGTCGCGCCGCGCTGAATCAGCGCCTTGCGCTGCGTCGGGACCGCCGTGAAACAGTTACCGCATGAGCTGCCGTGCAGCGGGTAGACGGCGAGCGGAGCCTTGCCGCGGCGGATGCGGTCGTACCGCGCGAGGAGGGCCGGTCGCACCGCGCGGCTCGCCTCGTCGCGCGCGCGCATCGCTCGTTCCCGGTCGTTCGCTATCTCATGGCGCTTCCCCGCCAGCTCCTCGCGTTGCGCGGCCTGCGCATCGCGCACGTTCTGGAGCGCGTTCTCGGCTTCCGCCGTCTTGCGCTCGGCCTCGCCCACGGCGTCGCCCGAGCGCATGAACTCAGCCTCCTCTTTGGCCAGCACCGTCCGCGCTAGATCCAGTTCTGCCATCAGTGTCGAGGCCTCCTTGGCACCGCGGACCCACTCGAGCCGCTGGCGGCGTTGCTCCTGCATCGTGCGATAACTCGCGATCTTCCCTTCCAGCCCGTCACGCCGCTCGAGCGCCGCCCGGATGCCGGCGCGAGCCTGCGCGACCCCCCGCTCCGCTGCCGCGATCTGCTCATCCAACGTCCGTACCTCGGGTTCCAACGCTTTCAGGCGGGCGTCGCAGTTGAGGATTGCAATGTCTTTGTCCTGCAACGCTAACAGCGCTTCAAGATCCGGGTGCACCCTTCCTCCTTGCTTGCTCGAGAATCTTCCAAGTAGGTCGTTGGGCATTTCGCTGCTTGGTGAGTCGCTGTTTATCGAGCACCAATCGACTTTTTTCGTCCGGGTCCCCAGTCAACGCGATATTGCGATCGATGATCCGTATCTGGCGTGTTTTTCGATCCGCCTCGAACCATCGATCCACCCAGTCGAAGACTTCATCGGGTGTACGGTTGCCGAGCCCTTCTGCCTGGAGGCTTTCGAACGTGCGCGCGTTGATATGGTCTAAACGATCCGGTCGACCTTCGGCGATCGCTTCGAACACGGCCCGATACGGCTCGAAGGTCATATTCTCCGCATCCACCCGGTCCAGCACCTTCGTCGTCCAGTCCCGACCGCTCAGCATCACAAGCAGTGTCATCTTTTCGACGTTGGGGCCTGTGCCGATGGGTGTGAACTGCGCGGTTACAGCGCTGACCAATGGAACACTCGGCTGGTCCGAAACTTCTTCCTCGAGGGTGTCCTTGCGCAGTCCCGCCACTTCGGCCACTCGGGTGACATACAAGTCGCGCATGATCGGATCGCCCGCAGCGCGAATCGTGGGAAGCAATCGATCGAGTGCCCGTCGCCTGCCTTCGAGTGTTCCGAAGGACCCCTTTCGCTCCAGGATCTGAATCTTTCGCTCGAGGATGTCGACGGAATCCTTGAGCACCTCTTCCAGCGCTCCCGCTCCCTTGTTCTGGACCAGCGTGTCGGGGTCTTCGCCTTCGGGGAGCGACGCGACGCTGACGCGGAGCTTGTGGCGCAACAGCACATCGCCGGCGCGGAACGTCGCGCGGAGGCCTGGCTCGTCCGAATCGTAGAGCAGCACGACATGTGGGGTGTGACGCTGCAGCAGGGCCGCCTGATCGTCGGTGAGACCGGTGCCGAGGGGCGCGAGGACCTCCTCGAAGCCGGCGAGCGACAGCCGCAGCACGTCGAATTGTCCCTCCACGAGGATCGCCCGCTCCGCCTTGCGGGTCGCATGCCGCGCGACGTGCAGGTTGTAGAGCAGCTGCCCCTTATGGAAAATCGGCGTCTCCGGCGAGTTCAAGTATTTCGGCTCGCCTTCACCGAGGATCCGGCCGCTGAATGCGACGATGCGAGAACGCATGTCGTGAATCGGGAAGAGCAGCCGGCCCCTGAAGCGCGGGATTTTCGAGCCATCCTCCCGTTTAACGATTAGCCCGGCCTCGAGCAATACTTCTTCGCGCAGCCCCAATCCTTTCATCGCATCCACAAAGGCCGAGCCCCTGGGCCCGAAGCCCAGTCCGTGCAGCTGCGCCTGCTCCATCGTGACGTGCCGTGATTCGAGGTATTTGCGCGCCTGCTCCGCGTCCGGGCTATCGCGGAGCTGACGGGCAAACCAGTCGGCTGCCGTGGCAACAGCGGCGAACAGCGGCTCGCGGGGGTCGGGACCGCTCGGACCGGTGCGCTCCGGAATGGCGATCCCGACGCGCCGCGCGACTTCACGCACCGCGGTCGGGTAGTCCATGCCGAGCTTCTTCATGAAGAACGCGTAGACATCGCCCGCTTCGTGGCAGACGAAGCAGTAGAACATCCCTTTCTTCGGAATGACGGCGAAGTTGCGATGGGTCCCACCATGAAACGGGCACGGCCCTCGGAAGTCCGACCCCGTTCGCTTCAGCTCGACGTGCTCGCCGATGATCCCGACCAGGTCGGCCGCCTCGCGGACCTGCTCGATCACTTCCTCGGGGATCACGCAAACTCCGCGACGGTGACGCCATGGCCACCCTGGTTGGCGGGCGCGAGGGCGAAGCGCTTGATCCGGGGATCGCGTTTCAAGGCCGCTTGCACGAAGTCTCTCAGCGCGCCGGTGCCTTTGCCGTGGATGATCCGGAGGTACGGCAAGTCGGCGAGAAGGGCGTCGTCGATGGCTCGTAGGAGCAGCGGCTCGGCTTCTGCGACGGTAAGGCCACGCAGCGAGACTTCACTGGCGACGCCGGCGGCGGTGCGTGGTGCAGGGTACGTGGTGCGTGGTACAGCCGCGACCTTCTTCGTGCGACGCAAATCTTCCAGGTTGATCCACCCTTCCCCCTTCCCTCGTCCCTCGTCCCCGGTCTTCTCGATGGCTTCCTCGACTAACCGCCGGGCTTCCTTGGCTGTTGCCTCCGTGACGGCAGCTCGTGCTTGTGCCAAAGCGGCTTCGACTGTCTTACGAGCTTCCAGCAAGTAGGCCCGCGCCTTCTCTCGCGCACCCTTGTCCAATTCCTTCTCCCGAGCCCTGATCGCCGATTCGAGTCTTTGAAGCTGCTCGATGTCTTGCTGCTGCAAATCGAGCTGGGCCGCGCGCGTTTCCAGCTCCTGGGCGCGCGCGTCCATGTCCCGCCCCCGCGCTTCAACGGACGCCAGCAAACGATCGAGCGTTCGCTCGGCGTCTGGGACGGCGCGCTCCGCTTCTGCCAACACGTCCGCCGCAATCCCCAACCGACGCGCGATGGCCAACCCATATGACCGCCCCGGCACGCCTTTGAGTAATCGATAGGTCGGCGTGAGCGTCTCCGCATCGAACTGGAGCGACGCATTCACGATCCCCACCGTCTCCGCGGCGAGCTGCTTCAGCGCGCCCAGGTGCGTCGTGGCCAAGGTAATCGCGCGCCGGCGCGTCAACGTCTTCAGAGTCGCCGACGCGAGCGCACCGCCCTCGGCCGGATCCGTGCCGCTGCCGATCTCGTCCAGCAACACCAGCGAGCCGGCTCCCGCGCCATCGAGGATTTCGCGCAGCGCGGCGACGTGGGCCGAAAACGTCGACAGGCTCGCGGCGATCGACTGGCGATCGCCGATATCTGCGAACACCTGCGTGAACACGGGCAGCGCCGAGTGCGGTCCGATGGGCGGAATAATGCCGCTTTGGACCATAAGAACGAGCAGACCGACAGCTTTAATGAGAACGGTCTTGCCACCGGTGTTCGGACCGGAGATCAGCACCGTGAACTCGTCGGGATGGAGCTCCAGGTCGAAGGGGATCACCGGTTTGGTCATTTCAACAATTATTGAAATGTCCTGGAGGAGCAGCGGATGCCTGCCGCCTCGAATCTTGAGGTGCCCCCCGATTTCCGGTACAAATCCATTCACCTCGACTGCATAGCGCGCTCGCGCGCACAAGTCGTCGAACGCGATGCACATTTCCCATGCTGCGGCGATCACGTCGCGATGCGGGCGGAGCAAATCGGTCAGCTCCCGGAGCACGCGCAACACTTCGCGCTGCTCGGCGGCTTCAGCCGCGCGCAGCTCGTTGCCCAGCTCGATGATCTCGGGCGGCTCGACAAAGACTGTCGCGCGCGTCGCGGATTCGTCGTGCACAATGCCGCCCACACGCGAGCGGGCCGTGCTGCGAATTGGAATGACGTAGCGGCCGCCGCGCACCGTCACGGCAGCGTCGGGGGCGCGCTCGGTCGCATCGAGGCCGCCGAGGATGGCGCCGAGCCGATCCATGACGTGCTTGCGGGCTTGGCGCACGTGTGCGCGCGCGCGCGCGAGATCCTTCGAAGCGCCGTCTAAGACGGAACCGTCGGGACCGATGGAGCGCGCGAGTGTCGTTTCGAGATCGCGTTGAGGAGGGTCGACACGGAGGTGCGTGGTGCGTGGTGCGTGGTGCGTGGTGCCGATGTGTTTTAGATCGGCTGCTGTCACGCGCATCGCGGCGAGAGCGACGGTCAGCTCGGCGAGCGGCAACGCGTCGAGCGCGCTGCCCGGCACATCGAGCAACTCGAGTGTCTGCGAAATATCAGGAACGGGCTCAGCGCGAATCGAGTCGTCGGTGATCAGCAGAGCCGCCAGCTCGGCAACCTGGGCCAGACTGTCGCGGATCTGGGCGGCATCAGTAGCAGGACGACGGGCTGCGACGCGTGCGGCGCCCAGGGGCCCAGCGGCATGTTGCGACACCCGCGCCAAGGCCTGGGGAAACTCGAGTGTTTCTAGGACTTGGTCGATAACTCCTCGCGAACGATTTGATTAATGACTTTTCCGTCCGCGCGTCCCTTGAAGCGGGGCATCACAGCCCCCATGACCTTGCCCAGATCGTTCGCGCCCGCGGCGATGACTGCTCGCACGGCGGCACGAATCTCTTCGGGTGGAACGGCGGCGGGGAGAAACTCTTCGAGGGCTTTGATCTCGGCTGCTTCGGTGTTCGCGAGCTCGGCGCGGCCTCCCTTTTCGTACAGCTCGACGGCCTCGCGGCGCTTCTTGATGCCGCGCCGCAAGACCTCCACCGTTTCGTCGTCGGTTGGAGGCCGGTTGAGCTCGAGTTCCCGGTTTTTTACTTCAGAGAGGATCGTTGAGAGGAGGAGGGTGCGCGCCTGATCGCGTTTTTTTCTCGCTTCGTTCATCGCGGCGCGCAACCGTTCAGCTAATCCGGGAGAAGCCACCATTCAGGCGTAACGCGGCCTGCGATTCTTCCGCCGCGCCGCATTCATTTTCCGCTTCTTGCGTTCGCTGGGCTTTTCATAGTGACGGTGCTTGCGCAGGTCGGCGAGGATCCCCGCCTTTTCACACTTCTTTTTAAATCGTTTGAGCGCACGCTCAAAGCTCTCGTCATCGTGAATGATGACTTCCGGCATAGACTCCCTTTTTTCTAAGTGATTAGAGACACACGAAGTTAGCTTCGGCTTCCAATCGGGGCAAGCCTGTCGACTATCGGCTATCGGCTATCGCTATCCCGGTGGCCAGTGCATCGGTCGGCCGCCGAGCACGTGCAGGTGCAGATGAAAGACCGTCTGCCCACCGTCCGGATTCGTATTCACAACCACCCGATAGCCCTTGGTGCCGATCCCCGCCTCCTGCGCCACATCGCGCGCAAACGCGAGCAGCTTGCCCAGCACACCAGGGTCCTTTGCATCGTTGAGCGAGCTGACGTGCGTGGTCGGGATCACCAGGAGATGGGTCGGCGCCTGGGGGCTGACGTCCTTGAAGGCCAGCATGCCATCGGCGCGTTTGACGACCGCCGCCGGGATCTCGCCAGCCACGATCTTGCAGAAAATGCAACTCCCGCCGCTCACTCCTCCCCCGCGCTCCCCCGGCGCCGCCTGGGCCGCGGCTGATCGTCTTCCTGGAGGCCCAGCGCCCGCCGGATCGTGTCCCAGAAGCCGCTGCCGCCGGACTCCTCGGGAACCGGATCCTCCACCTCGCTCAGCTTTTCGAGCCGTTGGCGCTGCTCGGGAGACAGCCTGGTCGGGGTCCAGACATGGACGCGCACGTGCAGGTCGCCGTGGCCCGCTTCGCCCAGGCGCGGCAGTCCCTTGTTGCGCAGGCGATACGCCATCCCGGTCTGCGTGCCGGGCTCGAGCCGCAGCTTGGTCTGCCCGTAGGGCGTGGGGACTTCGACTTCGGCGCCGAGGGCAGCCTGGGTGAAGGTGATCCCCAGATCGAACACGAGGTCATCGCCATGTCGCTCGAACCGCGGGTCTTCCTTGATATCGAGCACCGCGATCAAGTCGCCGCGTGGCCCGTTGCGCGGACCGGGGACGCCCTGCCCGCGCAGCGTGAGGTAGTGGTGATCCGCGACGCCCGCCGGCACGTCGATCTGAATCGTCTTTTCCCCTTTCACGCGACCGTCGCCGCCGCAGCGTTCGCAGGGGCTGTGCACCACCGTGCCCTCACCGGCGCACGTGGGACAGGGCGACACCGTGAGAAACTGTCCAAAGAGCGACTGCGCTTGCCGGCGAACTTCGCCGATGCCGCCGCAGGTGCCACACGCGACCGGCTGTGCTCCCGCGCGCGAACCCGAGCCGGCGCATTCGGGACATGGCTCGAGACTCTTGATGCGCACCGTTTTCGTCGTGCCGCTGGCGACTTCGGCGAGCGTGAGCTTCAATCCGACTTTGATGTCGTGCCCGCGACGGCGATCGCGCCGCTGCCGGCCGCCGCCACCCCCGAACAGGCTTTCGAATCCGGCAAATCCAGCGCTCCCGCCCCCGCCCCCCCCCAAGCCGAAGTCGCGCATGAACACCATCAGCGCTTCGGACAGGTCGAAGTGCATCCCGCTGAACCCGGCACTCTGGCCGCGCACACCGGCCATGCCATACCGATCGTACGCGGCACGTTTCTCCGGATCGCGCAGCACCTCGTACGCTTCGGTGACAAGCTTGAACTTCTCTTCGGCCGCCTTGTCGCCGTTATTGCGGTCGGGGTGGCACTCCATGGCGAGCTTGCGGTACGCTTTCTTGATCTCGGCTTCCGTGCAGTCGCGCTGGACGCCAAGGACGACGTAGAAGTCCTGCTTCATTTATTCCAGCAACTCCCCGACGAGCCGCGACGTGTGATTGACCAGCGCGGCGATCTTGTCGTATGCCATCCGTGTGGGCCCCATCACGCCGATCACGCCGGTGAGCGGGCCGAAGCGATAGGTGGACGTGACGAGCGTAAATGACGACAGGCGGTGGTCGGCGTGCTCCTGGCCGATCGTGATCGTCAAACCGTCTTGATTGCGTGCCGCGATTGCGTCGCGCAGCAGGTCTCGACGCTCCGTCACCTCGAGCAGGCCTTGCAGCTGCTCACGCGTCGCGAACTCGGGCTGGCCTGCGAGCCCCTGCGTCGTGCCGAGATGCACGCCGGCGCCACCGACGCGCGCGTGGGGCGGCGTGACGGCGACATCGAACAGCTCGTCCGCTTCCTGAATGAAAATGTTTAGCAGCTCGGACGAGCCCGGCTCGGACGTCCCCGCGTCGCGCAGCCGGTCGGCCAGAGTGGTGCGGATCGCCTTCAGGGTCAGGCCGGCGAGCCGCTCATTGAGCACGACCGCCACTTTCTGCACCGCCTCGGCCGCCAGCTCGGTGGGCACCTCGACGAAAATCGTCCGCACCGCGCCACTGCGCAGCGCCAGCACCAGCAGCAACCGCTCCGTTGAAACCTGCAACAGGTCGATCCGGTCGAGGACTGCTTCCTCTATAGTAGGACTCACCGCGACACCAAGCTCGTTCGTGAGTACCCCGAGCACCTGGGCCGCCCGCGACAAAATCGTTTCGATCGCGGCACGCTGCCCTTCCAGCTCGCCGCGAATGTGCCGCGCCTCTGCGGGGGCGACGACAGGTGGCCGCATCAGGTAGTCGACGTAGACGCGATAGGCGAGGTCGGTCGGAATCCGGCCGGCCGAGGTGTGAGGGTGATAGAGATACCCCTTCTCCTCGAGGTCGCTCATCGTGTTGCGAATCGTCGCCGGCGACAACCCGAGCTGGTGCCGCTTGGAGATCGTACGGCTGCCCGCCGGCTCGGCGGTCTGCACGTACGTCTCGATCACGGCCTCGAGGACGCGGCGTTCGCGGTCTGACAGCGGTGCGGTCATCTCGTTTCGGTCTGCATGGTTAGTTCGTTCACCAAAGAATCTAATCTCAACCAGCCCTGCGGTGTGCATCGTATGTGTCCGTCTCGCACAACCACCCAGCCCTGGGCGGCGAGGTGAGGCGGCGGCGAAAGAGGCGGCGGCGAGGTGAGGCGGCGGCGTGATGAAGCGGCGGCGTGATAAGGCGGCGGCCAAGGTACACCTTCAACGGTCCTCAGTCCCAGGTAAATCCTTTCCAGCTCACGCTGGTCGTCAGTCAACGCCTCCTCCGATTCCACGACCGAGCGTCCTTCTGCGATCGCGCGGCGATAGGCTTCCCAGGCGCGCAGGTTCCAGCGGCGCGTGCGGCCGTCGAACGAATGCGCCGCCGGTCCGAGGCCCACGTATGGCTTCCCTGACCAGTACGCCGAGTTGTGGCGCGAGCGGAGACCGTCGCGCGCCGCATTCGATACCTCGTAGAACTCAACGCCTTCAGCCTGCAGCCTTCTGTGGGCAGCCAAGTACTCTTCCGCGTAGCGATCATCGTCGGGCGTCGTTGTCGCACCTCGCGAGATCCAACGATCGAGGGGAGTTCTCGGTTCAATCGTCAGACCATAAAGGGAGCAGTGAGAAGGGAGCAGGGAGCAGAGAATATCGAGATCGCGCTCCCAGTTTCGGTTGAGCTCCTCCGGCAATCCAAAAATCAGATCGAGCGAGATGTTATCGATCCCGGCCCCGCGTAACGCGTGGACCGCTGCTCCGATGCGCGCGGCGTCGTGGGAGCGGTGCATCCATTTCAGGACCGCATCGTCGAACGACTGGGCGCCGAGCGAGACGCGGTTGATGCCGGCTTCCCGCCACGCCTTCGCGTTGTCCGGCGTTACGTCCTCCGGGTTGGCTTCGAGGGTGACTTCAATCGTGCGTCGTGCGTCGTGCGTCGTGCGTGGAAGAAAGCGATCGAGCAAACCGGCAATGGCTTCGGGTGGAAGCAGTGATGGTGTTCCGCCGCCGAAGTAGATCGTGTCGAGATCGGCTAGTGCATGTCCTCGTGCTTCAGCGAGGATGACGTCGACAAACTCACGAGCGGGGACTTGCTTCCGTACCGCGATGGAGAAGTCGCAGTATGAGCAACGCCGTTGGCAAAAGGGAACGTGGACGTAGAGGTGCACGGAGGAATAGTAGCCCCGCGCCATGGGCGCGGGGCTCAGCACAGCCCAAATACCATGCCAGGCCACTGCCTGACGAGTCCCCGAAGCTCGAGCTCCGTCAGCGCGCCCAACACTTCCGCCGGCGGATTTCGCGCCGCCCCCACCAGCGCATCCACGTGCTGCGGCTCCATGGTCATGCGATTCCACAGCGTCAGCTGCAGTCCCGTCAGGTCGATCGGCGGCACGCGCGGCGCCGGGGTCGAGAGGTCGCGTCCGATGGTGGCGAGATCGCCCGCCAAGCCGATCGCCTCGAAGATGTCGGCAGCGCAGATGACGGGTTTGGCACCCTGCTGAATCAGCTTGTTACATCCGTAGGACGTGCGGCTGGTGATCGGCCCGGGCACAGCCATGACGTCGCGGCCCTGCCCAGTCGCGGCGTCCACGGTCACCATGGCGCCCGATTTGGCGTCCGCCTCGATCACGACCACAGCGCGCGCGAGACCGGAGATGAGCCGATTGCGCCGCGGGAACGAGCCGGCGTGCGGGCGCTCGCCAGGTGGATGCTCGGTGACGAGGCAGCCGCGCGCGCCGCGCGCGACCATGCGCTCGTACAGCTGCGCGTTCGCCGCCGGATAGATCACGCCGAAACCATTGCCGAGGACGCCGATCGATGCGCCATTGACGTCGAGGGCGGCGCTGTGCGCGATCGCGTCGATGCCGCGCGCCATGCCGCTGACCACGACGGCACGCCCCGCGACCGCACCAGCGAGCACCCGCGCGGCCTCGGCACCGTAGCTCGTGTGATCGCGGCTCCCGATGATCGCCACACCCGGACGCTCGAACAGTGACACGTCGCCCCAGACATAAAGGACCGCCGGCGGCTCGGGAATCTCCTCGAGGAGCGCCGGAAAGTCCGCGTCGCCCGGGAACACCACGCGCGCGCCGAGCACGTGCAACCGCTCGAGCACACGGCGGCCGTCGTCGAGTCGCGCTGCTTTGATGGCGGTCGCGGCCGCCCGGCTGATACCGTCCACCGTCGCGAGCTGCGCGTACGACGCGTCGAGTGCCTGCTGCGCGCTGCCAAACCTCCGGATCAGAGTCCGCAGCCGTTCCGAACCGATGCCGGGGACGAGCGAAAGCGCGAGCGTCGCTACGACTTCAGAGTCTTCCATAGGACTTCCAAGAGCTCCGGAATTCCTTGCCGAGCGACGGCGGAAATCTCGACCACCGGGGCGCCGGCCTGCGTGGCTATCGGCTTTCGGCTATCGGCTATCAGGTCCGACTTCGTCATGACAACGACGTGCGGCTTGGACGCGAGCTCTTTCGAATAGGCCGCGGCTTCCCGACGCAGCAGGTCATACGTCGCCTGCGGGTCGGGGCTATCGACGGGAATCAGTACCGCGAGAATGCGCGTGCGCTCGACGTGCTGCAGAAAGCGCAGGCCAAGTCCCTTGCCTTCGTGGGCGCCCTCGATGATGCCCGGGATGTCGGCGACGACAAACGACCGGTGGTCGGACAATCCGACGACGCCCAGGTGCGGCTCGAGCGTTGTGAACGGATAGTCCGCGATCTTGGGCCGCGCCGCCGAGATCACGGATAGCAGTGTGCTCTTGCCCGCGTTCGGCTCTCCGAGCAGTCCCACGTCGGCGATGAGCTTGAGGACGAGCTCGAGGCGGCGTTCCTGCCCCTGTTCTCCCGGCTCCCACTCGCGCGGCGACTGATGCGTCGGCGTCGCGAAATGTTGATTGCCACGCCCGCCGCGACCACCTTTCGCGACGAGGAGTGTCTGCTCAGGGCCGATCAGCTCGCCGAGGACCTCGCCCGTGTCGGCGTCGCGGACCTCGGTGCCCGGCGGGACGGGCAGATAGACATCCTCCGCCGACTTCCCCGTCATGTTCTTGCCCTTGCCGTGCTGGCCGCGCTGGGCAACCCAGCGGGTGTGGTAGCGATAGTCGAGCAGTGTGCCGAGGTTTGGGTCGACTTTGACGTAGACGCTGCCGCCCTGGCCACCGTCACCACCATCGGGCCCACCTTTCGGGACGAATTTTTCGCGGCGGAAGGACGAGACCCCCGAACCTCCTGTACCCGCGACGACCTGAACGACCGCCCTGTCAATGAACACGACTAACCCCGGGCGGTAGCCCGGGGCACCCAGGGCACCGAGGTGTCGGGCACCCGGGGAGCCGACGGGTCGGGCACCCGAGGGCACCGAGGTGTCGGAAAACCCCGGGCTGCCGCCCGGGGCTAGTCCGCCCGTCATTTCGCATCGAGGCTTCGTTCCCTCACATCCGCCCACATCTCCCAAAGCTTCAGGGCACGTTCCTTTGAGAGATCGTCTTCAACCAGCGCAATCACCTCATCCACATCGTCTCTGGTGGAGCCGGTGTTCAGCGCACCCCGCAAATGCGCGTGCAGCTGTCTCGGCGCGTTCTGCATCGCAATCGCGGCGAGTGTGCACAGCTCGCGTCGCTTCGAGTCGAGTCCCGGCCGTCCGAGAATCTTTCCGTACGCATCGACGACGACCAACGGCTCAATTGCCGGATGCAGAGCGCGGAGATTGAGCATCAGCTTGTGATACGTGCGACCATAGACCTCACCACACGCGTCGACTCCTCGCTTGGTCCAACGCTCCCACTCGGGATGCGCGATTGGCTCACCGCGGTCCTGCACGGGCCCCGCTACACTGCGCCACACGCCGAACGCCACCAACGTGAGCGGATAGCCCACATTGAGGAAGCTCTGGAGGAGCAGCTCCTCGACCCAGAGCGGCGGCACGCCGGCCGCGCGCGCGGCGGCCATGCGGGCGCGCAGTTTCGACTCGTCGCCCATGGCCGTGGCAACGGCAATCCGCACCAGGGCTAACGTCTGCGGGTCGAGACTCAGGGTACTGCTCCGTGCTCCGTGCTCCACCATCCTTTCATCGCGCTAGCCCTCCACTAACACGCATCTCTCCGACCGTCTCGCCCCGCGAGTTCGTGATCGGCCGCTTCAGCAACTTCGCCGGCTGTGGCTTGAGGCCGAGCTCGGCGAGCACCGCCGCAATCGCCAGCGCCGAAGCGACGCTGTGGCCGTCCTCGACTTTCAAGGTCACACCGAGCGCTTCGCGCGTGAGCAACGCGCTGTAGATGCCCTCGGCTCCAACTTTTGCCACGACTCGCCCCGGGTGCGCGGTCATGAGCTCCGTGCAGGGGCGACCCTGGCCGGCGAGGAGGTCGGGATGGTGCAGCATCGCGTCAACCACAGGGGAAACGAGTCTCGCCCACGCCAACGCCATGTTGCGCAACGGCAAGGCAAAACAGGCCACACCACAGCCGTCGGTGGCCACGCCAATCTGCTCCTTGGACAGATCGGTCCAGCGGCTCACCGACTCAAGGCAGCGCTGCTGCACGGGGTGCTCGACGCGCGCGTAAAACTCCGTCGGCCAGCCGTGGTGCTTGGCCAGCGCCAGCATGCCCGTGTGCTTTCCGGAGCAGTTCGAGTGGATCGCCGTGAGCCGTACGTTCCGGGTCTCATAGTTCTTGGCGACTGCGTCCGACAGCGGCCGGTGCGGGCCGCACATGAGATCGCGCTCGGAGCACCCGACGCGCTGCAAGAAGTCGCGCACCAGGGCGACCTGCGCAGGCTCACTCGAGTGCGACGCGCACGCCAACGCGAGATCCTGCCGCGTGAGCCCGAACCGTTCGACAACGCCGTCGTCCACCAGGGGCATCGCCTGGAACGGTTTCGCGGCGGAACGCCAGAAGGTCCGGTATTGGGGATCGCCGGCCTGAGCGACGAGCTGCCCATTGGCATCGACGACGGCCACGTGGACCTGGTGGCGGGACTCGAGAACCGTTCCGCGGTAAGACTCGACGAACAATGGCGTTCCTTTCCGGTGCGGAATGCGGAATTCGGAATGCGGAATGTAAATGAGAGCCCGGTAAAGCACAGGAACCTACCGGACAATTCCGCACTCCGCATTCCGCAATCCGCAATTACATTCTCCCGCGATGCGCACCGCCATTCTCACGCTCCTTCTGTTGCCCGCCAGCGCGCCGGCACAAGAAGCGAGCCCCTTCGTCCCCATCGGCCACTGGTCCACGCCCTACGTCGAGCACCTCATCGCCGCGGGCCGGATGGCGGATCCGTCGCCGCTTAGTCGTCCGCTCAAAGTCGACGAGCTGCTGCGCGCGCTCGCCGGTGTGGACAGCGGCGTCGTCACCGGCGCCGAGTGGGCCGTGGTCCGCAAGGTTCGCTCGGAGTTCACGCGGAAGATGCGCGGGCCGTCGGCGCGCATCGACATCGACGCGGGCGTTGCGGCGAGCTCGCACGCGCGCCGTGATCCGTTGCGCGAAGCGGGCGTCGGACATGCGACGTTCAATGGCGGCGC
>DATFEG010000134.1:0-10157 GCA_035251445.1 Gemmatimonadales bacterium | reverse complement strand
CTCCAGAACATGAATCTCCTCAAGGACTGATGACCGAAACGGCCGTCGATCTCATCTGGCTCGCCCCCGCGCTGGCGTTGCTGGGGTTCGTGCTCAACGGGGCGCTCGTGTTCACCCGTCCCAACGCCAAGACCCTGGTCTCAGTCGTCGGCGCCGGCGTCCTGATCGCGGCGTTTGCCGTGTCGGTCGTGGTGTTCCGTGCCTTTTCGGGATTACACGCAGAAGCGCCGGTGGTGTTCCGCTACTGGTCCTGGATGCCCGTTGGCACGTTGCAAGTCGACTTTGCGCTCCAGGTCGATCAGCTCTCGACCGTGATGCTGCTCGTCGTGACGGGCGTGGGTTCCCTGATCCATTTGTTCAGTATCGGCTACATGAAGGAAGATCCGGGATACGCGCGCTACTTCGCGTACCTCAACCTCTTCGTCTTCTTCATGCTGGTGCTCGTGCTCGGCGCGAACTTCCCGGTGATGTTCGTCGGATGGGAAGGCGTCGGGTTGTGCAGCTATCTGTTGATCGGCTTCTGGTTCACCGAGAAGACCAACGCCGACGCCGGCCGCAAGGCGTTCATCATGAATCGCATCGGCGACTTCGGATTCATGGTCGCGATGTTCATGATCTTCTGGTCGACCGGCTCGCTCGATTTCACCACCGTCTTCACGCACGCACCGACCGCGCTCGTGCCCGCGGGTGGCGCAATCACCGCGATCACGCTGTTCCTCTTCCTTGGGTGTACCGGAAAGTCGGCGCAAATCCCGCTGTACACGTGGCTGCCCGACGCGATGGCCGGCCCAACACCCGTGTCGGCCCTAATCCACGCGGCGACCATGGTCACCGCCGGTGTCTACCTCGTAGCGCGCTGCAACGTGCTGTTCGCGATGGCGCCGGTCTCCAGCGCGGTGGTGGCCGGAGTCGGAGCGCTCACGGCGCTGTTTGCCGCGTCGATCGCACTGAAGCAGTGGGACATCAAGCGCGTGCTGGCGTATTCGACCATCTCCCAGCTCGGCTACATGTTCCTCGGTGTCGGAACTGGCGCGATGGCTGCCGGCATTTTTCATCTCACCACACACGCCTTCTTCAAGGCACTGCTGTTTCTTGGCTCCGGCAGCGTGATCTACGCGATGCACCGTGCCTATCATGCCACGCAATCGCACGAGGACGCGCAGGACATGCGCAACATGGGCGGCCTGAGGCGCTACATGCCCTGGACGACCGCGCTGATGTGGATCGCAACGCTCGCGATCGCCGGAGTGCCGCCGCTGTCCGGCTTCTTCTCGAAGGACGAAATCCTCGCGGCGGCATTCGCGCGCGGCACGTCCAATCCGGTGTGGCTCCTCTTCTGGTTCTTTGGCTTGGCCGCCGCACTCCTGACGGCGTTCTACATGACGCGGCTGATGCTGTACACCTTCCACGGCCCGAATCGCACCGGTGAGCGGGAGCGGGGACACTTGCACGAAGCGCCGTGGATCATGACAGGCCCGCTGGTCGTGCTTGGGGCACTCTCGATCGCGGGTGGGCTCCTCAACATTCCCGAGCTCCTTTCCGGCAACGCCTGGCTGCATCACTGGCTCGAGCCCGTTACGCAAGCAGGCGCCGCGCTGCTTCCGGAGACGCATCTGTCTCACGCGACTGAATGGGTGCTCATGGGGGTCGCCGTCCTGATTGCGGCGCTCGGCATCGTGGGCGCCTGGCGCCTGCTCAAGCCCGAGGCCCTCGTCCCAGCGCGCCAGGCACCAGAGGAACGCGGGTTCGCACGCATCCTCCGCAACAAGTGGTATGTAGACGAGATCTATGACGCGCTGATCGTGCGCCCGTTAGTGTGGTTGTCGACGGAGGTGCTCTGGAAGCGCGTTGACCAGCGCGTGATCGACAGTGCCGGCGTCAATGGCGCCGCGCGCGGAGCGCGCGCGCTCGGGTGGGCGAATCGCTGGCTGCAGACGGGGCAGGTGGGAGTCTACGTCGCCGTATTCGTCGTCGGAGTGTTGCTCATCATCTGGCGGGCCGTGGGATGACGTACGAGCGCCTGGTGATCACCACGCTGCTCGCCTGGCCCCTCCTCGCGGGTCTGATCGTGATGCTCGTACCGGCCCGGATGGCCAGGCAGGTCGCGCTCGCTGCCAGTCTGATCGAATTCGCGATCTCGGTTCCGCTCTGGTGGGCGTTCGAGCCTAACAACGGCATGCAGTTCATGGTCAGCCACACCTGGATCGCGGCCTGGGGCGTTCGCTACCTGGTTGGTGTGGACGGCATTTCGCTCTTCCTCGTGTTGCTCACCACGTTCCTCATGCCGCTATCCGTGCTGGGCAGCTGGTCGTACATCACGAAGCACGAGAAGGGGTTCTACGCGCTGCTGCTCGTCCTCACGACGGGGATGATCGGCGTGTTCGTCGCGCTCGATCTCTTCCTGTTCTACGTGATGTGGGAAGTGATGCTCATCCCGATGTACTTCATCATCGGAGTATGGGGCGGCGAGAACCGGCTCTACGCAGCGATCAAATTCTTTATTTATACGTTTTTTGGCTCGCTGCTCATGCTGGTCGCGATCATCGTGCTGTACCTCCACACCGGACGCGTCACGGGCGTCTATTCGTTCTCTTATACGCACCTGCTGACGCAAATCAGCACGCTCGGACCGGCGGCGTGGTGGCTGTTCGCGGCGTTCTTCCTCGCCTTCGCCATAAAGGTGCCGCTCTTCCCATTGCACACGTGGTTGCCGGACGCGCACGTGGAAGCGCCCACCGCAGGCTCCGTGATCCTGGCCGGCATTCTGCTGAAGATGGGGACCTACGGCTTCCTGCGGTTCGCTGTGCCGTTTTTCCCGGACGTCGCGCTGAACCAGGTGATGCAGCTGGCTATCGTGGGACTCGCGCTCGTCGGGATCATCTACGGCGGGCTCGTGGCCATGGTCCAGCCCGATTTCAAGAAGCTGATCGCCTACTCATCGGTCGCGCACCTGGGCTTCGTCGTGCTGGGCATCTGGGCGCTCACACTGCAGAGTGTGCAGGGTGCGCTGCTCGTGATGATCAATCACGGCATTTCGACGGGGGCATTGTTCTTCCTCGCGGGCATGCTCTACGAGCGGCGACATACCCGGCTCATCGCACAGTACGGCGGCATTGCGCGCGTCGTGCCGTTCTTCGCGGCGATTCTGACGCTGGTATCGTTGTCATCGATCGCGTTGCCCGGCACGAACGGCTTCGTCGGAGAGTTCCTCGTACTCGTCGGGTCGTTCCGAACCTACCCGGTGATTACGGCGCTGGCGACGACCGGCGTCATCGTGGCCGCGGCGTATCTCCTCACCGCGCTGCAGCGCGTCATCTACAACCCGCTCACCGATCCCGAAAACGAGAAGCTCCCCGACCTGAACGCGCGCGAGCTTGCCGTGCTTATTCCGCTGCTCGTCTGCATCATCTGGCTCGGCGTGTACCCCAAGCCGTTCCTGCGGCGGATGGAGCCTGCGGCGCGCCAGTTTATCGAGCAGGTGCGGCCGGGCGCCACTCAGGGCCAGCCTCCGTTTACTGCCGCGGAGGCGGCTGGGGCTGGTGGGGCGGGAGGTGGCCGGCAATGACCCTGGACCTGTCGGTCTACAGCGAGCTGCTCCTCGCGCTGTTGCCTGAGCTCGTGTTGACGGGTTGGTCCCTGGTGCTGCTCATCTTCGTGGCATGGCGGCACAAGACTGAGCGCGATCTCCGCATCGCCGGTTGGCTGTCCCTCGCCGGCCTTGGATCCACCGCCGTGGCGGTCTATTGGCTCTGGTGGAACCAGACGGGAATCGAGGGGCTCGCAACCATGGTGGCCGCCGACGATTTCCGCTGGGTGGCGGACTGGGTGTTCATCGGCGCTGCCGCGCTGACGGTGCTGATCTCGTTTTCCTATCTGGAGCGAGAGCGGCTGCTGGTGCCCGAGTACTACGTGCTCCTGCTGTTCGCCACCCTGGGCGCCATGATCATGGCCGGCGGCGCAGACCTGATGGTCGTCTTCCTCGGTCTCGAGCTGTTGTCCGTGGCGGTGTACGTCCTGGCAGGACTCGACCGGCGACGGGCGCGGTCCGCCGAGGCGGCGCTCAAGTATTTCCTGCTCGGCGCGTTCGCCTCGGGCTTCCTGCTGTACGGCATCGCGCTCGTCTACGGGGCCACCGCGACCACCAACTTTGCGCTCATCGGCACTCAGGTGAGCATCAGTGGGCCGACTCCCATGCTGCTCATTGGACTCGCGCTGCTGATCGTGGGCTTCGGATTCAAGGTGGCCGCCGTGCCGTTCCACATGTGGGCGCCCGACGTGTACGACGGCGCCCCGACTCCCGTCACGGCGTTCATGGCGACCTCAGTCAAGGCCGCCGCGTTCGCCGCGTTGTTCCGGTTGCTCATCACGGCGTTCAGTAGCGTAGCTGCATGGCACGACATCCTCTGGTGGCTCGCGGCCGTCACGATGGTGGGCGGCAATCTCTTCGCGTTGGGCCAGCGCTCCGTGAAGCGGATGCTCGCCTATTCGTCGGTCGCGCATGCCGGCTATCTGCTCGTCGCCGTGACCGCCGGCGGTTCCGAAGGGACCGGCGCATTCCTGGTCTACGCGGTGGCCTACACGCTGATGTCCGTTGGCGCGTTCGCCGTGCTCTCGGCGAAAGGCCGGTCCGGCGAAAGCGAGGTCTTGATCGACGATTTCGCGGGTCTGGGCCCCAAGCGACCCTGGCTCGCGTTCGCGATGTCGGTCTGCATGCTGTCGCTGCTGGGTTTCCCCGGCACCGCGGGCTTCATCGGGAAATGGTACATCCTGATTGCGGCGACGAATGCCGACCAGAACATTCTGGCGACGATCCTCGTGCTGACGAGCGTCATCTCCGCGGGGTACTATCTTCCCGTCATCATGGCGATGTACATGAAACCCGAGCCGATCGAAGCGGCCCACGTCGACGTCGTGCTCGATCGCTGGGCACGCGTCGCCGTCACGGCAGTCGTCGTCGCGTTGCTCCTCTTCGGTGTCTGGCCAAACCGGCTCTTCCAGCTGGCGCGCACGGCGGGTGCCAGCATTCAGCCGATCACGACCACCACGACCGCTCTGCCGCCGGGCGCCTCTCAATAATCGCGGGCTGACCGCATGAAGCTTCCCGCCACAATCTTTCGCCAATACGACATTCGCGGCATCGTGGGTGAGCAGCTCACGCCCGCAGCCGCACGCGCCGTGGGCCAGGCGTATACGACATTTGCGTGGGATCGGCTGCGCAACGGAAACCCGCCTCGCGTGGCCGTTGGACGAGACAACCGGCCGTCGGGCAGCGAGCTAGCCCAAGGTGTACGCGCAGGCATCGTGGCCGCGGGAGGCGTCGCGATCGATGTCGGCGAGGTCCCGACGCCCGCGCTCTACTTTGCGACGAAGACCCTGCAAGTGGACGGCGGGATTCAGATCACGGGCTCTCATAATCCACCGGAATTCAACGGCTTCAAGATGGTGCTCGCCCACGACGCGGTGTTTGGCGACGACATCCAGGTGCTCTACCGTCTGATCGACGATGACAAACTCGTAAACAAGCCGGGGGGCAGCAGCACCGCGCACAGCGCACTGCTCACCGCGTACAAGGACGCGATCGTCAAACGCAACACGCCACTCGCGCGACGTCCGCGTGTCGTCGTCGACTGCGGCAATGGCGTGACCAGCCTCATCGCCGTGCAGACGCTGCGCGATCTGGGTGCCGACGTCATCGCGATCTTCGACGAATCGGATGGGACGTTCCCGCATCATCATCCCGACCCGACCGTGCTCGAAAACCTCCATGATCTCCAGGAGACCGTCAGGCGCGAGCGGGCGGAGCTCGGAATCGCATTCGACGGCGACGGCGATCGCATCGGGGCGGTCGATGAGACCGGCGAACCGGTGATGGGCGATCAGCTGCTCGTGCTGTTCGGGCGGGATCTGGTGAAACGCTTCGGTGGCGGCAAACCGGTGATCTTCGACGTGAAGTGCTCCGAGGTCCTCCCCCAGATGCTGAAGCGCGCCGGCTTGCAGCCGGTCATGTGGAAGACGGGGCACTCGTTCATCAAGATGAAGATGAAAGAATTGGGCGCTCCGCTCGCCGGCGAGATGAGTGGCCACATGTTTTTCGGCGGCGACTGGTATGGCTTCGATGATGCGCTGTTCGCCGCCGCCCGGCTGCTGTCGTACGTGGCACAGGAGGGAGGACCGCTGTCCCGGCTGCTGGCTGATCTTCCCAAAACGTTCGCGACGCCCGAGCTACGCGTCGATTGCCCGGATGACAAGAAGTTCGCCGTGGTGGAAGAGGCCGCCGCCCACTTCAAGAAGAAATACCCGGTTGCCACGCTGGACGGTGTCCGCATCACCTTCCCCGACGGGTGGGGGCTGCTGCGGGCATCCAACACGCAACCGGTGCTGGTCATGCGCTTCGAAGCTACGAGCCCGCGGTCCCTTGAAGCCTATCGCGCAGAAGTCGAGGGTTGGCTGACCGAGCACGGCATGCAGGCGTGACCCGGTCCGGTCGTCGCCGGCTGTACGTGACCGGCGCAATTCTGCTCGTCGTCGCGTTGGTCGGCGGCCGGTGGTTGGCCGTGGAGACGGCGGAGCGGGCCTGGGATCGGACATTCACCGGTGGGACGGCGTTGATCGAGGCCCGCAACCTCGCGTTGATGTTGCAGACGTTCGTGCTGGTCTTCGCCGTCACCTGGGCGACCGGAAATCTCCTCATCGTCTATCGCGCGATCGGCTCGGTGCAGATGCCGCGCCGTCTCGGCGATCTCGAAATCGTAGAGGCGGTATCCCACCGCGTTTTGTTCGGCGGTACCCTCCTGCTCGGGCTCATCCTCGGTCTCCTGTTCTCGCTCGGCGCCGGCGATTGGTGGCGCCATGCCGCGATTGCGTCGGCGCCACCGCACTTCGGGGTAGCCGACGAGCGGCTCCGGCTGGACGCCGGCTACTACATCGGCGTGCTTCCCTGGCTCTCGACAGTCCAGAACCGGGCGCTGGTGTTGGCCCTCGGCACACTCGCAATCGTCGTGCTGCTGTATGGAATCATCGGCTCGGTGCGCCTGCGCCGCGGCCGGATCCGGGCAAGTGATCATGCGCGCGCGCACTGCGGCGCGCTTCTGGCGGTGCTCGCTCTCATCGTCACTTGGGGTGCCGTTCTCGATCCCGCGGAAGTGATCGCCGGGGTGCACGGACCCGTCGATCAGGCCGCCATCAGCGCGCGGATCCCGGGTGCCTCCGTGGTGGCGGCGGTATCGATCGTGACGGCGGTCATCTCGCTGGTGTGGGCATGGCGCGATCGGCCGAATCTCATCCTGGCCGGATGGGGCGCCTTGGTCTTGTCGATCGGCGGCGGCTACTTCGTCGTGCCCGGCATCGTTCGCGCATCCGCGGGAGGGGAGCCCGAGAGTCCGACGATCGTACGGCAGCGCGCCGCCTTCGAACCGGTGGCCTTTGGTCTCACGACTATCGAGGAACGAGCTCTGCCCCCGTTCTCCTCCGGCGAAGCAGCAATTAGCGGGCTGCCGGTCTGGGACCCGGTGCACGTCGCGGCCGCACTGAACACGCCGATCACCGGCGTTGCGTTGCGTCCGGCCCGATCCGGCGAAGCCGCGACCTGGCTGGTCGCTCCGACGAACGCGCGAGCGCCGGTACGCCTGGCTATCGAGAGCGACACGGGACTGGCCGTCACGACTCTTCCCACCGCGGATGGGACTCCCGCGCCGCTGTTTGGCCCCGGAGTCACCGGACCAGTCGTCGCATCGCCCGACACGGCGGCCGGCGCGCGGGCGCGCGGCATTCCGATCAGCGGAGCGTGGCGACGATTCGCGATCGCATGGACGATTCAGGACTGGGGAGTGCTCCGCGCCGAGGTGAAGGAGCATGCGCTGTTATGGCGGCGCGATGTCACCGAGCGCCTGCAGCACCTGGCCCCCTTCGCAACATTTGGGACGCCCATGCCCGTCCTTCGCGGCGGGGGCCTGTGGTGGGTCAGCTGGGGCTACGTGTCTCACGGCGCGTTTCCGCACACGCGCCCGCTCAGGTGGGACGGTAACGACGTTCGGTACTTGCGCGCCGGCCTCGTCGGGGCGGTGAGCGTCGGCACAGGCGAGACGCATTTATGGCTCGCGCCGGGCCACGATTCGCTGACCGCCGCATGGGCGCGCCGCTTCGATCCGTTGATCCAACGCGCGGAAAACCTGCCGCCGGATCTGCGGGCCCAGCTCGCCTATCCCACCGAAGCGTTCAATGCCGTCGTCGCGCAGCTCGAGCGCACGAGAAGCGACTCCGCGGGCACCATCTGGTCCAGGCGGCCGCGCGCGCCGTTCCAGGTTGTGGCTCCGAGCGGTGAAGTCTGGACCGCGCTCGCATTCGAGCAGGGCGCGCTCGCGCCGCGACACTTCGTCGGGATATCCGCGGCCGCCGTAACGGCACGAGGCCTCGAGCTGCGTTTCTGGCAACCCCGGAGTACCGACCTCGAGCGCTTGCCGGGCGAGCTCGTGGGCTCGACACGCCTCAGGCCCGGACAACTCCGCATCTGGCCCGCAGGCAACACGCTCGCGACGGTGCAGGCGCAATTCGTCGACCCGCTCGGCGTACGGCCACCACCGCCGCCGCGCGTTGCCGAGGTCTATGTTTCGCTCGGCAGCCGCAGCGGACGTGGATCGACGGCCAGGGCGGCCTTGCACGGTGGAGAAGTGGTCGCGACCGACACGAGCGTGGCGGGACGCTGGGACCGTGCGCGGCGGCTCGCGGTGCGTGCCGACTCCGCGCTCACTGCCGGAGATCTCGAGCTGTTCGGCAAGCTGTGGCGGGCACTGATAGGTGAGCTTGCTCCGGCTCCGCGCCGCCGCTAGGTTGCGCCGCCGTGTCAGCTCCTGGGACGATTGTCGTCGCGCTCGGAGGCAACGCCGTCGCCCCACCCGGTGAGCGGCCGACGATCAGCAATCAATTCCGATACACGCGCGCCAGTCTCGTCCCGATCGTGGATCTTGCGTCGGCAGGATGGAATATCGTCCTGGTCCACGGTAATGGCCCGCAGGTCGGCGACGAGCTCGCGCGCAATGAGCTGGCCACTGATCAGATCGAACCGCTCCCGCTCGGTGTGCTGGTCGCCGGCACGGCGGGGTGGATGGGATACATGATTCAGCAATCATTGCAGAACGCTCTCGAGCGCGCGGGTGTGCGGCGTTCCGTCGTCACCATGATCACGCAAACCCTCTGCCATGCCGACGATCCCGATCTGCGTACGCCGTCCAAGCCGATCGGCCACAAGCTCGACCAGACGCGCGAGGCGCGGCTCGTGGCGCGCGGCATTCCCGTGCGGCAGGGACGCCGGCTGGCCCCCAGTCCGAAACCGATCGGCATCGTGGAGCGCGACATGGTGCGCGATCTGGCGCGCGCGGGTTATATCGTCATCGCGGGCGGCGGCGGTGGACCACCGGTCTACCGGGACCCGAAACTGGGCCTCGAGGGCATCGATGCCGTCGCCGACAAGGATCGCGTTGCGGCGATCCTCGGGCGGGAAATCGACGCGCAGGTTCTCTTGATCCTCACGAACGTGAACGCGGTGTACCGGGCGTTTGGAACACCACGCCAGGAAGCGATTCGCCGCCTTTCGCTCGCGCAGGCGGACCATCTCCTCGCCGGGAAAGAGCTGGGCACCGGCAGCATGCGCCCCAAGGTTGAAGCCGCGGCCGATTTCGTGCGCACGGGTGGGGAGCGCGCGATCATCGCCGAGCTGTCCGACGGACTGGCCGCCCTGCAGAGCGAAGCCGGAACCACGATTACGAGGGAGCACGCGTGAACCTGCACGAATACCAGGCTCGGGATCTTCTCCGCCGGCAGGGCATTCCCGTCCCGCCCGGTGACGTGGCCACGACGCCTGCGGAGGCCCGCACAATCGCGGAACGCTTCGGCGGCAAAGTGGTGATCAAGGCTCAGGTCCATGCGGGTGGCCGCGGCAAGGCGGGCGGCGTGAAACTCGCGAAGACGCCCGCCGAAGCGGACGCGCACGCCAAGGCGATCATCGGCATGACCATCAAAGGCCTGACCGTCCAGAAGGTATTGGTCGCCCCGGCCGCGGAGATCGCGTCGGAGAGCTACGTCGGGATCATTGTGGATCGCACCGCGCAGCGGCCCGTCCTGATGGTGAGCCCGGCGGGCGGCATCGACATCGAAGAGGTCGC
>DATFEG010000109.1:0-5790 GCA_035251445.1 Gemmatimonadales bacterium | reverse complement strand
GGGGAGGGGTTACCCGTCCCACGTCTCCCGTCACTCGTCCCCATCAAGCCCTCAACCTTCTCGGCCAGCAGGTTTACCGTCCCGTCGTCCTTGGCCAGCCTGCCGGTGACGAGCACAAACGGCTCGCCACGGATAGCCGCGCGATAGCGGTCATAGACGTCCGTTCGCACGATCACGTTGGTAAGGCCGGTTTCGTCTTCCACCAGGAGAAAGACAGTGCCTTTGGCTGTCTGAGGCCGCTGACGTGCCACCACCAGGCCGGCTACCTGGCATTTGACGCCGGCTTTCAGGCTGTCCAGGTCGCGGTTAAGCGTGAGACTGTCAGGTAACGCATTACGTACCAACGATAAAGGATGCCCGCTCGCCGAAAACCCGAGAGTCGCATACTCAGCCAGAAGGCGCTCATGGGCCGCGAGCTGCCCGAACGCCAACTGCTCATGGGGGTGGTTCAGGGCGAGCTCGAGCTGGCGCCGGCCGCGGCCCTCGCCGGACTGGGAGGCTTTTGGCGGCAACCAAAGACCCACCTGCCATAGCAGTTCACGCCTTGTCAGGCCAAATCCATCGCAGCCGCCGACCCACATGAGCGCTTCGATGGCAGTGCGTTTGAGCCGGGGCGGCGCGCGGCGGATGAAATCTCCCACGCTCTTGAAGGGCCCGTTCTGTTCTCGCTCGAGGACGGTAGCTGTGGCGGTTTCTTCACTCCAATGGCGCACGAATCCAAACCCGATCCGCACTGCTCCGTGCTCCGTGCTCCCTGCTCCCTGCTCAACCGTGCACCACACATCGCTCACATTGACATCCGGCAACCGTAGCTCGATGCCGTTGCGCATGGCATCGCGGCCCAAGGCGTCGATCGAATAGAAACCCATCGGCTGATTATTGAAGAGCGCGACGTAGTACTCGACCGGGTGATAGTGTCTCAGCCACGCGGACTGATAGGCGAGCAGGCCGAACGCCGCGGCATGCGATTTGGGGAAGCCGAATTCGCTGAATGCGATCACCTGACCGAACACTTTCTCGGCGGTCGCCTCCGGGACGCCGCGGTTCAACGCCCCTTGCCGGAATTCTTCCCAGAAGCCCGCGATCAAATCGTGTGACCGGCGGCGGCTCATGGCGCGGCGCAATGCCTCGGATTGTCCCGTCGTGAATCCGGCGAGCGCCTGGCAGACTTGGAGCACCTGATCCTGATACAGAATCACGCCGAGTGTTTCGGCGAGGCAGTCTCGCAGCAACGGGTGATCGACGGGCGGCTCGTACGGCTGGCCGGTAGCATGGGCGCGGCGCTGCTCTTCGCGCCGGCGCACGTACGGGTTCACCGCGCCGCCGACAATCGGCCCCGGTCGCACAATCGCGACTTCGACAGCGAGGTCTTCGAGATTGCGCGGCCGGGCGCGACGAATCATCTGGATCTGGGCGCGGCTCTCGATCTGAAACAGACCGATCGTGTCGCCGGCGCAGATACGATCGTAGATGACCGGGTCCTCGAAGTCGATGCGCGAGAGATCAGGTGGGGTCCCGGTGCGTCGCGCGATCAGCTCGACACATTCCTCCACGAGCGACAACATGCCGAGCGCGAGAAAATCGATTTTGATGAAGCGCGCGTCGTCGCAAGAGTCCTTGTCCCACTGACAGACGACGCGGTCTTCCATGGCAGCGCGCTCGAGCGGCACGAGCTCGATGAGGGGGCGAGAGGAGATGATCATGCCACCCGGATGCTGTGATACGTGGCGGGGCAGTCCGCGTATTTCGTATGCCAACTCGCACAGCGACTTCCATAACGGCGAGTTCTTCCGATCCGCGAATCCTGGAAGGTGATCCATTTCGTCGGCCAGTCCTTCTGCCCGCCCGTCCGCCAGTTTCGCCACCAGCTCGATTTCGCCGAGCGGCAAGTCGAGCGCTTTACCGATTTCGCGCACCGCCGAGCGCAGCCGATAGGTGGGAAACGAGCAGACGAGACCCACGTGCTCGGCGCCGTAGCGCGTGTACACCCGCCGGATCAGCTCTTCGCGAATTTCGCGCGGGAAATCGAGGTCGATGTCCGGCACCGATGCGAGCGTCTCGTTCAGGAACCGGCCGAGGAACAGTTTATTGGCGATCGGATCGATGTGAGACAGGCCGAGCAGGTAACAGACGATCGATGAGACCGACGATCCACGCCCCCGGCCCGGGAGAAGATTGCCGGTTGCGCGGCGCGACCCGCGCCGGACATCGAAGGCGACCTCGCGCGCGAGATCGAACAGGTCGTGATAGACGAGAAAGAAGCCGCTGAGCTTGTGCAGCTCAATGAGCTGCAGCTCCTCCTCGAGCCGGCGGACGGCTTGCGTGTGATAGAGCGAGCCGGGAGGGTAGCGCTCCTGCAACCTGGCATGGCACAGCTCGGCGAGCGCCTGTGGAGCGGGCGCTCGATCGGCTCCGCGGAAGTCGGGAAAGGTGTACCCGAGGTCGCGGGTCAAATCGAAAGCCTTACAGCGTTCGGCGATGGCCAAAGTAGTGGCGACAGCATCTGGACAGTCATTGAACAGCGCCACGACATCTTCCAGTGGCCGCAAGTAAAATTCGCTGTTCGGATTTCGGACTCTATGCGAGCCATCGAGCGTCGTGCGATGGCGGATAGCGACCATGACATCGTGTAAGCGGTGAAGGTTCCGAGTGTGATAATGGACGTTTCCAGTTGCCAAGACGGCAAGTTGCAAGTCTGCCGCCACGTCGATCAGCGCCCGGCTGATCGCCCTGTCTCCCCGAACTCGATTCCTCTGTATTTCCACAAAGAACCGATCGCGTCCGAACATCTCCTTGCATAGGCCGGCGACCTGGCGGGCGGCGCTCAGTCCCTCAGTCTCCAGCGTTCGCGACAGCACCCCCTCTCGACGGGACCCCGAGAGGATGATTAGCCCCTCGTGACGGGATTCGATGGCTGCCAGCGGTAGCCGCGGATCGAGCCGCTCGGCGCCGAGATGTGCCTCAGTCAGCAAACGACAGAGGTTGGCGTACCCTTGCGGCGTTTCGGCCAGGAGAACGAGCTGCGCGCCGTCACTGAGTGTGACTTCCGCGCCCGTGATGGCCTGGATGCCGAGGGGCTTGGCAGCCTGCGCGAACGCAAGCGAGCCGTAGATGCCGTTGCGATCGGTGAGGGCGATGGCGGGATACCCCAGCCGGTGGGCTTCGGCAAGGATCTCGTCGGGCGGGGATGCTCCGTCCAGGAATGAGAATGCGGAATGGCAATGAAGTTCAGCGTACATGGCGGTCGGCGGTCAAGAGGCAAATGCGGCGGTCAAGAGACAACGGCGGCGGTCAGGCGGTCTGCATGTACCATTCATGTGTTACGAGATCCTCCACAAGCACCACACGTGTCCCGCCTTCAAGCAGAACAGCGAAATAGCGTCGCGAAATGAGTTGTCTCCACCACTCATCATCGATTCGCCACGTTTCGAGGACAGCCTCGACGACCGCCGCCTTTGATTCTTGACCGCCCGACCGCCGCAGCTGCTTTTTGACCGCCCTCGGCACCCCAAGGGCATCGAGTTCCACAGCAACCCGCTGTGGCTCATTCAGGGTTCGAAGTCGATCAGTGCGTAGCGGCGCTCGGGCAGGCGCGACCATGGCTGGACCTCGATGATGTGATACAGGACCGCGCGTTTGACGCGCATGCGGATTTCCCGCGCGGCACTCCGCAACGCGCGTTGCTGTCCCGCGCGCGCGGCTGCCTGGGCATCACGGGCGAACAACTGCAGCTCCGTCGTTCCGGGAGCGAACGCGGTGAACTCGAGGACCAATCGCTCGACGCCGCCGGTGGGCGGCGATTGTTCGAGTCGTGTCTTGAGCGGCGCGCCGATTAGGGTGGCGTCGGCTGTCGGTTCTTTGAGCAGATGTGCGAACAGCCATGAGCCTCCTCCTTCAGTGTCGGCACGGACCCGCAACGCGTGTACGCGCCAGCCGATGCGGCGCGGATGTTTGAGCGCACGCGCGATCAGCTGATCGAGCGAATGCGCCAGCAGCTCGCGCTCCCCGACCGGAGTGAAAAACGTGATTGCAGCGACGATCGGCTCCGGCGCGATGCGCCCCACGACAGGGTCGGTGATGCAACCGGCGGCCAGCTGCCACAATCGACGACCCACCGCGCCGAACTGCGCCGTGATCGCTGCTTCGGGAAGCGCCGCGAGAGCGCCGAGGGTACGGATGCCGAGCTGGCGCAGGCGTCGATGGACGTCGGCATCCAGAGGGAGAACGGCGATGGGTTGGGCGGCGAGAAATTTCTGTTCTTCACCCTGCGGCACCACGATCGCTTCTCCGGGCTTTGCCCGGCTCGCCGCTACCCAGGCGGTGAACTTGCCGAGTCCTAAACCCAGCCGGACGGACGGTCGGTCGCACGGACTGACTGTCTGACGAATCGCCTCCAGGATTCTTTTCTGCGAACCATAAATCCCTTCCAAGCCGTCCGTCCCCACATAAGCCAATCCAAGATCGCCAGGCTCAACAACCGGACTCACGTCGTTCAGCGACGAGAGGAGTTGGGAAAAGCGCTCGTCGTAATGCACCGGATCAGGCTCGACGAGGCGCAACGTGGGGCAGAGGCCAATCGCCTGGCTGACCGTCATTCCGGGCTTTACTCCGGCATGACGGGCAAGAGAGGAGACCTGCCACAGCTTGCGAGTCGTGTCCGGCGCAAGCAGGGCAGCGGGGAGAGCAGCCAGCCAGTCATGACGGGCCTCTTCACAACGGAGTGAGAAGAGGGGAACCCAGATGCAGGCAGCGAACGTACTCGTCGGATGTTGAGACATAACATGCCAAGGGGACCCGAATATATCCCGAAGCTTCGCTCTTACGCAAGTCGCACGGAAGCGCCTAGACGGCCCGCTAATCACGGTCTAGCTTCGACTTAGACCCCCTCCGGTTTGGAGCGTATATGAACCATCTTCGTCCCTGGCTTCTTCTCTCAATCTCGCTCTGTCTTCCCCTCGCTGGGCTTTCCGCTCAAGAGCAAGCAGCGGCGCGCACTATCGCCGCGACCGACAACCTCGTCGTCGATGGCATTCCGCCCATTCCTGCCGCTCTTGCCGGCGATGTGCGGCGCTACACGGAATCCCGCGGCGCGTCACTCAGCGGTTGGCACCCCGTAGAACGCCAGATTCTCATCAGCACCCGCTTCGGCAATACGAGCCAGTTGCACCGCGTACGCATGCCGGGTGGCGCGCGCACCCAGCTGACGTTCTTCGAAGAGCCGGTCGGCGGCGGGACCTACGAGCGCAAGACGGGCAAGTACATCGTCTTCGGCAGAGACATCGGCGGCAATGAATTCAACCAACTGTATCGCTACGACGTCGCCAATGGCGCCGTCACGCTGCTGACCGACGGCGGCCGTTCACAGAACGGCGGCACGAGGTGGAATACCGCCGGCGACCGCATCGCGTACGGATCGACCCGCCGCAACGGCGCTGATCGCGACATCTGGACGATGGACCCGGCAAATCCCGGCAGCAACCGCCTGCTCGTTCAGAACAGCGGGGGCGGGTGGGGGGTGTTGGACTGGTCGCCCGACGACAAGCAGCTGCTAGTGATCCAATACATCTCCGTCAATCAAAGCCACCTCTGGCTCGCGGACGCGGCGACTGGGGCCGTGACTCGCCTCACGCCCGAAGGACGCGACTCGGTGGCCTGGTCTGGCGGCCAGTTCGGGAGCGACGGACGCGGCGTGTACGTCACGACCGATCAAGGAAGCGAGTTCCGGCGGCTCGCGTATATCGAGCTCGCGTCGCGTCGTGTCACGCCGTTAACGGCGGACATTCCCTGGGA
>DATFEG010000108.1:0-9210 GCA_035251445.1 Gemmatimonadales bacterium | reverse complement strand
CCCCCGGCGCCGCCCCCGGCCCCGCTCCGGCCCCGGCCACGCCGACCTGATGCGGGCCTGTCACGATGAAATCAGTTCGACGATTCAGCTTCCACGCCTCGAACAATGCAAAGCCGATGATCAAGATGCCGATCAGATTTTCTGCCCCGGCCAGGAACGGCACCGCGTACAGAAAACCGATGAGAATGATGATCGCGAACACTCTGCCGAGAGGGCCGATGTCTCCGCCGCCGGTCCCCGTCGCGGCGGTCGCGGCTGAATCGTTCGCGAGCGCCAGGCTGTCCGTGGCGAGACCGTCCGTCGCGGCCGAGTCCAGCGAAGCCGTCTGCGTGGCCTGGTTGCGGACCCCTTCAATCACGTATGGCACGTACGATGAGACGATAGCTGTGTAAGTCAGAAAGATCGCGAGCGCTTGATACCGCCAGCCACCGCGCCCCTTTGAGCCTTTGCGAACGGCTCCGCCTACAACGAATCCAACTACGATCGCGAGGATACCCCACTGGCTGTCAGTGAGCCTGAGGACGATGTACCAGAGCAGCGAGCAGCCAATCATCGCCAGAATTCCCAAGCCGATGGCTTTGCTCAGCCGTCCGGCGGCCCCACCGCGATTCCAATCCTCCTCTACTGCGCGGCGGCACCTGTCGCATACAATGTGGCTGTTCGCCACGAAGTAGGTATCGGGGAGGGCGCTGCCGCAGACCGAGCAAGTAATGGTGCCGGGGGAAGCCTGCCCCCCAGGGGCAGGTTCGGCCTGGTCAAACTGGAGGTTGTCGGTCATCGCGTCTCCAAAAATGAAAAGTGCGCCGCACTATGGTACCCGGGTCATGGTTGCGCAACAGGTGCCCGCGAGTATCGTAGATACTAATGGGTATCGTCCACCAGCGCCGCAAGGCGGAAACGAGGAGCTTGCTCGTGGAGGCGGGCCTGCCGCTCTTCGCCGAGCAGGGATTCGAGCGGGTGACGCTCGATGAGGTGGCGCTCGCCGCCGGATTCACCAAGGGGGCGATCTACCGCCACTTTCCGTCAAAGGGCGCGTTCCTCTTGGCGCTGTTCGAGCAATACGCCGCCGTGGCGCGCGCGGGATCGGGTGCGCGGCAGGCAGGATGGTTCATTCCTCTCACCCTTCAGTTTGCCGCGCACGCCCTGCGCGACCCGCTGCTGCGCCGGCGGCTCGCCATAGTACTCTCCGAAGCACCTGACGGCCCGACGCCGGAAAGCCAGCTCCTCCAATCGCTCGCGCGCCTGTGGCCCGCCTGATCGACCTCAGTCACGAAATTGAGCACGGCATGGTCACGTATCGTGGCCTGCCGGCGCCCGCGATCAGCGACTGGCTGTCGCGCGAGGCGTCACGCTCGCGTTATGGGCCCGGCACAACTTTCCAAATTGGCAAGATCGAATTGCTCGCGAACACCGGCACCTACATAGATGCGCCATTCCACCGTTACGCCGAGGGCTCAGACGTGGCCGGCTATGGGCTCGAGGCTGTTGCGAATCTCACGGGGGTGGTCGTGCGGGTGAGCGGCCAGGGCCGGCCGATCGATGCGGAACGCTTCACAGGGTTCGACGTGACAGGCAAGGCCGTGCTCATACATACCGGCTGGGATGCGCACTGGCGCACCGATACCTACTCGGCGGGGCAGCACCCCTTCGTCACGCGGGAGGCAGCTCAGTATCTGGCGGACCAGCGCCCGGCATTGGTCGGGATCGATTCGCTCAACATCGATGACGACAAAGACAGTAGCCGACCCGCGCACACGATCCTCCTCGGCGCGGGGGTCGCGATCGTTGAGCATCTGACGAATCTTGCGGACCTGCCGGATCGTGGCTTCCGGTTCTTCGCGGTGCCGCCTCGGGTGAAGGGGATGGGCAGCTTTCCCGTACGCGCCTTCGCACTCATAGGGCCGGGGGCCTAGGGCCCAGGGCTGGGCTCGGCCCGGGGGCTTGGCCTGAGCTAGTTCGCGAGCGCTCGCACGACGTGCGTGAGCCCATCCACAACCCGAGCCATTCGGTCGTAATCCAGCTTATCGGCCGTGTCCTCCGGAGTATGATAGAACGGGTACCGGTACGGCGCGGTATCCGTGATCATGATCGCCGGATAACCCTCTCGCCAGAACGACCAATGATCCGACCACCAAACACCCGGCACCCACGAGGGCGCGGCGGCACCCTGGGTCGGGAACGCGGTATGCGCGCGAAACGCGCTGATCGCGCGGTGGAGCAGGGGACGTGACCGGAGGTTCGACACGAAACCGATGAAGTCTCCTACATCGGGGTAGGCGAGGCCGAGCGGGAACGGGTAACGCTGGCTGCCTTTCTCCGTGTCGTAGTAGCCGATCGATTCGATGGACAGCATCGCGACGATCTGGTCGTTTCGTTGGCGCGCGGCCGTCGCATAATGCCGGCTGCCCATCGCCGCCGTCGGAAATGATGGCGGCTCCTCATTGGGGAAGAAAACGAATCGAACCGTTCGAGCCTGCGGCGCGCCGGCAAACAGCCGCGCCAGCTCGAGCACGCCGGCCACGCCGCTCGCATTGTCATCGGCGCCCGGCGCCTCTTCTGCGCTATCGTAATGCGCGCCGACCACGACGACTTCGTGAAACAGACCGGTACCGCGCAGCGTCGCCTCCAGGTTGCGCCAGACCAATCCGCGCGCGCTGTACTCGTGTGACACGACCTGGTACCCGAGTCCGGTGAGCCTGTTTTCGATGTAGGTCGCCGCCCGTTGGACGTTGAAGTAGGTCTGGTCGCTCCGCACGCCGATATCCTGTGCGAGCGCGCGCACGTGACCCTCCAGGCCCGCCCGCAGGCGCTGCTGGTCGGGCGTGGGTGGCGGAAGAGGGCCCTCAAAAGTTGGTCCCGGCATCTTCACGGTGAAAACCCAGATGAAGAGGAAAAGCAGGGGCAGGATCGCGATGATCGCGAGCATGCGGGCTCGCCCCCAGCGTGTGGTTGGAACGGTGGCCATGCGCATCGGGGTAAGATACCTTCCAATCGATCCTCTCTCGGAGTACCGATGGCCGTCCGTCGCGCGCTGCTCGTCGCTTTACTCGTGCTTCCCACGCTTCTCGCAGCCCAACGCACGCAGAAGCCGGCGCTTCATGGCCGGCACTGGATCGCGATCACGGGTAAGCCCCTCGCTGCCACCGCCGGAGCAATGATGTTCCAGAAGGGTGGCAATCCGATCGATGCGGCTTGTGCCATGCTCGCGGCAACTACCACGATGTGGGACGTGCTCTCGTGGGGCGGCGAAACCCAGGCACTGATCTACAATCCGAAGACCAAGAAGGTGATTGCAATCAACGCTCTTGGCGTCGCGCCGACTGGCGCTACGCCTGAGCTCTATCGCTCCAAGGGCATGCGCTATCCACCCGAGTACGGCCCTCTCTCCGCGATCACCCCCGGCACGCCCGGCGGTCTGATGGTTATGCTGGCCGAATACGGGAAGTTGAGTTTGCGCGATGTACTAGAACCGGCGATTCGCATGGCCGATGGCTATCCAATAGAGGAAGAGACGGCGAATTCGATCGAGCGCAACAAGTCGCGGCTCAAACAATGGCGCTACTCGCGCACCGTGATGCTGCCTCACGCCGGTGAGACGCGTGAAGCCCCCGAAGCGGGCGAGATCTTTCGTCAAGCCGATCTTGCGGCCACGCTGCGCAAGCTCGTGGAAGCTGAACAGCAAGCGTTGCGGCGGGGCGCAAACCGGCGGGATGCCATCATGGCGGCGTACGAGCGTTTCTATAAGGGGGATATCGCGCAGGAGTTCGTTCGCGGACTGCAGGAGGAGGGTGGGCTAATCACGCTGGCCGATCTCGCGAGTTGGCGGGTCAAGATCGAAGAGCCGGTGATGACGCAATATCGCGGCATTGAGGTCTACAAGCTCCAGCCGTGGACGCAGGGGCCGGTCATGTTGCAGGCGCTCAACATTCTCGAAGGCTTCGACCTGAAGACGATGGGCTACAACAGCACGCGCTACATTCACACGCTCTATCAGACGATGAGCTTGGCCTTTGCGGATCGCGATTTCTATTACGGCGATCCGGCGTTCGCCCCTGAGGAGCCGATCCGCGGGCTACTGTCGAAAGAGTATGCGCGCCAGCGCGCGCAGCTGATTAAGCCAGACCGCAACGACCCGTCGATCAAGCCCGGCGATCCCTATCCCTTCCAAGGCGGGACGAACCCGTATCTGCCGCTGCTGCGCGATTGGCCGCCGCAGGTGCGGCCGCCTGCGACGACATCGCAGAGCGGCGAAGAATCCGCTCGAGCGCGGTTCGACGAGGCGTTCACCCGCGGGACGACCTCGATCGAGGCGGCGGACACCTCGGGTTGGGTGGTGTCGGTGACGCCGTCGGGTGGTTGGATCCCGGCGGTGATTGCCGGTCGCACCGGAATCGGCGTCAGCCAGCGGGCGCAGCAATTCGTCGTCGATTCGGTGGACAACCCCTTCAACGTGATCCGCCCCGGTCAGCGGCCGCGCGTCACGCTTACGCCGAGTCTCGCGCTGAAGGATGGAAAGCCGTTCCTCGCGTTCGCGGTGCAGGGCGGTGACACGCAGGATCAGAATCTGCTGCAGTTCTTTCTGAACGTCGTGGAATTCGGTATGGACGTGCAGGAGGCGGTCGAGGCGGCGAACATCACGAGCTATCAGCTGCGCAATTCGTTCGACGACCACGCGTCACAGCCGGGGCGCTTGACCTTGCGCGCCGACACCCCGCCGTGGGTGCGGCGCGAGCTGCGCGAGATGGGATATCGACTCGACTTCCAGGATCGGACGTCGGGACCGATCAACGCCATTTTCTTCGATTGGAAGCACGGGTCGTTCTGGGGCGGGTCGTCGAATCACGGCGAGGACTACGGCATCGCGTGGTAGGACGCGGTAGAGCAGTACTCTGGGTTGTAGGACTGTTCGCCTGCGGGGATCCGCCGGCACGCGGAAGTTGTCGACCCCGAGGACAATGTTGTGGCACGCGCCCCTAGCGCCGGTTGTTCATCAAACGCTGACGCAACCAAACCACACGCTCGCGCGTCTCTAGAGGGAACCCTTCGAGGAGCACTCGCCGTGCGCAGCACGCTCGCCTTCGCCGCCCTTATCGTCGCGTTTCCCCTTGCCGCTCAAGACCAACCCGACCGCACCCTCGACGCCGCCGAGCGGCGCACCATCATCGACGGAGTCATTGCCCGGTTGAACGAGGCCTATGTCTTTCCCGATACCGCCAAAGTCATGGAGCGGGCGATCCGCGCCCGCCAGGGTCGCGGCGAATATGATCGCATCACGAGCTCCCGCGCGTTCGCCGAGTCGCTGACCGCTCATTTGCAGGCAGTCAGTCGGGACCGGCACTTACGGGTCCGATTCGCGGCGCGGGGCGTCCCCACTGGCCCTGGCGGCGACGGCCCCAGCCCCGAGGAGCGCGAGCGAGCGCGGACTTTCGGGCGGCGCATGAATTTCGGTTTCGAGCGCGTGGAACGGTTGCCGGGCAACGTCGGCTACCTGGAGATCCGCAGCTTCGGCTATGACACCGCCGACGTCTCGAGCATCGCGGCGACCGCGTTCACGTTCCTCGCTAACACCGACGCGCTGATCATCGACATGCGCCGCAACGGCGGCGGCTCCCCGCACATGGTCGCGCAGGTCACGAGCTATCTGTTTGGTCCCGAGCCCGTCCATCTGAACTCCCTGTACTGGCGGCCGGACGATCGCACCGACGACTTCTACACGAGCCGCACCGTCCCCGGCACGCGCTATGGGCCCGACAAGCCGATCTACGTCCTCACCAGCCGCAACACCTTTTCAGGCGCCGAGGAATTCACGTACAACCTGCAGACACGCAAGCGCGCCACGATCGTGGGTGACACGACGGGAGGTGGCGCGCATCCAGGTGGGCCGCGCCGTGTGACCGAGTATTTCGCCGTATGGGTGCCGAGCGGCCGCGCGATCAATCCGATCACCAAGACCAACTGGGAACGTGTCGGCGTGCGGCCCGATGTCGCCGTCGCGTCGGATCAGGCGCTGCGCACGGCCCATCTGGGGGCATTGCGCGGGTTACGCCAGCAAGCGACGGACGCGGACAGGCAGCAGGCGCTCGATCGAGCCATCGCCGACGTCGAGCGCGAGAGCGCAACTAGTCGGCTTGACAGGCCTTGATCAGCCCGCTAGATCACCAACCATGACACGCCCGACGCCTCATCGGCATCACCACGGTCACTCGGTCCACGGGGGATAGCCGGAGGCGTGTAGAGTCTTGAATTCACCACCGACGCCGGCCCCCCAGGGCCGGCGTCGTGCTTTTTAGGCGTCGCCGCGCACCTCGGGGGCTCCGGTACGGCAACGAAGGAGTCGCTCGATGTCTTTTCGCATTGGTCTTCCGAAGGGTCGGATGGAGAGCGGCGTATTGACGCTCCTCGCCGACGCCGGCATTCGCGTCCGCCCCAGCGCGCGCGGCTATCGTCCCGACGTATCCCTGCTCGGCGCCGAAGCCAAGCTGCTCAAACCGCAGAACATCGTGGAGATGCTGGCGCTTGGCAGTCGCGACGTGGGCTTCGCCGGCGCCGATTGGGTCGCCGAGCTCGAAGCGGATGTCGTCGAGCTGGTGGATACGGGTCTCGATCCCGTGCAGCTCGTCGCCGCCGCGCCCGCCCCGTTGCTCCAGAACGGGCGACTCCCCCGATTGCCCGAACGCCGCCTCGTGGTCGCTTCGGAATACGAGCGGCTGGCGCGCGGCTGGATCCGCGCAAACGGACTGTGCGCGGACGTTGTCCGATCCTACGGCGCAACCGAGGTCTTTCCACCCGAGGATGCCGACGTCATCGTCGACAACACGGCCACGGGCGCAACGTTGGAAGCGAACGGGTTGATGATTGTGGACGTGTTGATGCGCTCCTCGACCCGCCTCTACGCGCATCGCGCGGCCCTCGATGATCCGGTTCGCCGGCGGTCCATCGAGGATCTGGTTCTCTTGATCAACTCGGTGCTCGAGGCTCGGCGTCGCGTGATGCTGGAAGTGAATGCCTCGGCGAGCTGTCTCGACGCAGTGGTCGCCGCGTTGCCATCGATGCGCCAGGCCACGGTCGCCCCGCTGTTCGGGAATGGAGGATACGCGGTAAAAGCGGCGGTGCCGCGAGAGTCATTGCCGCAAGTAATTCCTGCAGTCAAAGCGGCCGGCGGTACCGACGTCGTGGTCTCCATGCTGTCGCAGATCGTGCCATGACAACGGCGACGACAAGCGCCGGTCCCCGATCGTGGATCGATCCCGCTTCGGCGTATGACCAACCCGCGCGCGGCGGTGCGGGCCTGCTGCGTCTCGACCGCAACGAAGGACTGCTTCCGTCGCCGGATGCGTTCCCCGAGTTCGACGCTGAGCTGCTCCGGCGGTACCCGGATGTGAGCCACTTGACCGGCCGGCTCGCCGCACGTTGGAATCGTTCACCGGAGCACGTGCTCGTCACCGCCGGAGCCGACGAGGCCATCGATCGCATCTGTCGCGCTTACCTCGGCGCCGGCCGCACGCTGCTCCTTCCCGACCCGAGCTTCGAAATGTTGGATCGTTACGCGGCGCTGGCGCGAGGCGATCTGGTGCGGGTACCGTGGCCTTCCGACGCGTTCCCGACCGAGGGGTTCCTCGAGCGCATCGACGCAGACACGTCGGTCGTCGCGGTCGTGTCGCCCAACAATCCGACCGGTGGTGTGGCGACATTCGAAGACGTGCGGCGCATCGCGGCCGCGGCGCCCGACGCGCTCGTCCTCCTCGATCATGCGTACGTCGAGTACGCGGACGACGATCTTACGCCCTCCGTGCTCGATCTGCCCAATGTCGTCGTGACGCGCACGCTCTCGAAGGCATGGGGCCTTGCCGGATGTCGCATCGGCTATGCGATCGGTCGCCCGGACATCATCGCGGTATTGCGCGCGGCCGGCGGCCCTTATCCGGTCGCCGGACCGTCCATGGCGCTCGCCGCGCGTCAGTTGGAGCACGGCGCGGCCGCGCTCGCCACACACGTTGCCCGGGTGCGCGCCGAACGTGAAGCGCTTACGCGACAGCTGGCGTCTCGTGGCCTCGCGCCGCGCCGCTCGCAAGCAAACTTCGTCTTTGTCGAGTGTGGTGAGCGCGCGCAATGGCTGGCCGCTGCTCTCGAGGCACTGGGTGTGTTGGTGCGTGAGTTTCGCGATCGGCCGAATATCGCCGGCGCATTGCGCATTACCCTGCCTGGTGATTCAGCGGCGTTCGCCCGGCTTACGAGCGCGCTCGAGACGGTTCTCGCTCCCGAGGCACTCATCTTCGATCTCGATGGCGTCATCGCCGACGTGCGGGACTCGCAGCGCGCGGCCATGATCGCCACAGCGGCCACGTACGGCGTAACAGTGAAGATGCCGGACATCGAACGCGCGCTGCGCGCGGGCGATGCCAACAACGATTGGATCGTGACCCAGCGCCTGATCGCCGCGGCCGGAGCTCAGGCCGATCTCGAGACGGTCACCGCGCGATTCCAGTCACTGTACCTTGGGACAGCAGGCTCTCCCGGCTTGCGTGAACGTGAGCGTTCCATCGTGCCGCGCGCCGTGCTCGAGCGGCTCTCCCAACGGCTCCCGCTCGCCATGGTCACGGGGCGCCCGCGCGACGAGGCGCGCTGGTTCCTCGAGCGCGCTGGATTGGCGGGTCTGTTCCCCGTGGTGATCTGCATGGAGGACGCCCCGCGCAAACCCAATCCTGCGCCGGTGGACCTGGCGCTGTCGCGTCTTGGCGTGCGACGCGCCTGGATGATTGGGAATACGCCCGACGATATCCAAGCCGCCGCCGGCGCGGGCGTCGTGCCGCTGGGGATCGTCGCCCCCGGCGACGACCTGACCGCGACCACCGCGGCACTGAGCGCCGCGGGCGCCGCTCGCGTGCTCGATGACGTCGCCGATCTCGAGGAGCTTCTACCATGAGCGCGCGCACTGCAACCGTGACGCGGACCACGCGCGAGACATCCATTCGGATGACGCTCGATCTCGACGGCACGGGCAAGACATCCATCAAGACCGGGATCGGTTTTCTCGATCACTTGCTCGATGCGTTGGCTCGTCATGCGCGGTTCGATCTCGCGCTTATCTGCGAGGGCGACTTGCAGGTCGATGATCATCACACCGCCGAGGACTGCGCGCTCGCTCTCGGTGAAGCGCTCGACAAGGCGCTCGGCGAGCGTCGAGGGATCAACCGGTTCGGCTGGGCATTC
>DATFEG010000107.1:0-39380 GCA_035251445.1 Gemmatimonadales bacterium | reverse complement strand
AGCCCGGAAATCGAAACGACGTGGGTGATCGCGGCCGATTCGAATCGTCTGACTCTCAAGCGCCCCCGGCGACAGCCGGCCACGTTAGAAAACGCCGGCCGTGACATCTTCGTGGACGCGACCACGAGCGTGCTGCTCGAGTTCGAGCGCGCCGGTAGCGGACCGCCCGGCGCGCTGCGGGTGCAATCGGGTCGCGTGCGGAATCTGCGGTTCCAGCGCCGCACGGCGAGCGAGCAGCCGCCGGTGCGCGCCAGCGGGCACTAACCAGCACAAGGGCTCCTGCCCCGGGCTGCCGCCCGGGGTTAGCCGAGCCCGTGTTTGTCTTGGTAAACCCCGGGCTGCCGCCCGGGGTTAGCGCATCCCGCCGCGCGCTCGCGCGATTTCAGGGCGATCCCCGTCCCCGTTTTTCATTTGAGCCAGGAACTCGTCATACCGTTTCCGGGCGCCCGCTTGGTCGCCGGCCAGTTGAGCTGCCTGGCCTGCGCCAAAGATGGCCCGCGCGCGCCGCGGCTCCCGGAGCAACGTCAATTCGTACGCCTCGCGCGCTTCAGCGTAACGCCGCGCCGCAAGCAGCAGATCGCCGTACAACTCCCGCGCGGGCAACAGCTCGCCCGGCGTCACGGGATGTTTCTCCGTGACATCCTCCATATCCGCCGCATCCTTGGCGAGGGCCAGCGCACGCGCCGTGTCACCTTTCGCGAAAACGAGCCACGCTTCGACGGCTCGGCGTTTGATGCCGACAACGCGGCTCCAGTACGCACCCTGCGGCCCGGTGGTGGCGGCGCTCTCCAGCTCGGTCATCGCGGCGACTTCGGCGCGCGCCTGCGCGGTGTCGCCGGCACGCGCGGCACCAATCCCGCGCGCGAAGCGCGTGACGGCGCCGAGCGTCGCCGGAGCGGCTGACGGGATCGGGAGCTTGGCTGCCGCGGCCCAGTCGTTGCGTTCCAACGCGACACGCGCAGCCAGCGCCAGCCGGTTGTAGCTGGTGATGAACGGGCCCTGCGCGTCAGCCTGACGCTGGGTGTCGGCGCGCGCAGCAATGCGCCGCGCGGCCGCGTCCTGCCCGAGTTGCAAATAGCCGTAGACCATGTAATCCAGGGCGTGAAATTCGTGATAGAGCACCCCGTCCAGGCCCTGCGCCTTGGCGTAGGCGACGCCAGCATCGTACGAGCGCTGGTTGGACGCGATGTCGTCTTCCCAGAGGCCCAGCCGGATGAAGATGTGCGACGGCATGTGCTGTGCATGGGGCGCGGACGGGGCGATCTGCGCGTAGCGGCGCGCTGCCTCGAGACCCAGTGACGCGAGGCGCGGCGAATCGTTGGCGTGGATGATGTAATGCGCGAGCCCCGGGTGCTCTGGGAACCGCTGGAACAACGGATTGAGAATCGCCGCGGCCTGCTTCTGCCGCGTGAACGTCGTGTCGGTGGGCGGAGCGGTCGCGACCAGCGACAACGCGTAATAGATCGCGACTTCGACGTCGCCGGGGTTGTCACGGTACACGCGTGCCATCGTATCGGAGTAGGCGCGCAAGCGTTGGACGTTCGTGACGGAGCCATGATCGCGATACAGCGTAGCGATCGCCGAGATGAAGCCGCGCTCGCGCGGCGTCTTGCCCCCTGCCCCCATCGCCGCCGCGCGCTCCGCCGCCTGTCCAGCCGCGGCCAGGGCCGGCCCCGACGGACCCCCGCCGAACGGGTTGCCCCAGGCGTTCATCGCGGTGCCCCAGTACGCCATCGCGCAGGTACTGTCGGCGGCCGCGACATCCCGGAACGCGCCGACCCCTTGCTCCCACCAGAATGAGTGCAACAATCCCATCGCGCGCTCAAAGCGGCGCTGGGCTTCGGGGGTGCAGGAGACCGCGAATGTCACTCGGCCGAGCTGCTCGCCCGGACCGTGCTCGTGGGCCTGAGCAGAGAGCCGTGCCGGAGCAAATGCAGCAATTGCGGCACCGAAGAGCAGGGAGCTGGTAGCTGGGAGCAGAAGGCGCACAAAGGACTCCGATTGCAGGAAAAGGATGCCTTAACGTCACGTGACCCCGGGCTGCCGCCCGGGGTCAGCTGATGTTCTAATTCTACGATGCGAAAATAGCGGTCATCCGTGGCTTGGCAACGGCACGTGGCGTGGCACTGCTCGCTAAGCCGTCTCCCCCGCTCCGTGCTCCGTGCTCCCTCCAGTGACCTAGCGCCTTTCGCGCCGCTCCGCCACGTTTGAGGTAATCCTCAGCGAGGACAGCGTATGCCTTCGTATTCCCTCCTGGTGAATGGCCGGCGCCGCACGGTCGACGTCGCCGCGACAACGCCGCTCCTCTGGGTTCTGCGTGACAATCTCGGGCTCACCGGGACCAAATTCGGGTGCGGCATCTCGCAATGCGGTGCCTGCACGGTGCACCTCGATGGCCAGCCGGTTCGTTCCTGTGTGCTGCCGATCGCCGCAGTCGGCACCAAGCCGATTACGACGATCGAAGGCCTCAGTCCCACCTCGACCCATCGCGTACAGAAGGCCTGGATCGCCGAGGACGTACCGCAATGCGGGTATTGCCAGTCGGGCCAGATCATGGCTGCCGCCGCATTGCTCCGTCGCACGCCGCAGCCGACGGATGCGGAGATCGACGCCGCGATGACGAACATCTGCCGCTGTGGGACCTACCAGCGGATTCGGGCTGCCATCCATCGGGCGGCGAAGGAGGCCTGATGGAACGCCGTGCGTTTCTGGAAGTCGCCGGCACCGCCAGCGCCGGATTGATTATCGGCTTCAGAATCCCCGACCGCCGCGGTGCGGCACCCTTCGCACCGAATGCCTGGCTGCGTGTCGACACCGACGGCACGGTCACGGTGACGGTCGACAAGTCCGAAATGGGCGAGGGCAACCACACAGCTCTCGCGATGATCGTCGCTGAAGAGCTCGATGCGGATTGGTCGAAGGTGAAAGTCGGCGCGCTACCGGAGAATCCCGCCGGCTGGTCGCGTCGCATGTCGACGGGCGGCAGCACCAGCGTGCGCACATCGTGGGACATTCTGCGCAAGGCGGGCGCGACCGCCCGGACCATGCTCGTGACTGCCGCGGCGCAAACGTGGGGCGTTGAGCCAGGTGCCTGTCGCACGGAAAATGGCGTGGTGCTACATGCCAGCCATCGGCTCGGGTATGGCGAATTGGCCGCGAAGGCGGCCGCGATTGCCGTTCCTGAAAACCCGCCGTTGAAAGATCCCAAAGACTTTCGCCTGCTGGGCAAGCGTACCCGCCGTCTCGACACACCCTCCAAGGTCAACGGCACCGCGCAGTACGGAATCGACGTGCGGGTTCCAGGAATGCTCATCGCTACGGTCGAGCGCTCGCCGGTGTTCGGCGGCAAGGTGAAAAGTTTCGACGCGACCCGCGCGAAAGCGGTGCCCGGCGTGCGGCACGTCGTGCAGCTCGAGGGCAAACCGTGGACCGGGACTGGCGCGTGGGGCGTGGGGACGGAAAGCGGCGTTGCCGTCGTCGCCGATACGTATTGGCAGGCTGTTCAAGGACGCCAGGCGCTGCAAATCACGTGGGACGAAGGCGCGAATGCAGCGCTGGGTGACATACCGGCACGCCTCGCGGTTCAGGGTGCACAGAGCGGCGTGCAGGCGCGCAAGGACGGCGACGTAACAGCCGCACTCGCGGGCGCCGCGAAGCGGATCGAGCAGTTCTACGCGGTGCCATTCCTCCATCACGCGACAATGGAGCCGATGAACTGCACGGCTCACGTCCGTGCCGATAGTTGCGAGGTGTGGGCGCCGACGCAGAATCAGTCGCGGGCGCAGGAAGTGGCCGCGGAAGCGGCCGGGCTGCCAAAAGAAAAGGTCCGCATCCACACGACGCTGCTGGGTGGGGGCTTCGGGCGTCGGCTCGAGTCGGACTTCGTGGCGGAGGCGGTCAGCATCTCGAAAGCCGTCCGCGCGCCGGTGCAGGTCATTTGGTCGCGCGAGGACGACACGAAGCACGGCTTTTATCGGCCCGCGACGTACAATCAACTCACTGCCGGCCTCGATGAGCAGAACAAGCCGGTGGCGTGGCGCCATCACATCGTGGCACCGCCGATTCTCATCAAGTTCGGGGCGTTGGAGAATGGTATCGACAGGACGCTGATCGATGGCGCGTCGGACGTGCCCTACGCTTTCCCCAATGTGCTCGTGGATCAGGTTGCCGTGGACCTGCCCGTACCGCTCGGCTTTTGGCGCTCGGTGGGCGCGTCGCAGAACGCGTTCGTCGTCGAGTCGTTCATGGATGAGCTGGCGGCAGCCGCCGGCCGCGATCCATATGAGTTCCGTCGCCAGCTGTTACAGGCCAAGCCGCGCCATCTCCGTACCCTCGAACTGGCCGCGACGAAAGCCGGCTGGGGAACGCCACTGCCGGCGGGTCGAGGCCGCGGTATCGCCCTCGCGGAATGGGAGCCGACGACCTGCGCCGAGGTTGCTGAGGTATCCGTGGCGCCCGACGGAACGGTGCGGGTCCATCGCGTCGTATGTGCCGTCGATTGTGGGCCCGTCGTGAACCCCGATACGATCGAGGCGCAGATGCAGGGTGGCGTGGTCTTCGGGCTCACGGCGGCGCTGTACGGCGAGATCACGATCGACAAGGGTCGAGTTCAACAGAGCAACTTCACCGACGACCGCATGCTCCTCATGCCCGAGATGCCGGTCGTCGAGGTACACATCGTGCCAAGCACCGACGCCCTTGGCGGAATCGGCGAGCCGTCCGTCCCCCCGATCGCGCCTGCGGTGTGCAATGCGATTTTCGCTGCTACTGGAAAGAGGATTCGACGCTTACCGATTGGGAGGGTTGTTTAAAGGGAGTTGGGAGTTGGGAGTTGGGAGTTGGGAGTGGGGAGTGGGGGTCCCCAGATCCCAACTCCCAGCTCCTAAATCCCTCACCCCGTCCGGATCACGTCAGAACGCAACCACTGACCTTACGCTCGGCTCCATAGAAGGATACGCTCGCGGCCTGCCGTCATCACTGCCTACTGCTCTCCGGAGGTCGGTTCAATGAAGCGCACACTGTTGATGCTCAGTGCCGTCTTGCTGGCACCCCCCCTCTGCCAGACCGCTGCGGCGCAGGCAGGGCAACCGAATCGCGCAGGGGCCAATGCTCCAGCACAGGCCGGCAAAGACAGCACTCCCGCTGCCGGCGGATTCAAGAAGTTTGCCGATGTCGTCCGCGGCGCGACGCATCGGCCGGGGCTGTTCGACACCTACGAGAAGGGTGAGAACCTCTATCTCGTCATTCCGAAGGACAAGCTCGGTCAGGATTTCCTGATGGTCTACGAGATCTCTCAGGGTATCGGCGCGGCGGGTCTGTTCGGCGGGACGATGCTCGACATTTTCGAGGGCCACCAGGTCGCGCTGGAACGTCACGGCGACCGCGTATTCCTGCTCGAACGGCCGGTCCGCTTCACCGCGCAAAAAAGCGCGGCGGTGCAGCAGGCGCTTGGGCTGACGTTCGGCTCATCGGTCCTCGAGCAGGCCAAGATCGAATCGATCCGCGATGACTCGGCGCTCGTCATCAATACGCACGATTGGTGGGTGTCCGACCTGTCGGGGGTTGGCATGCGCGTGCGCTTCGCAGTCTCGACCACGCCCGGTCGGCCCGGCCAGGCGACATTCGAGAAGCCGCGCAGCTATCTCGAATCGGTAAAGGCGTTCCCGCAGAACGTGAACATCCGCGCCAAGCTGACGTTCAAACCGCAAGAACCGTCGCAGCTCATTTCCGTGCCGGATGGCCGCTACATTCCGGTCGGCATTCACTATAGCCTCGTCGCGCTCCCCACCGATCCGATGACCCCGCGTCTCGGCGATGATCGAGTGGGCAACTTCCTGACCGTACACAAGGATTTCTCCCAGGACGACACCACGACGTTCGTCCGCCTGGTGAATCGCTGGCGGCTCGAGAAGGGGGAGCAGGTCGGGAATCTCTGGCGGCCCAAGAAACCGATCACCTACTACATCGATCCCAACGTGCCGGAGCCTTACCGCACGTATATGAAGGAAGGGGTCGAGATGTGGAACCCGGCGTTCGAGGCGGCGGGATGGAAGGATGCGCTACGCGCGGAGCCGCTGCCGCAGGGCGCGGATCCCGAGGATATCCGCTATCCCACCCTACGCTGGAATGTGTCCGATCAGCCGGGTTACGGCGCCATCGGCCCCTCGGTCGTCGACCCGCGTACCGGCGAAGTGCTCGATGCCGACATTCTCTTTGAAGCGAGCATGTTCAGCGGCTTCCGCAACGCGTGGCGCAATCTGGTCGCGCCTTCGACAGCGGCCGAAGCGTTCAATCAGACGTTGAATTTCGAAGATGGGGGCGCCGGTGAAATCGCCGGCTTCGCGAATGCCATCGTCTCGCAGGGGGCGCTGCTCGGCGTCCTTCTCGCCGAGCGCGGGGAAATCGGGCCCGGCGACCCGGTGCCGGAACAGTACGTTGCGCAGGTGGCGCGCTGGGTAACCGCACATGAGGTCGGACACACGCTCGGGCTCCAGCACAACTTCCGCTCGTCGGCGTCGACGCCGTTCGCCAAGCTCTACGACAAGGCCTGGGCGGAGACCAACGGCGTCTTCAGCTCCGTCATGGAATATCCGACGCCGAACGTGGCGCCGCGCGGCACGGCGAACGGCTACTACTACACGCCGATTGTCGGCTCGTACGATCGCTGGGCAATCTCGTACGCCTACACGCCCGACGACGCGCGCGCCAAAACGCTGGCGCGCGAGGTCGCCGATCCACGACACCTCTACGGCACCAACGCCGAAGCGGGCGGTCCGGGAGCGATCGACCCGTCCATCAACATCTTCGACCTCAGCGACGATCCTCTGGCCTGGGGGCGGCAGCGGACCGACATGATCCGCTCACTGTGGCAGACGCTGCCCCAGAATGTGCTGACCGACAACAAACGCTATTTCGAGGTCAGCGCCGCGTACATGAACCTCTTCGGTCAGTATGCCCAGGCGGTGGCGCCCGCCGTGAAGTACATCGGTGGCCAGTACATCAACCGCGATCACGCAGGCGATCCCAATGCGCGTGCTCCATTCGTCGCGGTGCCGCGCGTCAAGCAGCGTGAGGCGCTCACGTTCCTCGTCGACCGCGTGTTCGTCGAGCGGGCGTTCGCCATACCGCAAAGCGTGCTGGCACAGTTCGGCCCTAATCGCTGGCTGCACTGGGGCACGACAAACACCTGGAATGGACGGATCGACTTCCCGTTCCATGAGCAGGTCGTCGGCTTCCAGAACGCCGTCATGAGCCAGATGCTCAGTCCCGCTCGGCTTTCGGCCATTCGCGACGGCGAAACGAAGTTTGGCCAGGCAAATGTCGTAACGATCCCGGAAGTCATGGACGAGCTGTCGCGGGCGACGTGGAGTGAGGTCTGGGCGGCGCCCGGGCGCACCGTCAGCGCGATGCGGCGCGATTTGCAGCGCGGCTACATCGACCAGCTCACGACGTTGATCGTGACGCCGGGAGATCGCACGCCCGCGGATGCCCGCGCCGTCGCACGCGCGCGGCTGGTTGATTTGAACCGGAGACTCGGTGCGCGCCTTTCGACTCCGGCGACATTCGATGCGTACACCGTGGCTCACCTCCAGGAAGTTCGCGCCCGGATCGCGAAGGCGTTGGACGCGAGTCTCGAGGCGGAGCGACCCCGCGGTGGGGCAGGACAGAACTAGCGAATAAGGATCTGGGAGTTGGGAGTTGGGAATTGGGGAACCCCAACTCCCAGCTCCTAGCTCCCAGCTCCTCGATTTTAGTTCACCGCCAACGCCCCCGCACGCGCCCGCAGGGCCTGATCCACTTCGGTCATCGACACCTCGATGGGAATTGTCCAGCCCCTGTCCTGGCGGCTAGGCACGCTGACCGACGCCACCTGGCCATCCGGTCCGAGCTCGACCACCGCCGTCGCTGCTCCACGAATCACGAGTGTCCAGACGCCCTCAGTCTGCCACTGGCGCGTGAGCGCGTACGCGCCCGTTCTACCCGTCTCGGTGAATGTGAGCTTGATGCTGCGGCGTTCGCCGTTGACCATCCCCTCGGCGGTCCCCGTGAGCGCGCACGGTTCGGGGTCCGCATGACGGAAGCACCGCACAACCAGGAACGCGTTCCGCGTGGTACGATCGTGAGGATTCACCGGGTATTCGATCGAGATCCACGGTGGCCCTACGACCGCCGTCTCCGTGGGCTTGGCGTCGGCGCGCAGCATCGGCGCAGCGAGCCCGGCGGATGAAATCCCGATGAGAGCAAGGGTGCGAATCTGGGCAAACATGAGTGACTCCACGTTGGGGTTGCTAGTGAGATGCCGGTGGGACTGTAGGGGTTTGGAGCTGGGATGTGGGAGTTGGGGGACCCTGAATCCCAACTCCTAGCTCCTAGATCCTACTATCGGGCCCTCGTCCCCGTTCGCGGATCGATTTCCCGCACCCCACGCAAGACTATCCGGCGGAAATGAATGCGATGGATCTTGGTCCAGTACCCCTCGAGCGCACGTGACTCGAGCGCGATGGCGCCAGCACGCGTGACACCGGGCGGCGGGGGGACCAGCGCCGCCAGGCGATCGTAGACCGTGGCACGCAGCGTCGGGTCGACGCGCTGTAACAGGTGCCAGAGCGAGAGGGCGTCCTGGGCCCGCGCGAGCGCAAGAACATTGCGCGCCGCGCGCGCGTCGCCTTTCTCGAAGTCGAACGCCGCGAGCGCCCGCACCAGCGGCGCCGGCGCGTCCTCCACGTAGGGGATACCGGGACCGATGACCGGCCGCGTCTGGATGATGGCACCCAGCGGCACACGCGAGGACCGCGAACCGGTCGCGAACTCTACCTCGCCGCGGGTCACGTGGAGCCGGCCGGTACCAAGCGAATCGGTTTCGAGCGTGTACGCACAACCGAGGTCGATCGCGGTGCCCACCGGCGTCTCGACGAAGAATAGACGAGGCACGGCATCGACCGTGGCTTCGATGGCGCCGCGCGCGAGCGCGAGGCGGTGATCATCGGCACGCGCCGCCACGAGCTGTAGCCGCGTTCCCGGCTTCACTTCGAGCTCCCCGATCTCCCCGACCGCGACGAGCGCGCGCGAGGAGTCGTCCGTCAGCAGCCAGTTACCGACGCGGAAACGGCCCGACGCCGTCAGTCGTTCGGTACCGAGCAGCGGCTGTCCCGCGACTCTCGTAACGTCCCACGCCGGCTCTGTTTCCACGGTTCGCGCGATCAGCACCAACGCGAATATCGCGGCGGCAGCGAGCGGTACCCAGTACCAATTCCGCCGCCCTTTCCGCAACCGGGCTTCGATGCCCGGCCACAGATCGCGCGGCGGTTCGATACTCTTGGGCAGGCGGCTGACCGCCCGCTCCAGCTCGTGCTCGTTCATGCGTCCAGCTTCTCCCGTAACAACTGTCGCGCACGAAACAATTGCGCTTTTGATGTCCCCTCGGCAATTCCCACCAACTGAGCGATCTCGGCATGTCCATAGCCTTCAATATCGAACAGCACGAATACTTCGCGCGCGCCGGCCGGCAGCTCGGCTATCGCTCGCTCGAGATCGATGCTCAAGCCTGCGGACTGTACGGCCGCCGTACCCTGCGCCCCTACGCCTTCCGGATTATCCGTCGGCATGACGCGCAGCTCGCGCCGCTTCGTTGTGCGAGCCTCGTTCAGCACCACATTCACGGCGAGCCGATGCAACCAGGAAGAGAAGGCGCTCTCGCCTCGGAAACTGCCGAGCTTGTCCCACAGTCGCACAAACACGTCCTGGGTGCGTTCCTCAGCGTCGCCGGCATTGCCGGTGAGACGCAGGCAGAGCGCGTAGACACGCCCCGCATGCTGTCGATACAGCTCCCGAAAAGCGGTCTGGTCGCCAGCCTGGGCTCGGGCGACGAGATCGTCCGCGGGTGGCACAGCCCTAAGATGCCGTCAGGGGCTGCGGCGTTTGAACGGACGGCGGTACCCTCACGGCAGGCGGATCCCGCGCGTCAGGTTACGGAGCTCCTGCTCGAGCTGCTTTTGCAGCTCATCGATGCGCGCGCGCTGCTGGGCGACCTGCGTCTGGGCTTGCGTCTGCAGCTCCGTCACCCGGGCGCGCACGGGCGCCACTTTGTCGTTGACGAGCGAGTCGACGCGGACCCGCAGCTGCCGCTCGGCGGCGGCGACCTGCTCGCCGAGCACGCTCCGGAGCCGGGAGGCGATGACCTGGTCGAGGTTCGATCGCACCGAGAGAGCCGGCCGGTGGAGCGCGCCTGACAGCCGCGCCTCGAGCTCGAGAGTCGAGATGCCCGATAGAGTCTGCCAGAGGAGATTGGTGATGGTCGTGTTGCCAAACCCGGAATCACGCGCCCACCGGACATTCGAGGACCGGAGCGCGAAGCGAGCATGGATCGTGTCGCCATTCAGGTCGAACCCGAGCTGGGTGGTACCGGCGCCGGGATCGAGGCGCAGCGAGAGCCCCGGAACCTCCAAAGCCGGTAGTCGAATTCCGCCGATCGTGGCGCCCGCGGTATCGTGGGGAATCGCGCGAACATGATTCACCAACGCGCCTGCGCTGAATTGCGGTCCGGTGGCGCCCGCCAACGTGGGCCGGCCGTACAGCGCGGGATCGCTGGTCAGACCGGTGAGTCGTCCCGCGTAGCGCTGCGGCTGCGCCGCCGTCGGGTTCAGCAGAAACGACAGCTCGGCCGTGCGCAGCAAGAAGCGGGGCAAGGCGCGCTCCTTGGGAAAGCGCACGTCTTCGCCGGATCGGCGCACTCGCTGCGGCCCGGTGGTGGCGCGCGGCAGTAGTCCCGGTGGCATGTAGCGACGCGCGAGCTGCGCGTAGTAGAGCACGCGCTCGAACGGTTTAATGGCGCCAGGTGCGAACAGCGCCGTCCCGATCTCCGGGGCGTCTAGACTGGGCAACTTGAGCAGGCTGCGCGCGAAGGCGTAATCGCGACGCCGCGCGCTGTCCAGCCCGGCCACGCCAGCCTGGAGATTGGCGAGCCCCGTCCGCACGCCGCGTTCGAGCGTGGTGACCCGCTCCTCGGCGCGCTTCAGTCGCTCGATCGCCAACCGCGCCTCGTTCAGTGTGGCGAGATCGGTAGCGCGGGCCCGCTTCAGCTTCTCCAGGGTGGCGCTCGCCGAGTCGAGCGTGGGGCCAAGCCGCAGTGTATCGAACGCTGCTCTCCAGGCGCGCTGAGTCGAGTCGGCGCGCCCCCCCAACGCCTCCGCAGCGGGAATCGTCGCAAGCCGCCGGGGGTCGAGCGAGTCGATACTGATCTCTCCGGTCGCAAGCTGCAGCGCGGGGACTTGGAATTGCTTCGCCCATTCGCGCGTCTCAGCCATGACCCGCGCCGCGATGCCCTCCCCTTCCCCGCCGTCCGACTTGGCCGCCACGCGTCCGTCCGTTTCGCGCGGCGTCCCAAAACGCAGGCCATTAGCCGCCAGGCGGTTAATGACGAGTTTCTTCTCGGTGAGCGGCACGACATCGAGATCGGCAACCAATTCATCCGCTTGCACGAGATTTTTGAGGGCTTCGTGCGGGCTCGCCACCGTGAGACCGCGGATCATGACTTTGCCGTTGCGCACGTCGAGGTGCAGATCGGCGATCTCGACTTTTGCTCCGAGCAGCTGCGTGCCCACTTTCTGCGTTTCGCGCCGCGCGATGGTATCGGCAAATAGCCACCAGAGCACGGCCATGATGACGAAGAGCACGAGGAGCGGTCCGATGGCCCGCCAGCGGAAGAGCTTGGGCCTGGGGCCTGGGGCCTGGGGCCTGGGGGCCTGAGGCCTCGGGGAGGTCATGGGCGGAACATCCGATAAACGTTGTACGCCTTCGAGGCCGTGAGCGCCTTGTAGAATCGCGATTGCCGCACTCGCGCGCCGACGGTCTCGCGGTAACGCGCCACGGCCAAGCGCAGCGCGAAGAAGAGCGGGATGGCGAAGACGAGCGCGAAGACAACGCTGCCGAGCACGACGGTGTTGTTGAAGTTCGTGAGCGGCATGATGGGCATGTTATAGAGCGAGGTCCACATGGGCCGCAGGGACGGCGCCAGCAGCAACCCGTGCCCGATCCAATCGAACAGCGGATCGAGCATGAATCCGATCGGCACGAACAGCGCCCAGCCGAGCATGCCGCCGGCGAACGAAACGTTGAGCAGCACGAGGAGGGCAAAGATCACCGCGTTGTGGATGTTCATCAGCGGTGTCAGTCCGAGAAACGATCCCAGCACGATCCCGGCCGCGAGCTGCCCCGGCGTGCCTTCGGAGTGGAGCGCGCCGACCAGCGACTGAATCAGCTTGAGCAGCGTAAACATCAGCTCTCCTCTCGTCTCAAGCGATCCTCCGCTATAGCCACGATCTCTTTGAGCGCGGTGCGCAGCTCTTCGTCACGCGTTCCCCGCAGCCGCGCCTCGAGGACGGGAATCAACGCTTCCTTCGGGCGGCGGTTCACGAACACCACAAAGCGAAAGCCGAATTTCTGCTCGTATTCTTCGTTGAGATCGGCGAGTCGCAAGAACACTTCCGGCGGCGTGGTGTCGCGCTCATAGCCCTGTTCTTTGAAAGACGCCGCCGACACGTTGCTGGGGTTCGCACCGATTCGCGGATGCGCGTTGATCACGGCGATTTGCTCTGCCTCCGGCAGCTCGGCCAAAATCTGGCGGGCGCGCTGCAGCATCGCGGCCGCGGAGCCGAACGGCTGCTCCGCTGCGAGACGAGCAATGAGCGGCCCGGCGTTTTCGAACAGACCGCCGGGCTCGGGGAGCTTCTGCTCCCTGCTCCGTGCTCCCTGCTCCCGGGTGTTCAGCTGCCCCGATAGCTCGAACAGGAATACGGCGACATCAGGAGGGGAATGTGATACGAGCGCCGCGCGTCCGTGATCTCGAACTCGAGGGTGAAGCGCTGCACAAAGGACGCTTCGCCTCCCTTCTTCTTATAGTAGCCGCCCACGTCAAACGACATGCGATACCTGCCAGCGGCGAGTGGTCCATCCATCGCGTCGCCGATACGACCATCCTTATTGGTTTCGCGTGTACCCTGGGCGATCTCTTGTTTATGGTGAAGGAGCCAGACCGTCACTTCCACTCCCGCCGCGGGCTCGCCGCGCGTGATATCGAGGACGTGCGTCGAAATCGTCGGACGGTTAGTGTTGGGCATGCTCAAGATCCGAGTGGGAGCCCTGACGTTTACCGCGCGGCTCGAAGAGAAAGCCGCGCCCAAGACGGTGGCGGTGATTCGGAAAATGCTGCCGTTCAAATCCAAAATAGTCCACTGCCGCTGGAGCGGCGAGTCTACCTGGATTCCGATGGGCGAACGACGACTCGGCCTCGACTTCGAGAACCACACGAGCCACCCTTCGCCCGGGATGCTGCTCCTCTATCCAGGCGGCATCAGCGAAACCGAGCTCCTCTTACCTTACGGATCCACTCTGTTTGCGAGCAAGGTCGGGCAGCTCGCGGGAAATCATTTTGCGACTGTCATCGAGGGCCAAGAACAACTTCCAGAGATCGGCAGGCTCACCCTCTGGGAGGGAGCGCAGGACATTCTTATAGAAGAAGCATGACCGTCACGCCGGGGCCTGACCTCCTTATTCGTGGCGGTGCGGTGGTCCTCCCCACAGGCCAGAAACCCGCGGACATTGCAGTCACCGACGGCGTCATCACGGCGATCGGCAGCGAGGTGCGCGCGGGCGCGGAACTCATCGACGCGCGCAATCTCATTGTGCTCCCCGGTGTGGTCGATGCCCACGTCCACTTCAACGAGCCTGGTCGAGCCGATTGGGAGGGTTGGGAGGCCGGCACGCGCGGCGCGGCGGCCGGCGGGGTGACGACTGTTCTCGAAATGCCCCTCAACGCGCACCCGCCGACGACGACCGTGGCTGCCTTCGATGCGAAATGCGGGGTCGCGTCCCGGAAAGCGTACGTCGATTTCGGGTTGTGGGGCGGCATGGTCCCCGAAAACCTCGCCGAGCTCGAGGGTCTGCATCAGCGTGGGGTGGTCGGATTCAAGGCGTTCATGAGCGACAGCGGTATCGAGGACTTCCGTCGCGTCCCGGACGGCGTGCTGGCGATCGGGTTGAAAATGACCGCCCGCCTGCAGGCGCTCGTGGGCGTCCACGCCGAGAGTCAGGAGATGGTAGAAAGTCTCGGCGCCGCGCTGATCGCGGAAGAACGCACGGACCGCCTCGCCTGGTGCCAGGCACGCCCCCCGGCGGCCGAGGTGGAGGCGATCAGATCGCTGCTCGTCACCATGCGGGGCGCCGGCAAGAACGCTCGCGTCCACGTGGTCCACGTGAGCTGCGCGGAAGGCCTGGCGGAGGTGGACGCGGCGCGGAGCAGAGGCGTCGCGATCACCGCCGAGACGTGCCCGCACTATCTCGCTTTCACCGCAGCGGACTTTGAGCGCATCGGCCCGCCGCTGAAATGCGCCCCGCCAATCCGCGACCAGGCGACACGCGACGCGCTCTGGCAGGAGGTGCTCGCGGGGCGCGTCGATCTCATCGGGTCGGATCATTCGCCCTGCCCCGCGGCCGACAAAGAGAAGGGGAATGACAACATCTGGAAGGCGTGGGGCGGCGTCGCCGGCATTCAGGCCACGTTGCCGGTGCTGATGAGCGACGGCGTCCGGATGCGGGGATTGTCGTTCGAGCACATCGCGCACCTGACCGCGACCGCGCCCGCGCAGCTGTTCGGCCTGTTCCCACGAAAAGGCGCCATCACCGTCGGGGCGGACGCCGACCTGGTCCTCGTCGACCCCACACGGGAGTGGACCTTTCAGTCGCGTGATCTTCAGACTCGCAGCGGCGTAAGCGCGTATCTCGGCCGCGAATTCACTGGGAAAGTCGAGCGCACCATCGTCCGTGGTCGGACTGTTTTCGCCGACGGCGAAATCGTCGGAGAACCCGGTTGGGGACGGTTTCACAGACCAGCCGCAAGATGAGTGGCAATCCATGACCGGAGTCTTGGAGCGCCGGCTCGATGAGCTGTACGCCATCGGTGCTCTCCCCGAGGGCGGTGTATTTCGACCGTTGTACGGCGACGCATGGGCTGCCGCTGGTGAGCGCGTCGAGCATTGGATGAAACAGGCCGGTCTGAAAACACGGCACGACGCCGTCGGGAACATCTGGGGACGAGCGGACGGACGGGGGGGGGAGCAATCGAAATCGGTTGTCACCGGGTCGCATATCGACACGGTCCGACATGGCGGACGGCTCGACGGAGCGCTCGGGATCGTTGCCGGCATCACGGCGGTGGAATCGCTGCTTAAAACCAAGGGCCGGCCCAGGCAGCCGCTCGAAGTCGTCGCGATCTGCGAAGAGGAAGGGTCTCGGTTCGCCACGAGTTTCTGGGGGTCGAGAGCTATTGTCGGAGACATCGAGACGGCCGATGACGATATAGGCCAGGCGATGCGCGAGCGCGGCTTCGATCCGCGTCGGATCGCTACGGCTGCACGCACCGACATCGACACCTTCGTCGAGCTGCACATCGAACAGGGAGCGGTGCTGGAAACGTCCGGCATGCCCGTCGCGATCGTCAGCGCGATCGTTGGAACGGCCCATCTCGAGGTCGTGGTGACCGGACGGCCCGACCATGCCGGCACGACTCCGATGGAATTGCGGCGGGACGCGCTGGCGGCCTCGGCCGCGATGATCCATGCGATCGAATCGCTCGCGCGCTCACTCGGCCGGCCGGCTGTGGCGACCGTCGGGCGACTGCGTGTCGAGCCGGATCAGATCAACGTGGTGCCCGGACGCGCCGTCTTTACCGTCGACCTCCGCCATTCTAATCTCAGCGCGCGCGAGGCTATCGAAGCGCGGATCCGCTCGCTCTGTAGCACCATCGCGAGCGAACGCTCACTCGGCGTCGATATACGAATCCTTCAGCAGCGCTCGCCGGTGCCGATGAATCGAGAAGTGCGCGCGGTGCTGGCGCAGGCTGCGAAGGATTGCGGTGTGGAAGCGCCCGAGATGGACAGCGGCGCCGGGCACGATGCACAGATTCTCGCGGCGAGATGCAAAGTGGGAATGCTGTTCGTGCCGAGCATCGGCGGACGATCACACTGTCCGGAAGAAGCGACGAGTCCCCGCCATCTGGAGCTCGGGACGAGAGTCCTCGCGAGAGCCTTGGAGCTACTGGCGTACTGAGCTTTCCTACCCGTGCCCTGAAGGGCACGGACCAACAAACCGAGCACGATCTCAATTCTTTCAGATAAACCTTGCCAAATCCTGCCCCGCATTCGCGATTCGCTCCGCCACCTCGGGCCAGTCGATCGCCAGCGAGAAATCCGCAAACTCAAAGCCGGGTCCCACCGTACAAGCGCTGAGAGTGTAAGCACCCGTGGTGCGTGCAGCCTGCCAGATCCCGGCAGGCACGATGACCGTCGGTCGGGTCTCGCGTGCGACCGGGCCCAGTCGTGTGCGGCGGAGTCCACTCCCGTCGAAGAGCAACAACTCGATGGCGTCGCCCTCATGATAGTGCCAGATCTCATCGGATTGCACGCGATGCCACCGGCTGAACTCACCGGCAGCGAGGAGGAAATAGATCGTGGTGATCGCGGCGCGGTCGACCTTGCGCCCACGCACCTCCACGCGTTGCGCCGAGCGGAACAGCTCGACGTAATGCCCCCCTTCGGGATGCGGCCTCATGCTGAGAAGGTTGAGCAGCTCGGCGGCGCGCGCGTGCATCCTCATTGATTCAATAATTCGGCGAGCACGTTCTGCGTCACCACCCGCCGGTACGCCGCGGTCGAGCGAACGTCATCGATCGGCCGGATCTCAGCGGCGATGGCGGTGACTGCACCGTCCAGGTCGCCGGTCGCGAGCGCCGCCTCCGCGCGCGGCGCGCGGAGTGGGATTTCCGCGACTGAACCGATGGCGATACGCGCAGGCTCGCGGCATACGGCGATCACCACCTTGGAAATTGCCTGCGCGGCGCGCGTCCCTACCTTGCGAAACAGGACCCCCCCCCGATCCGTGGGAAAGCGCACCGCGGTGATCAGCTCGTCGGGCTGAAGAGCGGTGGTGCGGTATCCCGTGAAGAAACCAGCGATCGGAATGGCCCGGCGATCGGTCACAACAACGGCGTCATAGGCCAGCAGCACCGGGAGTGTGTCTCCCGCCGGCGACGCATTCGCGAGGTTGCCGCCCAGCGTACCCCGATTCTGAATCTGCGCCGCCCCGATCGTGCGTGCGGCCGCGACGAGCGCCGGGAGATAGCGCCGCACTTCCGGGGAACGAATGATGCCGGTGTAGGACTCCGCGGCCCCGATCTCGAGCATTCCCTCGACGCGACGGACCCCCTTGAGCTCCGTTAACGGCCAGAGGTCGAGAACGGACCGTGGCTCAGGTCGAAGCGTTCGTGCGTGCAGCATGACCATGAGATCAGTGCCGCCCGCGAGGGGGCGACATCCTGAGGTTGCTCTGTATAACTGCACTGCGTCCTTGAGGTTTCTAGGGCGGAGGTACGTCACATCGTGCATGACAGTACCGCCTCGATGATCTTCGTGTAGCCGGTGCACCGGCACAGATTGCCGGCGAGGGCCTCCCGAACGGCATCGGCGCTCGGCCGACTGGTGCGAAGTAGCAAAACGTGGGCCGCGAGCAACATTCCTGGTGTGCAGATGCCGCATTGGGCGGCCCCGTGTTCGATAAATGCTTGCTGCAGGGGCGATTGCAGTCCCTCGATCGTCACCACGCGACGCCCCTCGACCTGCCCCACCGCGACCAAGCAGCTGTCGACGACTTCTTCATCAATCAAAACAGAGCATGCGCCGCACTCTCCTTCGCCACAGCCCTCCTTCGTTCCGGTGTGTCGAAGGTCCTCGCGCAACACGTCGAGCAGGCGACGCGCGCCCGATCCCTCGGATGAGACCTCACGGCCGTTCAACGTGAATCGCACCGTCACGACCGTTTCCCGTTTCTCGTTTCCCGTTTCTCGGTGAGCGCGGCCAGCACTTTCTCGGGGGTGGCGGGAACCTCGTCGAGCCAGACGCCGGTCGCATCATGGATAGCCGCAATGATTGCCGGAGCGGGACCATCCATCGGCAGCTCGCCGATGCCCTTCGCTCCGAACGGACCCCGAGAATACGGCTTCTCGACCAGGATCGTGCGAATGCGTGGCGCGTCGAGGACAGTAGGAATCAGGTATGTCGCCAGACGGTCATTCTGGTAGCTGCCGTCCTTCATCTTGATTTCTTCGATGGTGGCCCATCCGACGGCCTGCAACGCACCGCCCTCGATCTGGCCTTCCGCGAGGACTGGATGCAAAGCCTTCCCGCAATCGACCGCCATGACGAGATCGGTGACGCGGACCACGCCGGTGTTCATGTCCACATCCACGTCGGCAATCGTGCACGCCCACGCGTAGATGGGATACGCATCACCTCGGTACGTGGTCTCGTCCCAGTGGAGCGAGTCGGGCTGTACGTACGACTTCTCGACGCGGAGCGGGAGCGCCGCTTTCCCTTGTTCCAAACGCTCCTTGATTTCGAGCGCCGCCTCCTGCACCAAACGGCCGACGATCATTGCGGTACGCGATGCGACAGTTGGCCCGGAGTCGGGGACGATCGAGGTGTCCTGGGGGGCGACGCCGACCCGATCGATGGTTACGCCGAGGGCGTCGGCTGCCAGTTGGCAGAAGATCGTCTTGGTGCCCTGCCCGATTTCCGTTGACGCGGTGAGGATCTGGAACGTGCCGTCCGCCAGCGCTTCCATGGCCACGGTGCCACTGAGCTTCTTCTCCCCGCTGCCGGTGAAGCCGGATCCGTGGAAGACAAGCGACAATCCGCGACCACGCTTGACCGCCCGACCGCCGCCGTTGTCTCTTGACCGCCCGACCGCCGCCTTAAGGGCCGCCTCCAGAACGAGGGCCGAGCCAACGCTTTCCGTCAGCTCCTGCCCAGTGGCCGTCGTGGCACCCAGCCGCAGCATCCATTTCCGCCGCAGGTCCACGCTCGACATGCCGAGGCGCTCGGCGACGTGCTCCACCATCAGCTCGGCGGCAAACAGCGACTGCGGCGCACCGAAGCCACGAAAGGCGCCATTCGGGGGCGTATTCGTAGCCACCGCCCGAGCCCGAATCCGGACATTGGGACAGGCATAGGGCCCCGTGGCGTGAATCGCCGCGCGCGAGAGCACCACCGGCGTCAGGGTACAGTACCCGCCCCCGTCGAGCACGATGTCAATGTCTTGAAACACCAACGTTCCATCCTTGTTGACACCGGTTCGGTGGCGGATGACCCCGGGATGACGCTTGGTCGTCGCGGCTAGGTCCTCATGGCGATCATAGATAAGGCGAACGGGGCGCCCCGCTTTGCGCGCCAGGAGGGCCGCGTGAATCGCCACCATCGAGGGGTACTCCTCCTTGCCTCCGAACCCACCCCCCGTTTCGGCCTGGATCACGACCGCCTGCTCGTCGCTCAACCGGAGGGCGCGCTTCAAGGCGCGGTGGACGTAGTAAGGGCACTGGAGCGAGCCAATAACGGTCATTGACCCGTCCCCCCTCCCACGTCCCCCGTCCCCAGGTATCGCGATGGCTCCCTGCGGCTCGATGTACAGCTGCTCTTGGAGCCCGACCCTAAACGACCGTGAGATCACAACCTCCGCGCCTTTCCCGACGTCCATCCCCTCCACAGCCTCGCCCTTACTTATCTCAATGGTCGAATAGACCTCGGTGGCCGCTTGAAGATCGAAGACCGGCTTGGCGGCCACATACTCGACCCGTATGTGCTCAGCGGCCTCTTCGAGGGTAGAACGGTCGGAGGCTGCTAGGAGAAGGATCGGTTCTTCTTTATGGCGGATCTCACCCCCGGAGCGAGCGAGCACCGGTTGGTCGTCCCGAATCAGGTGTACGACGTTATCTCCGGGGATGTCGTCCGCGGTCACGACGACGACCCGGGACCAGTCGAACCCTGCTTGGAGCTCGATCGATTTGATGGTCCCGCGCGCCACAGTGGAACGGACTGTCTTGCCGTACCAGGCGCCCGCTACCACAAGGTCGTCGGTGTAACGGGCTTCGCCGGTCACTTTAGAGGCACCGTCCCGGCGAGGGACCGACTGGCCGACAGCGGTTACCATGTTGCGTAATAGGAACTTCCGCAGCGTGCCTGACAACCCCAGCCGTTCCCGGTAGCGGAGGCACGACACTTGCCAAACCGTTCCAGTAGGGACATGCCCGCGATCTCGATCGATCCGAAAACCGGGGTTGAGCCATTGGCTCCTCCGACACCAGGCGTTCGCATAGACGCGCCTGTGCCGCCTTCGTTCGCCGAAATTCTGTCTGCCCCTGCCGTGCTATTCATTGCCAACCTGGCGCGACGCTTCGAACGGCGCCGCCGCGAGCTGCTGGGGCGCCGCGCGGATCGCCAGCGCGATTTCGACGGGGGCGCGTTCCCCGGCTTCCTGAAAAGTACGGCCAACATCCGCGAGGCCGAGTGGCGCGTCGCACCCATCCCCCGTGACTTGATGGACCGGCGGGTCGAGATCACGGGGCCGGTGGACCGCAAGATGATGATCAACGCGCTGAACTCGGGCGCGCAGGTCTATATGGCGGACTTCGAAGATTCCCATTCGCCCACCTGGCACGGGACGATCGAGGGGCAAATCAACCTGCGTGACGCCGTCGCGCGTCGCATCGAGTACAGGAGCCCCGCGGGTAAGCCCTACGCCCTGAACGCCACGATCGCGACGCTCATGGTGCGACCGCGCGGGTGGCATCTGGTCGAGCGGCACGTCAAGGTAGACGGCGAGCCGATCTCGGCATCCCTGTTCGATTTCGGCCTGTTCTTCTTCCACAATGCCCGCGCGCTCGTGGCGCAGGGATCAGGGCCGTACTTCTACCTGCCAAAGCTCGAGAGCCATTTCGAGGCGCGACTCTGGAACGACGTGTTCGTCGCCGCCCAGGAGGCTCTGGGCATGCCGCAGGGGACCATCCGCGCGACGGTGTTGATCGAAACGATCCCCGCGGCATTCGAGATGGACGAGATCCTCTACGAGCTGCGGGATCATTCGGCGGGACTCAATTGCGGCCGGTGGGACTACATTTTCAGCTTTATCAAGAAATTCCGCAGCCGGCCCGAGTTCATCCTGCCCGACCGCGCGCGCGTCACGATGGATCGTCACTTCCTGAAATCGTACGTCGACCTCTTGATTCGGACCTGTCATCGCCGCGGCATTCACGCCATGGGCGGAATGGCGGCACAGATTCCGATCAAGGGCGACGCCGTCGCCAACTCGCAGGCGCTGGACAAGGTCTGGCTCGACAAGATACGGGAGGTGCATGCCGGCCATGATGGGACCTGGGTCGCGCATCCAGGGCTCGTGCCGGTAGCGAGTGGGGCCTTCGCCTCACTGGCCGCCTCCCACCAACTCGCCGTGACGCGGGACGACGTGCACGTCTCGCCTCGGGATTTGCTGACCGTCCCCGACGGGGAAATCACCGAGGCCGGTCTGCGCACGAATATCGACGTGGGCATTCAGTACCTCGAGTCGTGGCTGCGCGGAGTGGGCTGCGTGCCGATCTACAATCTGATGGAAGATGCGGCGACGGCCGAGATCTCGCGCTCGCAGGTGTGGCAGTGGCTGCGCCACGGCGCCCATCTCTCCAACGGCCGCCCCGTCACGCCGGCCCTGGTGGAGTCGCTCATTGCTGAAGAGATGGAGAAGAAGCAGCTCGGCGGCGGAAAATTCGAGCTCGCCGCCAAGCTGTTCGGCGAGCTGATGACTGGATCTGAGTTCCCGGAGTTTTTGACCCTCGTGGCATATGAACACCTGGAGTGACGCATGACCAAACAAGCATTCGTGTCTGAGCTCGATCGGCGTTGGCGCAGCGATCGCCGCTGGCAGGGGATCCAGCGGCCATACACACCGGAAGACGTCTGGCGGCTGCGCGGTACACTGCCCATCGAGTACACGCTGGCCAGCCACGGGGCAGCGCGGCTGTGGAGACTGATGCGGGAAGAGCCCTACGTCGCCGTGCTCTCGGCCATCACCGGGAATCAGGCCGTCCAGGAAGTACGGGCCGGTTTGAAAGCGATCTACATCAGCGGCTGGCAGGTTGCGGCGGACGGTAACAACGCGCTCTCGATGTATCCCGACCAGAGCCTGTATCCCTCCGACAGCGTGCCCAACCTGCTGCGCCGCATCCAGAACGCACTGCAGCGCGCCGACGAGATCCACCATATGAACGGCGATCACTCGATCGAGTGGCACGTGCCCCTCATCGCCGACGCCGAGGCGGGGTTCGGCGGCGTGCTCAACGCCTACGAGTTGATGAAGCTGATGATTCTCGAAGGCGCCGCCGGCGTGCACTTTGAGGACCAGTTGTCTTCGGTGAAGAAATGCGGCCATCTGGGCGGGAAAGTCCTCGTGCCGACATGCGAGTTCATCACGAAGCTGGTTGCGGCCCGGCTCGCCGCGGACGTCTGCGGGGTGGCGACGATGCTCATTGCGCGCACGGACGCGAACAGCGCCGGCCTGCTGACGAGCGACGTGGACGAATACGACCGCCGCTGGTGTACCGGCGAGCGCTCGCCGGAAGGCTTCTTCGTGATCAACGACGGCGTCGGGGCGGCGATCGCCCGGGCGCGCGCCTACGCGCCCTATGCCGACATGCTGTGGTTCGAGACTGCGAAGCCCGATCTCGCCGAGGCGAAGCAATTCGCCGAAGCGATTCACCAGGAGTATCCGGGAAAGCTGCTCGCATACAATTGCTCGCCGTCCTTCAACTGGAAGCGCCATCTCAGCGAGGCGCAGCTCGCCGGCTTCCAAAAGGAGCTGGGGGCGATGGGCTACAAGTTCCAGTTCGTCACCCTCTCGGGCTTCCACGCGCTGAATCACGCGATGTTCACGCTGGCCCAGGATTACAAGGAGCGCGGCATGGCGGCGTACGCCGATCTCCAATCCCGCGAGTTCGCCCTGGAGCGCGACGGCTACGAGGCGGTCAAGCATCAGGAGTTCGTGGGCGTCGGCTACTTCGACGAGATCACGCAGGTCGTCACCGGCGGGCGCAGCTCGACGATCGCGCTCGCAGGTTCGACCGAGCGCGCGCAGTTTTCCGACAATGGACATAAAGGGGTGGCAGGGAGGAGTCCGGTTGTGAGTTGACAAGCCCCTGCCTACCCCTAGGTTACGTCGAAACCGGCTCCGACCAATGTCGTGGCCGGTTTCTCCTTTTACTGGGGCTTGGGGCCTGGGGCCTGAGGGCCTGGGGGGCTGGTGAATGGAAAACCTGCGGAATTTCATCGGCGGCGAATGGGTTGCCCCCCCTGCGACCGAGTATCTCGATCTTACGAATCCCGCGACTGGCGAGCCGCTCGGCCGCGTGCCCCTCTCTGGCCCACACGATGTCGATCAGGCGGTCGCGGCAGCGCAGACGGCCTTCCTCAAGTGGCGGGAAGTGCCGCCGGTGGTGCGCGCGCGCTACCTCTTCAAGCTGAAGTCGCTGATGGAAGAGCATTTCGAGGAGCTGGCCGCCACCGTCACGCGCGAGCACGGCAAGACCCTCGACGAGTCGCGCGGCTCGGTGCGCCGCGGGATCGAGAACGTCGAGCACGCGTGCGGTATCCCCGCGTTGATGATGGGCCGGACGCTCGAGGACGTCGCCAGCGGCATCGACTGCGAGTACGTGCGGCAGCCGATGGGCGTCTTTGCCGCGGTCACACCGTTCAACTTTCCCGCGATGGTGCCCTGCTGGTTCTGGCCCTATGCCATTGCGACCGGCAACACCTTCGTCTTGAAGCCCAGCGAGCAAGTGCCGTTTTCATCGACGCGAATTCTCGAACTGACACAGGAGGCCGGACTCCCTCCTGGCGTGTTGAACATGGTGCATGGCGGGAAAGAGGCGGTCAATGGGCTGCTGGCCCATCCCGGTATCGTGGGGATCTCGTTCGTCGGATCGTCACCCGTCGCCCACTACATCTACCAGGAAGCCGCGAAGCATGGAAAGCGCGTTCAGGCGCTGGGCGGCGCGAAGAACCACGTCATCGTGATGCCCGACGCGGATATGGAGCGCGCCGTCGCGAACATCAGCGAATCACTGTTCGGCTGCGCCGGTCAGCGGTGCCTGGCCGGCAGCGTAGTGGTGGCCGCCGGGAAGGCCTATGAGCCATTCCGCGACAAGCTCCTCGATACGGCCAAGGGATTGCGGCTCGGCTACGGACTCGAGCCCGGCGTCACGATGGGACCAGTGATTTCTGCGCGACATAGAGAGAAGGTGCTGTCATTTGTCGAGGCCGGTCGCAACGAAGGCGCGTCGCTGCTACTCGACGGCCGGGCAACGAGAGTGGACAAGCACCCGCGTGGCCATTTCGTCGGCCCCACCGTTTTCGACGGCGTGCGGCCGGACATGACGATCGGCAAGGAGGAGATCTTCGGGCCGGTCGCATCAGTCACGCACGTGAGCAACCTCGACGAAGGCATCGAGATGGTGCAGCGCTCGGGATTCGCGAACGCGACGTCGATCTTCACGCAGAGCGGGAAGGCCGCTCGCGAGTTTCGTTACCGTGTCGGCGTAAGCATGATTGGCGTCAATATCGGCGTCGCAGCGCCGATGGCATTCTTTCCGTTTGGCGGGACCAAGGGGTCGTTCTTCGGAGACCTCAAGGCGCACGGGCAAGATTCGATTGAGTTCTATACCGACAAGAAGGTGGTCATCTCACGGTGGTAGTCGGAGGCAGTCCGGGTGGGGAGCCCCGCGGCCATGCCGCGGGGAAAACCAAACAAGACTATCGGGCTGGTTTTGGTTGTCCCCGGGCCATGGGCCCGGGGCTCACCACCCGATCAAGGAGTTGGTGAATGCGAAGAGTCGTCGGCGGCCTTATCCAAATGTCGAACCCGATCAACGACGCCAACGCACCGGTCGCCAAGATCAGCAAGGCAATGCTCGACAAGCACCTTCCTTATATAGAGGAAGCGGGCAAGAAGGGCGTGCAGATCCTCTGCCTCCAGGAAGTCTTCAACGGCCCGTACTTCTGTCCCAGCCAGGACGCCAAGTGGTGTGACATCGCCGAGCCGATTCCGGGACCTACGATAGAGCTGATGCAGAAGCTCGCGAAGCAGCACGAAATGGCGATGATCGTGCCGATCTACGAGCGTGAGATGGCGGGGGTCTATTACAACACCGCCGCCGTGATCGACGCCGACGGCAGCTATCTCGGCAAATATCGCAAGAATCACATTCCCCACACCGCGGGCTTCTGGGAAAAATTCTTCTTCAAACCGGGCAACCTCGGCTACCCGGTCTTTAAGACGCGCTTCGCCACGATCGGCGTCTACATCTGCTATGACCGTCACTTCCCCGAAGGCGCGCGGCTGCTCGGCCTGCATGGCGCCGAGATCGTGTTCAATCCGTCGGCGACGGTGAAGGGGCTGTCCCAGTATCTCTGGAAGCTCGAGCAGCCGGCCCACGCCGTCGCGAACGGTTACTTCATGGGCTGTATCAACCGGGTCGGGACCGAGGCGCCCTGGAACGTCGGGCAGTTCTACGGCTCGAGTTATTTCGTGGATCCGCGCGGGAATTTTCTGGCGGAGGGGAGCGAAGACAAGGACGAACTGGTCGTCGCCGAGATGAACCTCGACATGATCGAGGAGGTGCGTCGCACGTGGCAGTTCTTCCGCGACCGCCGGCCCGAGACGTACGACGACATGGTGCGGCAGCTGCCATGAAAGACAGGGCCTGGGGCCCGGGGCCTGGGGCGTGGGGCTGCACCAGATGATTGTCATCTTTCGGGCGCTGACGTACGCGACATTGTTCATCGGATTGCTGATAGTCTTTGTGCCCGATCGGATTCTGACGCAGGCCGGTATCACGCGGCCGCCGACGATCGGCATCATGCAGCTTGCCGGCATGCTGATCGTCGTTGCCGGGGCAGCGCTGGCCATCGCGTCGATCCTGACATTCGCCTTCGTCGGGAAAGGCACCCCGGCACCGTTTGACCCGCCTCGCAAGCTCGTCGTGGCAGGGCCGTATCGGTGGGTTCGAAATCCGATGTACATCGGGGCGGGTCTCGTGTTACTCGGCGCCGCGATGTTCTACGGATCGATCGGCCTGGTCCTGTACGCGATCGCGTTCTGGTCGGCGGCGCACCTCTTCGTCCTGTTTTACGAGGAGCCCGTGCTCCGCAACAAATTCGGCGCCGACTATGACGCCTACCTCGCCTCCCGCCGCCGCTGGATGCCGCGATGGCGCTCCTGATTCGCGGCGGGCGGATCATCACGCCCACGGACGACTTCACGGGCGACGTCTACGCAGAAAACGAGACGATCACCCGGATCGAGCCGCGGATCGACGACAAGCTGGTCGCGCCCGATGCAGAGATCATCGACGCCCGCGGCAAGTACGTATTCCCGGGCTTCATCGATCCGCACGTGCACATCTACCTGCCATTCATGGGCACCTACGCGGCGGACGACTACGAGTCCGCCAGTAGGGCGGCGCTTGCAGGTGGCACGACGACCCTGATCGAAATGATCTGTCCCGGAGCGAACGACCCGCCCCTCGCAGCCTTCGAGCTTTGGAAATCGAAGGCCGATGCCCTCGCCGCCGTGGACTACACCTTCCACATGTCGGTCGTCCGGTTCGAGCCGCACATCCGCGACCAGTTTCGCGAGATCGTGACGGCCGGCGTTGCGTCGTTCAAAGTGTTTCTGGCCTACAAGGGCGCGCTGAATCTTTCGGACGAGGACCTGTTCGCCGCGATGAAGCTGGCGAAGGAGTTGGGCGTCATCGTCACCGCGCATTGCGAGAATGCCGACGCGATCGATGCGCTCCAGCAATCGCTGCTGGCCGCGGGAAAGACCGGACCGGAGTGGCACGGCCCGTCCCGGCCGCCGATCGTCGAAGCGGACGGCGTCCATCACCTGTGTGCGTTTGCCCAGCTGCTGGGGACCCACGTGTACATCGTCCATACGTCCTGCGAGGCCGCGGTGCGGGCGGCGCTCGACGCGCGTGCGCGAGGCGTGAACGTGTGGATCGAATCGGTCATTCCGCACTTCGTGCTCGACGAGAGCTATGCCGCGCGGCCGAGTTTTGAGGGCGCCAAGTTCGTGATGTCGCCGCCGCTGCGCGCCAAATCGAACCAGGACGTCCTGTGGGCGGCCGTGAAGTCACGCGACATCAGCACGATTGCCACCGACCATGCCCCCTTCCGCTACCGCGATCAGAAAAACATGGGCCTTGACGCGTTCACCAGGATCCCGAACGGTATCCCATCGGTGCAGGAGCGCGTTGATCTCGTGTACACCTGTGGCGTCGCCGCCGGGCGGTTCGGCCTCCAGGCAATGGTCGACGCCTGCTCGACGCAGGCGGCCAAGCTGTTCGGACTCTATCCAAGAAAAGGCGCGATTCAGCTGGGCAGTGATGCCGATCTCGTGGTCTACGATCCGGCTTATCGCGGTACGTTCTCCAAGGAGTCCAGCTACTCCAACGTCGATTACAACGCGTACGAAGGATGGGAGCAGCGGGGGCGAGCCTCTGTGGTGACGGTACGCGGGCGGGTACAGGCCCGGGACGGGGAGTTTGTTGGTCAGATCGGACGTGGTGTGTTCTTGAAGAGAGAGCCTACACACTAGCTATCCGGTATCCGGTACCCGGTATCCGGTGGTGTGCGGATACCGGATAGCGGATACCGGACACCGCTGAGGAGACATGGATTCCCAAACAGTTCGTCAGAAGCACAAGGAGTTCCTCTTCCCGTGCGTGGCCAACTATTACGCCGAGCCCGTGGTCATCACCGAGGCGCACGGCTCGAGCGTCAAGGATCTCGACGGCCGCGAATACCTGGACTTCTTCGGCGGCATCCTCACCGCCGGGATCGGCCATTCGCACCCTGAGTTCGTGAAGCGAATCCAGGATCAAGTGGCCCGGCTGGTTCACACATCCAGCGTCTATCCCACCGTCGAGCAAACCAGGGTCGCCGAGCGTCTCACGCAGATCACGCCGGGCAAGCTCAAAAAGAGTTTCTTCACGACGAGCGGCACGGAGGCCGACGAGACCGCCGTCATGCTCGCGAAGATCTATACCGGACAACAGGAAGTCATCGTCCTGCGGCACAGTTATGCCGGGCGGAGCCAGGGCGCGATCGCGATCACGGGACAGCAGCCGTGGCGTGTCTTGCCGACCCAGATTGCCGGCATCAAACACGCGCTGTCGCCCTACTGCTATCGCTGTCCGATGGGACTCGAATATCCCGATTGCGGCATCCGCTGCGCGCACGACATCGAAGATCTGATCAAGACTGAAACGACCGGGCGCATCGCCGCTTACATGGCGGAGCCGATCCAGGGTGCCGGAGGGTTCATCACGCCGCCCAGGGAATACTTCGAGATTGCGGTGGGCATCATCCGCAAGTATGGCGGCGTGTTCATCTGCGATGAAGTGCAAACCGGCTGGGGCCGCACCGGCGACAGATGGTGCGGGATCGAGCACTGGGGCGTCGAACCGGAGATCATGACATTCGCGAAGTCGGTGGCCAACGGCTTCCCTGTCGGCGTGACGATCGCGAATGAGGACGTCGCCAACGCCTTCACCGGGCTGTCGCTTTCAACGTTTGGCGGCAACCCGATCTCGATGGCCGCGGTCGACGTCACGATGGACGTCATGCAGCGCGAGAACACACCCAAGCGATCGGCGGAGCGCGGGAAGCAGCTGCGTGATGCGCTCGAGGAGTTCAAGCGACGGTTCGCATTCATCGGCGACGTTCGTGGCATGGGACTCATGCAAGGAATCGAGCTCGTCGAGGATCGAAAGACCAAGGAGCCGTCGCCCAAAAAGACGACCGCGCTGCTCGAAGCAGCGAAGCGCCAGGGACTCTTGATCGGCAAGGGCGGGCTGTATGGCAACGTCATCCGCATCGCGCCCTCGATGCTGATCAGCAAGGCCGAGGTCGAGGATGGGTGCGCTCGCCTGGAACGCGCGCTTGCTGAAGTGTGACCGCCCACGGCCAGCTGCCTCCGTGGGGCGAGGCGCCGCTCCCCGCGCCGCCCGCCTTTACGCTGCGGAACGTGCTGCGCACGGTGGGGCCCGGGGTCATCGGCCTCGGCATCGCGATTGGCAGCGGCGAGTGGCTACTGGGACCCTCGGTGGTGGTTCGCTACGGCGCCGCGCTCCTGTGGATCACGACGATCGCCGTGCTGCTGCAAACCTTGCTCAACCTCGAGATGGCGCGATACACGCTCTACACTGGCGAGCCGATCGTCACGGGCTTCATGCGCACCTGGCCCGGACCAGCGTTCTGGGGCTGGACCTACTCGCTATTTACGCTGGCGCATCACGGCTGGCCCGGCTGGGCCCTCGCCAGCGCCACTGCGAGCGCGGCCTTGGTGCTCGGCCGGATGCCGACAACCGCGGATGCCGGGACTGTCGTCGCGATCGGCTACGTGACTTTCGGCGCGTGCCTGCTGATCGTCAACGTGGGCCGAAAGATCGAGCGCACGCTCGAGCTCGCGATGTGGACCATGCTTGTCGTGATCCTCGGCTACCTGCTGGTGTTCGACCTGGCGACCGTGTCCAGCGAGAACTGGGGACGGCTGGCGCGCGGATTCCTGAGCTTCGGGACCCTCCCCGCCGAGGCAGACTGGGCGCTGCTCGCCGCGTTCGCCGCGTACTCGGGGCTCGGCGGGATGAGCAACGTGTTCGTCACGAATTGGATGCGCGACAAGGGTCATGGGATGGGCGCGACCGTCGGCTACATTCCTACGCTCGCGGGCGGCCACATCCAACTGTCTCCCCACGGCAATGTGTTTCGTGTGGACGAGGTGAGCCACCGCGCGTGGCGTGGCTGGTGGAAGTTCCTGAACGTAGACCAGTGGGCGATCTTCGCCGTGGGCTCGATCGCGGGAATGGCGCTGACGTGCGTGCTCGCGCTCCAGTACCTGGTTCCGGGCTTGGTCACGGGCGAGTGGGCCGTCGCCGGCGCGCAGGCCGCCGCGGTAGCCGCCGAGCACGGCCGGCTTTTCTGGTATTTGACGCTCGCGTGCGGGTTTTGGGTGCTGTTTTCGACCCAGCTCGGCATCGTGGACGGCACGCCGCGCGCGATGACGGACATCCTCTGGAGCGGCAGCGCGGCGGTGCGGCGCTGGCGCGGTGGGGACGTGCGAGCCGTTTACTACGTCGCGCTCGCCGCATATGCGCTCTGGGGATGCGTCGCGCTCAATCTTGCCCGGCCGCTCACCCTGGTGATCATCGGTGCCAATGCGGCGGGGATCATTCTGGTGTTCATCAGCCTGCACACATTGATCGTGAATCGAACGCTGTTGCCGCCCACACTGCGGCCGTCGCTGTGGCGCCAAGCCGCGCTGGTTGCCTGCGCGCTGTTCTACGGCGCCTCGGCGTCGATCATGCTGGTGGCGATGCTGTGAGAGAGACTGATGAAATGATGATGCGCGTATACCCATGACGCTCCCCGCGCACACCACACTCGCCAACGAGGATCTCCTGCCGGTCGCTCCGGACCGGCGCACGTGGAATTGGTGGCACATTGCATCCCTCTGGATCGGAATGGCGATCTGCATCCCGACGTACACGCTCGCGTCGGGACTCGTCGATCAGGGTTGGACCTGGCAGGCCGCCGTCGGCGCCGTGATCCTCGGCAACGTCGTCGTGCTGCTTCCGATCGCCCTGAACTCGCACGCGGGCACACGCTATGGCATCCCCTTCCCTGTGCTCGCGCGATCGTCATTCGGTGTCCTGGGCGCGAAGGTCCCCGCGATCCTGCGGGCACTCGTCGCCTGCGGCTGGTTCGGCATTCAGACGTGGATCGGGGGCTGGGCGATCTACAAGCTCATCGAAGTCCTCTGGCCGGGGATTGCGACGCTGCCGCAGATGCTGCCCGCGTTTGTTGGCCTCAACACCGGCGAATTCCTGTGTTTCATGGTGTTCTGGGCGATGAACGTCTGGGTGGTGTTGCGCGGCATGGACTCGATCAAGCACCTCGAGACGTGGGGATCCCCATTCCTGCTGGCCGTCGGGGCGGCGTTGTTCATATGGGCTTTGGTCAGAGCGGGTGGGCTCGGTCCCATGCTCGAAAACCCGGGCGGACGGTCTGCGGGGCCGACGGGAAGCGTTTGGGGAGCCGGCCTCACATCGGCGGTCGCATTCTGGGGAACCATGGCGCTTTCGATCCCGGACTTCTCCCGATATGCGCGCAGCCAGCGGGATCAGATCGTTGGACAAGCGGTCGGGTTGCCCGCAACGATGGCGCTGTTCGCGTTCATCGGCGCCGCGGTCACGAATGCCACGGTGATCATCTTCGGGACGCGCGTCGCTGATCCGGTGGCCCTGCTGGCGAAGATCGGTGGTCCCGTGATGATCATGCTGTCGATGGCGGGACTCGTCGTCGCGACGCTCACGACCAACATTGCGGCAAACGTCGTCGCCCCCGCCAACGCCTTTTCGAGCATCGCGCCGCGACGGATCACATTCAGGCAGGGTGCGCTCATCACCGCCGGCATCGGGATCGTGATGATGCCGTGGCGACTCTATAACGATGCCGCAGCGTACATCTTCACCTGGCTCATCGGCTATGGCGCGCTGCTGGGGCCGGTAGCCGGGATCATGATTGTCGATTACTTCGTCCTGCGGCGCGGTCAGCTGATCGTCGACGATCTGTACCGCCGCGACGGGATCTACGAGTACGCGGGCGGCCTGAATTGGATCGCGCTGGGAGCGCTCGCACTGGGCGTCGCACCGAGTCTTCCCGGGTTCGTCGCGGCCCTGCGGGGAGCACCAGCGTCGGGATTCTTTGGCGCGATTTACAACTGGGCCTGGTTCGCCGGGTTTCTCATCGCCGCCGTCGCGTACCTTGTGGGGATGCGGGTGGGAGCACGGAGCACGGAGCACGGAGCGGTACGTGCCGGTACCTGAGCACGTGGCAATCCTGACCGACGAACAGCTGGCGGCGAACTTCGCCGACATCGCGCCGCCGCTGACGAACGACGCCGCGCTGCTCGAAGCCAACAAGTGTCTGTACTGCCACGATGCCCCCTGCACCATCGCCTGTCCCACGCACATCGATGTGCCGGCGTTCATAAAGAAGATCGCGAGCGGCAACCTGCGCGGCTCGGCGCGCGTGATTCTCGACGCAAATCCCTTCGGTCATTCGTGCGCCCGCGCCTGTCCGGTGGAAGTGCTGTGCGAAGGCGCGTGTGTCCTGAACGACCGCGATGAGGAACCGATCAAGATCGCGCTGTTGCAGCGCCACGCCACGGACTACGTGCTCGAGCGCAAACTCAAGCTGTTCGAGGCCGGCAAACCCACCGGAAAGCGCGTGGCCGTCATCGGGGCCGGCCCCGCGGGCCTCGCGTGCGCGCGGGATCTACGTCGCCGCGGGCATGCGGTGACTGTGCTCGAGGCCAAAGCGCAGCCCGGCGGGCTGAATACCTACGGCATCGCCGAATACAAGCTGAAAGCCGATGTCGCTCTCGCGGAGGTGCAGGACATTCTCGACCTGGGCGTCGAGCTCAAGACAGGCGTGCGCATCGAGGCGCTCGAACCGCTGCTCGACGAATATGACGCGGTCTTTGTCGGAGTCGGACTCGGATCCACGAGGTCGCTCGGGATTGCCGGCGAGGACCTGCCCGGCGTGGTGGACGCGCTCACGTTCATCGAACACCTGAAGACCCACCCGTATCGCGAGACATCGGTAGGCCGTCACGTCGTCGTGATCGGCGGCGGCAACACCGCCATCGACGCGGTCACCCAGGCCAAGCGCCTCGGCGCGTCGACCGCCACGATCGTGTACCGCCGCGGCGAGAGCGACATGCCGTGTTATCACTACGAATACGAGCTGGCCAAGCGCGATGGCTGCGGGTTCCGGTTCCAGGCGGTGCCGCAACGGATCGTGGGGAATGGCGCCGTGGACGGATTAGAAGTGAAGACCCCGAGCGGAACGGAAATGATCCCCTGCGACATGCTGATCGTCGCGATCGGCCAGGGAGAACGAACCGAGCTGCGGTGGCCCAAGGACCATCTCAAGATCTTTTTCGGTGGCGATTGCGCGAACGGCGGGGCAGAGATCGTGAATGCGGCGGCAGAAGGTGTCGAAGCGGCGAGGAAGATTGATGAGATGCTGGCGGTAGGAGGCGGTAGGAGGCGGTAGGAAGCGGTAAGAGGCGGTAAGGGGCGGTAGGAGTTTACCGCCGCCTACCGCCCCTTATCGCCCCTACCGCCCACTTTGGGAGGGCGTATGGCCGATCTAAAAACCAATTTCGCAGGCATCCAATCACCGAATCCGTTCTGGCTCGCCTCTGGCCCCCCAACCAATACGTATGGCCAGGTCGCGAAGGCTTTCGATCAGGGCTGGGGTGGCGCGGTCTGGAAAACGATCGGCGAGCCGATCATCAACGTGTTCTCGCGCTATGGCTCCGTCGATCTCGGGCAGAATCGGATGATGGGATTCAACAATATCGAGCTCATCAGTGACCGGCCGGTCGCCGACAACCTCAAGGAAATCGCGGAAGTCAAGCGTAACTATCCGAAGCACGCCGTCATCGCGTCGCTGATGGTGGAATCAAAGCGCGAGGCCTGGCACACCATCGTCAAGCAGACGGAGGACACCGGCGCCGACGGCATCGAGCTGAACTTCGGGTGCCCGCACGGCATGAGCGAACGCGGCATGGGCAGTGCCGTGGGTCAGGTGCCGGACTACACCTGTCAGATCGTCGAGTGGGTCAAGGAAGTCGCGGCGATTCCCGTGATCGTCAAACTCACGCCCAACGTCACCGACATCACGTACATCGCGCGCGCCGCTGTGAAGGGTGGCGCTGACGCGCTGTCATTGATCAACACCATCAACTCGATCGTAGGCGTCGATTTGCTGACCTTCGAGCCGCTGCCCTCAGTGGCCGGAAAGTCGAGCCATGGCGGCTACTGCGGCCCCGCCGTGAAGCCGATCGCGCTCCATCTCGTCTCGGCGGTCGCCGGCGATCCCTCGGTGAAGATCCCGATCTCCGGCATCGGCGGCATATCGTCCTGGCGCGACGCCGCGGAGTTCATCGCCCTCGGCGCCGGCACGCTGCAGGTGTGCACCGCCGTGATGCACTACGGCTTCCGGATCGTCGAAGACCTGATCGATGGCCTCTCGAACTGGATGGACGAGCGCGGACACAGCAGCCTCGCCGACATTCGCGGCCGCGCGCTCCCCCGCGTCACCAAGTGGGAAGAGCTCGATCTCAACTACCACTTGCTGGCACATATCGATCAGGACAAATGCATTCAGTGCGAGCTGTGCTGGACCGCGTGTGAAGACGGTGCCCATCAAGCGATCCGGCGTTTGGACCGAAACGGGAAACGGGAAACGGGAGGCGGGAAACGGGAGACGGGAAACGGAAAACGGGACCCCGTGGTCGAGATCATCGAGGAAGCCTGCGTCGGCTGTAATCTTTGCGCTGCCGTCTGTCCCGTGCAGGACTGTATCACGATGCGCAAGGTGCCGAACGACTACGCGCCCGTGACCTGGAAGGATTACGCGGCGGGAAAAGGCACGCTGGCGCCGCGCTCCGAGCACTTCCACACGGCGAGCTGGAGCCCGAAGGCCTAGCCCTCGGGCTCCTGCCGGCCGTTCAGCGCAGCGAGATCGCGACCTGCTCGAGCAGGTCCATCGCCTCCTGCATTCCGCCTTCCATGCCGGAGTTGATGATGATGTCACGCACTTCCTGACTCGGACAGTCAGTGAGGATCGTGAGTGTCGTGACCCCGTTGTGCTCTTCAAACGTGATTGTGTTTACTACGGGGATCGCATCGGGGTCTTTCGCGTCCGCTTGCTCGTAAACCTCGGTCGAGACGATCCGCTGATTCGGCACGATCTGGCGGTACTCGCCGTGGAAGCCGACCTCGAACTCGCCGTGCGCGATCATGACGTACCGCCACTTGCCACCCACGCGCAGATCGATCTCCGCACTGGTCACCTGCCCGCGCTGCCCGCTCCACCAGCGCTGCACCAGCTCGGGCGTGGTCCAGGCCTTGTAGACCAGATGCTTCGGAACCGCGAACTCGCGCTGAATCAGGATCTGTGTCGGTTTGGGAAGCGTCACCACCGCCGACTTTCCGCCGCTACGAATGACGTCCACCATCGGAGTCTTCCTCACGTTTGAGTTCGTCCAACACCTCGTCGAGTGCCTCGAACCGCTCGGTCCACGCCCGCTCGTAGTTCTTGACCCATTGATGAATGGGTTTGAGGGGCCGGGCATTCAGCCGATACAAACGTTGCCGTCCCTCCTCCCGAACGTCGACCAAGCCGACTTCGCGCAGCACGCGCAGGTGCTTGGACACCTGTGGTTGACCCAGCCGGAGCAGCCGCACGAGATCGTTCACCGGGCGCTCGCCCCTGGCCAGCACGTCGAGAATCCGGCGTCGCCGGGGCTCGGCTACCGCATTGAACGCATCGGTCGTGGTTGCCGCTCGGGCCATGGGTGCTAATATATTCCCATATGGGAATATGTCAAGCTGCGATAGTGGCAGCACGCGCGTGTCCTCGCTGTGATCTCCAAACCTCTCATTGAGCGCTTGCCGCAAACCGAACGAAACGGGTTGGCAGATCAATGGCGACGAGCAGCCTGCAGCGTGGTACTCAACATCGCTGAGGGAGCCAGTCGACGCGGAAACAAGGAATTCCGTAAACACTTGGGGATCGCACGCGCTCGGAGCTAAGGACTGGCAGCGTGTGGCCACTTGGCAACTTCGCCGTCTGCGCAACTACTCTTGAAGCTTGGTCTTGAGCTTGAGGCTCAGAGACGAGACGGCGGCGCAACCGGGGGCATCGGAACCATTCCGTCGTCCCGCTCGGGTGTAAAGTCCTCCCCGGGGTTGATGAATCGATCGCGCTCAAAGTGGTACTGCTGGTCGTACAAGTGCCGGTACCGCCCATTCGCTTCCAGCAACTGCTCATGGGTTCCCCGCTCCACGATCTGTCCACCCTCGAGCACGAGAATCTGGTCGGCGCTGCGAATCGTCGAGAGCCGGTGCGCGATGACGAACGTGGTCCGACCGTGGCGGAGCGCGCGCAAACCGTCCTGGATCTTGGCCTCGCTCTCGGAATCGAGACTCGATGTCGCCTCGTCGAGCACCAGAATCCGGGGATCGGCGAGAATGGCGCGCGCGATGGAAATGCGCTGGCGCTGTCCACCCGATAGCTTTACACCCCGCTCCCCGACCACGGTATCGTATTTGTCATCGAACTGCTCGACGAATTCGTCGCAGTGCGCTATCCGCGCTACCGCCTCGATTTCCGCGCGCGTCGCGTGCGGCCGCGCGAACGCGATGTTGTCGGCGATGGTCCCATCGAACAGGAAGTTGTCCTGCAGCACCACGCCGAGCTGGGTGCGATAGTCGGCGAGCGGCACGCCGGCCAGATCCCGACCATCGACCAGCACGCGGCCGCGCTCGGGACGATTGAACGCCAGCACGAGTCCCACGAGCGTGCTCTTGCCCGACCCGGACGATCCCACCAGCGCGGTCGTCGAGCCGGCGCTCGCCTGGAATGACACATCCTTGAGCACGGGGACGCCCGGCTTGTAGGCGAACGTGACGTGCTCGAATGCCACATCCCCGCGGATCGGGCCAAGTGGCGTGCGGCTCGCGTCTTCGGCGTCCTCCGTCGTCATGCGGCGCAGCTCGTAGATCCGGTCGAGCCCCGCGAACGCTTCGGTAATCTGCGTCCCGATCGACGCGATGTTGATCAGCGGCAGAGCCACGAGTCCCACAAAGAAGACGTACTGCACAAACTGCCCCAGCGTCATCGATTGAGCGAGCACGGACCGGCCCCCGATGAGAATCATGATGACCGCAATCGCGCCCACCACGAGCTGCGCGAACGCGCCCACCCCGGAGACCCCCGTCATTGTTGTGGCCACGTTGCGGAACAGCTTGTGGGCCCCGCGGGCGAACACCAGCCGCTCGCCGCGCTCGGAGCGATACGCTTTCACGATCCGAATGCCGCCCAATGTCTCCGCGAGGCGACCGGTGACATCGGCGTTGAGCTTGCCGCGGTCGCGAAACAAGGGCCGCAGCTTGGAGAAGGCGTATGCCATGCCTCCGCCGAACAGCGCCAGCACGACGATCGAGACCGCGGTGAGCTTCCAGTTCAACCAGAACAGCACGGCGAGCGCGATCGCGGCGGTGACGAGTCCCCCGACCAGCTGGACGAGGCCGGTTCCGACGAGATTCCGAATTCCCTCGGCGTCGGTCATGATGCGCGAGATGAGGATGCCGGTCTTGGTGGAGTCGAAGTAGGCGATGGGCAGGCGCAACACGAATCCTTGTATGGACTTGCGCATCTCGGTAATGGCGCGTTGCGCCGCCACGCCGAGGATCTGCGACAGGCCGAACGAGCTGACCGCCTGGACGATCGCCGCACCCGCCACCGCGGCCGCGATGACGCCGAGCAAGGCGGCGCGCCGTTGCAGCATGACCTCGTCGACCAGATACCGGGAGGACCACGGGAGGACTAGCCCTGCGACACGGTTGATCAGCATCAACCCCAGCCCGATGGCGAGCCGGTGGCGATGCTGCCACACCAGCCGCCGCGCCTCAGTCCAGGCGTTCGAATAGTTGGGTTTCGGTTTCTGTTCCGCCACGCAGAAGGTTACCTGGCCGCGACCCGCCTCACCAGGAGTCCGGTGGTGGAAACGCGGACTTCATAGGTCGCGCCGCCTGGGGCCGTGGCGCCGATGAATGTGGCGGAACCGTACTGCGCGTCCACCAGGGGGCGCAGCACCCAGTAGCGACGGGCGAGGTCGAAGGCGTCGAAGGGCTTTTTCGTAGCGAGCGAGTACACCGTCCGTTCGCGCTGCTGCTCGTCGCTCAACCGCTGATAGCGGCCGGAGATTCGATCGAGCTCATAGGCGGTCGGCAAACCAAGCAGATTGCCGACGGGGCGCCACTTCAATACATGCGCGTCCACATAGACGGCGTCTCCGGCGAGGTCGAACATGGCGAGCCGGTTGTCGGGCAACGTGACCGTCGCACGGAAGCGCTGCGGGCCGAGTGGTTCCGTCGTGATCGTGGCTGCGACGACTTCGTGCGTGAGGGCGCGATACCCGCGCACTCCCACGGTAATCGCGCCGCACAAGATCCCGATCGACAGACATAGCGCGGCAGCGAGTAGCCCCACACCCGCTCTGACGCGATGGCGGTCCCGCCACGCGCCCCCAGCGGCGATGACGAAGATCACCGCCAGAACGGCGAAGGCGAGCATAACGATGCGTACAGTGCCGGTCATTCCCTACGATAAGTGACGCCCGACTCTGGCGCGAATCAGTTGGGTTTAACACCTTGTTCGCTCACCGAGAGAGGCTATGAAACGCTCCACACTGATCACCCTGGCCGTCATTGCTCTGGTCACCGGGCTCTTCTTCTATATGTCCACCGCGCGCGCGACCGAGGAATGCACGGTGTGCATGGAATTCAACGGCCGCACCAATTGCGCGACCGCCGCCGGCCGCACGCCGGCAGAGGCAACCGAGACCGCGCAGAACACCGCCTGCGGGCCGATCGCCAACGGTATGAACGAGACCATCGCGTGCGGCAATCGGCCACCAGCCAGTGTGCAGTGCAGGAATCGGTGAGCTCATCTGGCTTCGCAATCCCCCGCGTCGCGATCCCCGCTGTCTTGCTTCAGACCGGCGGCGGCAAGCGCAGCGGTGAGATCTATGTGATGGACCGGGTATCGCAGCACGACGGTCCGGAGACCGCGCTCGACATGCTCAATCGGCCGGAAGGGTTCTTCCCCTTTCGCCCCGCGGACGACGTCAATGCCGTCCTCCTCGTCACCAAAGCGCGCACCGTGACCCTCACAGTGCCGCGGTCCAGCACGCCCGAGGATCCAGACCGCCTCTCAGCCGCGCGGACCGGCCGTCTGGAGCTCACGCTCGCCGACGGATCGCGGCTCAGCGGCTCGGTCACGCTCGAGCTGCCGCACCACCACTCGCGACTGCTCGACTATCTCAACGCGTCGCCGGAGCCGTTCTTTGCCGTCGCGACGGCCGACGACGTTCATCTGGTCAACCGCGCCCACGTGCTGCACGTACGGCCCCAGGACTGATCGATGCCGTCCCGCCTGGATCCGTTTGTCCAAGCCCTGCTGCGCGAGCGTGCAGACCAGCTTTATCTGCTCCCCGACGAGCCCGTGACGCTGATGAAGGACGGCAAGGCGCGGAAGGTCTCCAAGCAGCCGCTCACCGACCAGCACATCTACGCGCTCATGCTCGAGGTCGCACCGGCCGAGGCGGCGGACAAGATCGATCACCAGACTGAAACCGAATTTGAATACGCAGTCAGTCAGGGGCTCGTGCGGGTACGCATCGTCCCCGAGATGGGACGGCTCACCGCCGTCATCTCGACGATTCGCCACACTCCCGCAAGCGAGAAGCCCGCATCGAACGGCGCGCCCCCGGGCGCCCCGGCCACGATTCCCCGCGCGTCCGGACCAGTCACT
>DATFEG010000090.1:0-3006 GCA_035251445.1 Gemmatimonadales bacterium | reverse complement strand
GTTTGGGGAAATGGGGCATTGGGGGTGGATCGACATGGAGGCGGTCAGCCATGTCACGGTCCTGTGGTCGTTGGTAGCGGGCGCCACCGCGCTGTTAGGCGTGGTGCATTTCGCGTATTGGATATCAAGCCGCCAGGCGCGGATCCATCTCGTATTTGCAGTTACCGCGCTGGCTTTCGTCGGCGTTGCCGCTACGGAAATCTGGGGAATGCATGCCGCCACTCCTCAGGAATGGGGAGAGGCGGTCCGGTGGTGCCACGTCCCCCTCTATTTCCTCGTTGTGGGTCTCGTCGCCTTCGTGAGCCTCTATCTCGGCACGGGGCGTGCGTGGCTCGGATGGGGATATGTCGGCTTGCGCAGCGTGATTTTCGCGGCCAATCTTGCGTCCGAAACAAACTTCAATTTCGAGCGCATCGATTCAATCGAGCGAATCCGCTTCCTGGGTGACACCGTAACAGTGGTGGGAGACGCGGTCGTCGGCAAGTGGCAACTGCTCGGACTTGTCAGTTCGGCGTTGCTGGTGGTGTTTGTGCTCGACGCCTGCGTCACTCTCTGGCGGCGCGGAGATTCCGAAGGGCGAAGGCGTGCCCTCGTCGTGGGCGGCGCTTTTGTCGCGTTTGCGGGTACCGCGACCGCCTACGTGCAACTCGTACTGTATGGCATCGTGCAATTGCCACTTCTGATCACTCCCATGTTCCTGGCCCCGCTCGCTGCCATGACCTACGAGCTGAGCCGGGACCTCCTTCGGGCATCGCTGCTCGCCGGAGAAGTCACGCGCGGCAAGTTGCGGCTCGAGCTCGCGGCAACGGCCGCCGATCTCGGCCTCGGCGAGTGGGACAGCGGGTCCGGGCACATCTGGGCGACGAGCAAGGCGCGCCAGCTATTCGGATTCGGCGAGACTGAAGAGCCGGCGCCGCAGCGCTGGCTGGAACGGATCCATCCGGACGACCGCATTCGTGTCACGGAAGGACTTGCGCGGTCGGTCAGGGACAGCGAAGACTACGTCGCGGAGTTTCGAGTGAGTCACGAAGGGCGCGGCACGCGCTGGCTCACCGCGCGTGGCCGCGTGAGCACGGCGGATGGGGGCCGGCGGGTGGTGTTGAGAGGAGTGGTGCGGGACGTCACCCAGAACCGGCTGGAGCACGACGAGACCCTGGAACTGCGGCGCGAGCTGGCGCATTCCGGCCGCGTGACCTTGCTCGGCCAGCTCGCCTCGTCGATCGCGCACGAATTGAGCCAGCCGCTCGGGGCGATTCTCCGCAATACCGAGGCAGCCGAATTGATGCTGCGGGCTTCGACTGTTGATCGCGAGGCACTCCAGGAGCTCGTGGCCGACATCCAGCGCGACGACCGCCGCGCGGGGCTCGTTATCGAGCGGCTGCGCGCGCTGCTCAAGCGCCGCGAGCTGGACCTCCAGCCTCTTGCAGTGGACGGCATCGTTCAGGACGTCCTCACGCTGGTTCACTCGGATTCGGCAGCACGGCACATTCACATCGACTGCAGGCTGGATCCGTCGCTCCCGGCGGTGCAAGGCGACCGCGTGCACCTGTCGCAGGTGTTGCTGAACCTGCTCCTCAACGCGATGGACGCCGTGGAGGACTTGACACCTGACCGGCGACGGGTGGTCGTCGGCGCCGGCAAGAACGGCGACGGGACGATCGAGCTGTACGTTGCCGACGCCGGAAATGGCGTTCCGCCGGACGCCGCGGCTCAAGTCTTCGAGCCCTTCTTCACCACGAAACCCGCCGGCATGGGAATGGGCCTTGCGATTTCCCGGTCAATCGTCGAGAGCCACGGCGGCCGGATCTCGGTGAGCAACGAGCCGGGGCAGGGCGCGCGATTCAGCGTGGTATTGCCGACCGCTACGGAAGCCGCATGACGGCCGAAGTCTCCATTTACCTGGTGGACGACGACGCGAGCTACCTGAGGTCGCTCGCGCGGCTCTTGTCGTTCGAGGGATACCGCGTCCATGCGTTCCAGTCCGGGCGCGAACTCCTGGAAGGCCTCACTGCACAGGCCCGAGGCTGCATCGTCGCCGATCTCCGGATGCCCGGCATGGACGGACTCGCGTTGCAGGCCGCGCTCGTCGAGTCGAAGTGCCGGATGCCCATCGTCTTTCTGACCGGCGTCGGCGATATTTCGAGCACCGTACGCGCCATGCGAAGTGGCGCGGTCGATTTCGTCGAGAAGTGCGCTCCCAAGGAGGCGTTGCTCGACGCGATTCGGCGCGCCCTGGACCAGTTCGAGAAAGAAACGGAGGGGCATGCGCATCGCGATGCGGTCGCCAGCCGCATGGCGAAGCTCACGCCGCGCGAGCGTGAAGTGCTCGGAGAGGTCATTCTGGGCCGCATGAACAAGCAGATCGCGGCCAGGCTCGGCATCAGCGAGCGCACGGTCAAGATGCATCGCACCTCGATCACGACCAAAATCGGCGTGCACTCGGTGGCGCAACTGACGACGTTCGCGCACGAAGCCGGAATTCTGGGACCGTCGACGGTGGGGCCAAAGCCGGCTAGCGACCGGGCAGGCCGGACGAATTCTTGACGCCCGCAAGGGCCGCCCTGTCTAATACGCAGCCCCGAGCACGGCCAGGTAGCTCAGTTGGTAGAGCAGCGGACTGAAAATCCGCGTGTCGGTGGTTCGATTCCGCCCCTGGCCACCAATTTTTCAATGACTTCCGCGCCACCCGCGTCGAGCGGCGCGCCGGGAACAACCGAATCACAACCGACTGTTTCCCGACGCATGAAGGCTGCGAGTTGTTCGCCGAGCGGAGCGGCATCACGGCGCTGAAAGGCGTGGGTATAGATGTTCAACGTGATGCTCGCGTTGGCATGACCCAAGCGGCGGCTGACGGCCACGACGTCCGCTCCTGAACCGATCAACAGCGACGCATGCGTGTGCCGCGCGTCATGGACGCGGATCGCCCGCAGGCCCGCGCGGCGCAGGGCAGGGTGCCAGACTCGCGAACGCCAGTTCCTTGCGTCGAGCGGGAACATGAACTCGCCC
>DATFEG010000083.1:0-15505 GCA_035251445.1 Gemmatimonadales bacterium | reverse complement strand
GGGCGATCTCTTGCATGCGCGCTGCCGTCGCGCTGTTTGTCCCCTGCAGCACCTGCGCCATTGTGTAGTACGTCAGGCCGTAGAGCGAGAGAATCCCCTCCGACGGCGTATCCAACCAGCCGCGCGGCCGCCGCCGGGCGGCCCCCTCGGCATGGTAAACCTCCTGCAGTAGCTGGGTCGTCCGCGGCACGTTGACGTACCCGAAGGACTGGACCGGCTTGATTGTGTCCGAGGGAACCAGCTCACGCGCGCGCAACAGGCGCGTGAATCCGTGACTCTCGAGCCGCGCCGTGAGCCCGAATTGATCGGGGTAGAACCCCGCAGTGCGCGAGAACGTGATCGGCCGCTTGCCGAGCTGATCCTTGATGACCTGCAACACGACGACGTCCGCGCGCTCGAGATAGGGACGGCCCATCGTTTGGGGGTCGAGCGTGACATCGATCGGGCCCAGCCGCGCGACGCGTTTTTCTTCGAGCATGTAGTACGGCTCGAGACTCTCGAGCTGCTGCTCGGTGAAGCTCATCAAGGGTCCCGCCGGCTTGGTCCACTGCCGCCCGCGATAGATCGCGGGTGCGCTGAGTGAATCGAAGTCAAAGACGGGTCGCCGCTGGAGCTGGCGAACGTACCATTCGGTATTCGCGAGCGACAGATTCACCACCGTCACGTCCTTGCGAATGCCTTCCACCTCCTGCGCATACCAAAGCGGGAACGTGTCGTTGTCGCCCGCGGTGACGAGTACGCCGTAAGGCTCGACCGACTGAAGCAGATCGTAGGCGAAATCGCGCGCCAGCATTTCGCCCTTGCGAGATGCGGTCAGGCGATTGCCGATCAGCGGAATCAGCGCCACCAGGAGCACCGGCGTGCCGTAAAGCCAGCGCCGCGTGTCGTACGGATCGATCGGGGTGAACCGTTCGGCCACGAACTCGATGATTCCGCCCAAGCCCATCGCGACCCAGATGCCCCACAGGGCAAACGAGCAGATAAAGAAGTAGTCACGCTCGCGTACCTCGTGCGCGCCGACGGGCTGTTCGGGGTGCAGCGAGAAACCGTATTTGAAGTTCAGGTAAAAGACGAGGGCAAACGTGAATGCAAAGACGAGCAGCGTCATGCCGAGCGCGCTGCGCCGGTCGGCGAGCCAGTGGCGAATGCCGCCGAACAGTCCGAGCACCAGGAACAGCACCGCAAGCAGCTGCTGCCACAGCTCGGACAGGTCACGACCATACTGCCACGAGAAGTACTGCCAGTAGTTGGCGAGCTGCGACCCGTAGAGCAGGAGCGTGTGGCCCGTGTTGCCGGGACCCGGACCCTGTGTCGGATTATCGAGGATCGACGGCTTGCCGTACTGCTCGCGCGACAGCACGTCCCACAGCGCCTGCCAGTTCGTCGGCTCGCCCTCGTTGATCGGCGGATAAAAGCCCGCGCGGATCGGCAGATAAGCGTACACGGACATGCCGATGATCATGAGGAGCAACGCGGCGACGGCGAACGACGTGTTCTTCGCGACCAGCGCGGCGTAGACGATCGCCGCCAGGCACAAGGTGCCGGCGACGATAATGAGTCCCACTTTCTCCATTCCAAACGTGATCAGCAGCAGCCAGACGCCGCTGACGACGAAGAACTGCGACCATTCGATGCGCCGCTCCTCATCGGAGGCCGGCCGCACGTTCTTGAGCGGAGGAAAGAGTAGAACGATGACCACCGTGCCCACGAGTACGCCCATCATGTGGTTCGTGGCCGTGAGCGCGAGCAGATAGACGATCAACAGCAGGTGGTGATCGTGCGCTTCACCGGCCGGCTGATCGTCCCAGCGGACAATGAGCCACAGGATCAGGGCAATCGAAAGCAGCGACAGCGTATAGACCTTTTCGTTCACGACCGACTGATTCCACACGGTGAACGACGTCGCGGCTACCAACGCGCCCGCGACGGCTGCGAGGCGGCGCGGCCACCGTGCCACAACGATCGTGCGCAGCCAGCGCTCGCCGACGAGGAACCAGCAACCGGCGGAGACCGCGCTCGTTGCGGCGGCGAAGAGATTGATGCGCTGTGCGTAACTCTCGACCCACGGCACCATCCCCCAGACGTGGGCCATCAACACGAACAATGGGTTGCCCGGGGGGTGCGGGATGCCGAGCGTGTAGGCGGCGGCGATGTACTCCGACGTGTCCCAGAACTGCGTGGTGGGCGCGAGCGTCAGGATGTAGATGATGAGCGCGCCAAGCGTCACCCCGGCCGCCGCGAGATAGGGCGGCTGCTCGACTGCGGGGACGGTATCGGGGATGTTCGCGCGCGATCGTTGCGCGGTGGCGTGCATCGTTGTCATAGCGGAGAATCCGTCACGGAATCGCGTAAGTCGTATTGGCGAGGATCGAGTCGCGAACGGCGAGTGCGCGCGTGGCGAGAGCCGGCTCGCGCTCGCGCAGCGCGGCGGCGATGGTGTCGTACACGAACACATACCCGATCAGGCTGTTCTGCGACGGCGCATCCACCCAGCCGCGAGGCCGCCGGCGCGCGGCCGCCTTGCCGCCGCTGTAGATCTCAAACGCGAGCCGCTTGGTGCGTGGTACGTTCACGAAGCCCCGTCCCTCGAGGAGCTGGATGCTGTCGTTCGGCACGACGGGCGCGGGCATCAGCCGCCGCACCAATCCCTCGCCGACGAGATATTCGGACAAGCCGAGCTGCTCGCCGACGTTGCCGGTGGAGGTCGACAAGTATATCGGCCGGTTGCCGGCCTGGTCCTTGATGATCTGGAAGAGTGCCAGTTCGGACCGATCGAGATAGGGACGTCCCAGCGCGTTGGGATCCAGTTTGAGATTGATCCGCCCCAGGGCGCCTGTGACCGGTCCCTGCAGAACCACATACTGCGGCAGCGTATCTGTCGGGGGCGGCGCGCCCAGGTAGTACTGGCTCATCCAGGGTTCGGTGGGTGCGGGAACCCCGGGATAGGGGACGGGCTTCCGCCGCTGCAGCTGCGACAGATACCAGTTGGTGTTCGCGAGCGACAGCACCATCACACTCACATCCCGTCTGAAGCCTTCCACTTCCTGCGCGTGCCAGAGCGGGAATGTGTCGTTGTCGCCGGTTGTCACCACCAGCGCATAGGGATCGACCGAAGCGAGCAGGTCTCGCGCGAAATCGCGCGCGACCGTCTCGCCTTTGCGCGATGCCGTGAGGCGATTCCCAAACAGCGGAATGAGCGCGACGAGGAAGACGGGCGCCGCGAACCGCCACGCGCGGAGGCGGTCGCTCCCGATTCGCGCCGCGAGCGCTTCGGCAATCGCCGCGAGTCCCATCCCCACCCAGATGCCCCACACGGCGAACGAAGCAATAAAGAAGTAGTCGCGCTCGCGTACTTCGTGTGGCAGGCCCCCGGACGAGTAGGGCTGCGAGTACCCCCATTTGAAGTTCAAGTAGAAGACGAGCGCCACCGACAAGGTCGCGATCAGCGCCGTCATCCCCAGAGCGGAACGGCGGTCCGCCCGCCAATGCCGGAACGCGCCCAGGACACCAATCACGCCGAACAGCACGGTGAGAAGACGCTGGGTCAGCTGCGACAGGTCCCGGCCGAACTGCCACGAGAAGTACTGTGCGTAGTTGAGAAATTGCTGGCCGATCAATCCCAGCGTGCGCCCTGGATTGTCCTCGCCCGGTGGATACATGGGATTGGCGAAGACCGAAGGCTTCGCAAATTGCTCGCGCGCGATGACTGCCCGGAAATTCGACCAGGTCCAGGCATCGCCCTGATTCAAGTACGGATCGAGCTGCGCCCGGATCGGAATGAACAGGTTGACGCTGAGGCCGACCGCGGCGACGACGAGGGCGGCCGCCCAGAAGCGCGGCCGTAGCAGGGCCCCAGCGTCGGTCGTCAGCACATAGACCAGCAACGCGGGGGCCACGAGCAGTCCCATGAGCTGATTGGTGACGGTCAGCGCGAGCAGATACACGATCAGGACAAGCAGGTTGTCGCTGCGCGTCTCGGCTGGCTGATCGGCCCACCGGATTGTCAACCAGAGAATGAGCGCGATCGAGAGCACGCTGATCGTGTACACCTTCTCGTTGGCAACCGACTGGTTCCATACGGTGAACGTCGTGGCGCCGACGAGCGCGCCGGCGAGCGCCGCGATCCGCCGCCAGGTCTCTGGAATCCCGGTCTCGCGCAGCCACCGTTCCGCGATCAGGAACCAGAGTCCGGCTGAAACGGCGCTCGTCACTGCCGCAAGGAGATTGATGCGCTGCGCGTAATCGGCGGCCAGCGGTAACAGTCCCCACACGTGTGCGACGATGACGAAAAACGGATTGCCGGGCGGATGGGGGATACCGAGGGCGTGCGCAGCCGCGATGTATTCCGATGCGTCCCAGAATTGCGTCGTGGGCGCGAGTGTAAGGACATAAAGTATGAGCGCGCCCAAGGAGACGCCGGCCGCCATGAGGTAGGGCGGGCGGGGGGCGGGGCGGTCGAGGACGGGCAAAGGCGGAGCGGTCGTCATGTGGCCGTGAAATCTAGTGACGAAACTGCCGCATACCGGTCAGGATCATGGCAATGCCGTGTTCGTCGGCGGCGGCGATGACCTCACCGTCCTTGACCGATCCACCCGGCTGAATGATCGCCGCGATTCCTGCCGCCGCCGCCTCGTCCACGCCGTCCCGGAACGGAAAGAAGGCATCGCTGGCCAATACGGCGCCGGCCGGGTCATGCCCCTGGCGGCGCGCCTTGTGGACGGCCAGGAACGACGCGTCCACACGGCTCATCTGGCCGGCCCCGATCCCGATCGCCGCCTCATCGCGGGCGAGCAAGATGGCGTTGGATTTGACGGACCCGACGGCGGCCCAGGCGAAGCGTAGATCGTTCCATTGCGCATCGGTGGGGCGCCGCGCGGTGGGGATGTGCCACTTCGACTCCTCGGCAACCGCGCTGTAGCGGAAGCGGTCTTGCACGAGGAATCCGCCGCGCACGCGCTTGTAGTCGAGTATCGGCTCGTCGGGGAAGCGCGGCAGCTCGACCACGCGCAGGTTCTTCTTTTCCTGGAATACGGCCAACGCCTCGGTATCGACGCGGGGCGCGACCACGACTTCGACGAACAGCTCACGCATCGCCTCGGCCGCGGCGCGATCCACGACCGTGTTGAATGCGATCACCGACCCGAACGCGGACGTGCGATCGGTGGCGAGAGCGCGCGCGTAGGCGTCGGCGGCGTTGTGGCCGAGCGCGATGCCGCACGGTGTGGTGTGTTTGATGATGACACACGCGGCACGCGCGTCCTTGCCGGTTTGCCAGGGCGCAACGGCCATGACCGCGGCATCCACGTCCAGGAGATTGTTGAACGACAGCTCCTTGCCGTGAAGCTGCTGCATGTTGCGGATTCCCGGCTCGCTGATCACGTACAGCGCCGCGCGCTGATGCGGGTTCTCGCCGTAGCGCAACGGCTGTTGGCGGTCGAGGACGACGCTGAGTGTGGGTGGGAGCGACTCCTGCGAGCGCGAGAGATAAGCGAGGATCGACGCGTCGTATGCGGCCGTGTGGGCGAAGGCCTTGGTGGCGAGTGCCTGGCGCTCGTTCGGCGCGACCCCCCCGCTCCGGAGGCGCGTGATGACCGACGGGTAATCGTCGGGATCGACGATGACAATGACCGACTGATGGTTCTTGGCCGCCGAGCGCAGCATCGACGGACCTCCGATGTCGATCTGCTCGATGGCCTGAGCGAACGTGGTTTCGGGGCGCGCGACCGTTTCACGGAAGGGATAGAGATTCACCGCCACGAGGTCGATCGGCACGATGCCGTGCTGTTGCATCGCCGCGAGATCGTGCTGATTGTCGCGGCGCGCGAGCAAGCCGCCGTGCACCTTCGGGTGCAGCGTCTTGACGCGCCCATCCATCATTTCGGGAACGCCCGTGACCTGCTCGATGGCAATGACGGGGATGGCTTCGCGCTTCAGCGCGTCAGCCGTTCCCCCGGTGGAGACGATTTCCCATCCCAGCTCGACCAACTGTCGCGCGAAATCGACGATCCCGCGCTTATCTGATACGGATATGAGTGCTCTCATGAGGCGGTCAAACTGCAAGGGCGGCGGTCGGACGGTCAAGAAGCAACTGCGGCGGTCGGACCGTCATGACCGCCGCCTTTGTCGCTTGACCGCCGCCTTTGGTTCTTGACCGCCCTCGTCATCGTCGCATCCCTCTGGCCAGTTCCAGCACAACTCGCGGTAGCAGTCGATGTTCCGCTTCCAACACTCGCGCCGCAAGCCGTTCGGGGGTGTCTCCATCGAGTATCGGCACCCGCTCCTGGGCGATGATTTCACCCCGGTCGAAGGCTTCGTCCACGAGATGGACGGTCGCTCCTGATTCCTTCGTGCCGCTCGCGAGAACGGCTTCGTGCACGTGATGTCCGTACATGCCCGGGCCGCCGAAGTCGGGCAGCAGGGCGGGGTGAATGTTGATCATCCGCCCGGGAAACCGTTCCACGACGGCGCGCGGGACGAGCTTTAAGTAACCCGCCAGCACGACGAGATCCGCGTCGCGCAGGGCGGCGAGCAGCTCGTTCGAATCCGCGGGATTCTTCAGGACGGTGGTTGGTACGGCGGCTCGGCGGGCTCGATCGAGGGCGCCCGCGTCCGCCCGGTTGGAGATTACCCGCGCGACGCGGGCGATCGGGGAATCCTGCAGCGCATCCAGGAGGGCCTGGAGGTTCGTGCCGCCGCCCGAGACCAGCACGGCGACACGAACCGGCTCACCCTTCCTGGTCACTCATTGTCTGCGAGCGCAGCGCGTAACTGACTTGGGCTTCGAGCCGCTGGTGACACTTATGGTGAACGACCCCGTCGCGTACGAATCGGCCGTGTTCACGTCGATCTCGTACTCGCCGCTTTCCGGGAACGTCGCGGTCAGGCGGGCGTTGCAGTTGCCGCCCGAATCGTCGTCCTGGAAGTCACGGCCACCCGAGAGCCCGGGCCCGCGCAGAAACACGTACGCATCGAAATCGTCGGACTCGAGATCGACCGTGATCGTCTGACCGGCGCGCCCCTGAATCGTCCACGGCTGCGCGTAGGTGCTGTCGGCGCGCAGCAGCACGTCGTCACTCGTCAGCTTGCCCTGCCGCGACTGGCCAATCCCGATCGTGTGTTCCGCCGCGCGCGCGGCAGCGGCGGCGCCGGCCGCCGCGGCTTCCGCGCTCACGCGGCAATCGCGGTTGCCCTGCTCCTGGACCGGCTTGCTGCCTTGCGTGATCGACAGCGTGAAGCGGCCGGTCTGCCGTTCGGGAGTCGCCGTGGTGTTCACGAGGATGCGATAGGGGCCGCTGCTGGCAAACGTGCGGGAGACCCGCGCCGAACAGCCGGGGCCACCATCATCGTTGATGAGCGACTTGTCGAGGTCGTCGCCGCGCACGATCAGGACGGGATCGAAATCGTCCGACGCGAGGTCGATGGTGACATGCTCGCCCGCGGTCGCCGTGAACTGATAGAACTTGAAATAGCTCTTATCGGGGTAGAGCGAATCGCTGCTCGTCAGTGAGCCGTTCACGGTTTCACCGACGCGAACGACCGGAACCGATGCCGCGGGACCGCGGCGCGAAACGTTGGAGACCTGCTGGACCAGGGCCTCCGAGACGCACAGCGAGCTGGCCGCTATGACCGCGGTCAGACTGAGGACGACACGCACAGGGCCTCCTCGTGACGGGAACACAGGGGGCGCGGGGGCCAATATTCAAAACCGCACCTGGAAATACAATCAAATGGCCGGATTCAGCCGCAGAATCTCGTCCACCGCCCGTCCCAGGTCTGCGACAACCATCACACCGGCCGCCCGCGCCTGCCCTTGATGCAAATTGCCTTCCCCAGCAGCCACCAGAATGCCGTGGCCGCCGAGCCGGCCCGCGGGCTGGACGTCCGCCAGCCGGTCACCCACCCACCACGACCGCCGAAAATCGATGTCGAGCGCCTGCTGCGCGTCGAGAAACAGCTTGAGTGCCGGCTTGCGGCATTCACAAGGTCCGGTGAATTGCGGATGGTGGGGGCAGAAGTAGGCGCCATCGAGGCGCGCGCCGTGCGCCGTCAGCAGTTCGCCGATGCGTCGTTGGACGGCCGTGTAATCGGCGATTGTGTAGAGACCGCGGGCGATCCCCGACTGGTTCGACACACTGACGACGAGGTAGCCGTGATCATTGAGCCGCTTGATGCTATCCGCGGCGCCGGGGAGCAATCTCACTCGGCCGGGCTCATGCAGGTAACCGGTGTCTTCGATGATCGTGCCGTCGCGATCGAGAAAGACGGCGCGATGGCGGTCGGCAGTCATCGGGTAGCGGTCATCGGTGCTCGGTCATCAGTTGACGTTTTTCAGAGCGGCGATGACCGTGTCGACCTGGTCAGGAAAGATGGTGCGGGCATCGAGCAGCAATCGACCTCCCGCCACTCGTGCAATGATTGGCGGATCGAACGAACGGAGCTGCGCGAGATAGGTGTCGGGTGTCTGGTGTCTGATGCCGACGAGCCACGTCTTCAACTTCGCCCCGGGGAACGAACCACCTCCGACTTCGGAATCGCCTTCAATCAACTCGCCTCCTCCGCCCACGCCGTGCAGAACTGCCTCCGCACGCCGTCTCACGTCATCCAGCTCTTCGGTGAGCATCCGCAACACTGGGATCTCTCGGCGCGCCGTCTTGGGGTCGCGGTAAAGAGCCAGAGTGGCTTCCAGCGCAGCGAGCGTCAGCTTATCGGCGCGCACCGCGCGCGCGAGCGGATCGGCCCGGCACGCCGCGATCGCCGCTGCGCTGCCGATGAGAATTCCGGCTTGCGGCCCGCCAAGCAGTTTGTCCCCGCTGAACGCGATGAGATCAGCGCCGCTGGCGACCGCGTCAGGAACCGTCGGCTCACCGCTGAGTCCCCAGGTGGCAAGATTCATCAGCAAGCCACTACCAAGATCATACAGGCACGCCAGCTTCCGTTGGTGGGCCAGTTCGGCCAGCTCTACGATCGTGACATCCGCCGTGAAGCCTGTTACTTGAAAATTAGATCGGTGGACTTTGAGCAGGAGTCTGGAGTCAGGAGTCAGAGCGCGCTCATAATCCTGCAGATGCGTGCGATTGGTCGTGCCGACTTCGACAAGGTTCACTCCTGAGCGCGCCATGATATCCGGAATCCGGAACGACCCACCGATTTCCACCAGCTCGCCCCGCGACACGATCGCGTCGCCACCGCGCGCCCCTCCCAGCGCACTGAGCGCGAGCAGCACCGCGCCGGCCGCGTTGTTCACGACGAGGGCATCCGCCGCTCCCGTCAGCTCCACCAGGAGATCGCGGCAGTGCGTGTGGCGCGAGCCGCGCGTCCCCTGGCCGAGGTCGTATTCGAGCGCCGCATACCCCTGCGCGACTCGCGTGAGCGCCGAGATTGCCGCCGGCGCAAGGGGTGCCCGTCCAAGGTTCGTGTGCAACACCACGCCGGTCGCGTTGATCACTGGCGCGAGCGACGGCGCGCTGAGTCGCATGACGGCCGCTTGCACGGCCGCATCCCATCCTTCTGCTGGAGCCGCGCCGCCATTCACCCGGGCCGCGTCCACCGCTTCCCGCGCCGCCCGCACCACGAGTGTCCGTGGATGCTCAGCCAGTAGCGCGGCGACGCCGGGGCCGGCGAGCAGCGCGTCGATCGACGGAAGCTGGCGTCTCGGATCGCTCACGGCGGGGGCGGTGGGGGCGGCACGTTCGTGCGCCGCGCATCGCGCGTCGTATCGGCGGGCGTGGGCTTTGGAACGGAGAAACCCACCTCTCCCGATCCCTTTGCACCTACGAGGTTCGTGGCATCGATCACACGAACGACGTAGCGTGTCTCCGGTTTCAACGTGCGCACCATCCGCACGACGTACTTGTCAGACGGGACGGGGCGCATGGCGAGCAGGCGGCGCACAAGCGCCGTATCGACTGGCGGTCCCTTGGGCGCGGTCGGCTGTTGCGCGCCACGCGGTGATGGTGGAGGCGGCACGGTGGGCTGAATCTGGGGACGTTGTGGACGGCCCCCCACCGGGCGTGCCCCCCCCCCGGTTGTATCGGCGCGGCCGGCGGTATCCTGTAGCTCTCGCAGGCTGTCGGCCCGTACGCGCTCGGCGGTCGAGACAGAGTCGAACTGGCGTGCCGTGAAAACCTGGGCTATGGCAACGCGCGTGGAATCGGGCAACTCGAGGACGCGCAGGTGCGTGGTGTCCAGCTTCACCGTCGGATCGAGCGCCTGCGTGAATTCCACCCGGGCGGTGATCGAGTCGACGTAAGTCGCCGAGCGGACGCGGGGCGGGTTGGTGTCGTGCGGAAACGTGTAGAGGGCGACGTTGGTGCTGGAATCGAGCCTCACGATGACGGAGTCGTAGGCCTCGCGGAAGCCGCGGCGCCGATCGCCGTTGTCGTCAATGCTCGCGTACACGATGTAGCGTCCCGGAGCGAGGTTTTCGAGGTTGAACTGGCCGCCCGAATCGGCCATGGTCAAGTAACCGACGCTGTCCGGCAGCGGAACGGCTTCGATCAGAGCGCGCGGCAGAAAGCGCTGCTCGATCCATTGCAGGGCGATCCCGCCGAGTCGCGCCTTGCCGATGGCCGGGCCGGTGGAGAACAGCACGGTCTGGCCGGAGTCGAGGCGATTGCGGCGCAGATCGAAAAAGCCAGGCAAGATCTCCAGACGATACACGCGGCGCTTCCAACCCTCCCGCGGCTTCACGCTGACGCGAGTGCGATGCCAACCCACCTTCACGGTGCCGCGAACGGGAGACAGGAGGACCTGTCGCTCCAGTCCGCCCCCAGCCCCCCCGCCTCCGCCGGTCGACACTTCATCCACGACTTCGTCGAATTGAATGGAGATGTCATCCTTCCAGCCGGGCACGACCGCACCCGACTCGGGACGTACGCTGACTATGGCAGGAGGCTGTTCGTCGGGGGGGCCGCCAGGTGGGGGGCCGACGCTTGCGCACGCGCTCGCCAGCCCGGCGAGCGAAAGCGCGACTACGAACAGCCGAGTGATCTGAGTTTTCCGGCGAGAACGTCGCGCTGCTCGCGCCACGACTTTTCCTTTTCGCGCTCCTTGGCCACGACGTCGCGTGGCGCGCGCGAGACGAAGCTCTCGTTGGTCAGCCGAGCCGCAAGACTCGTCAGTTGTTTGTCGAGTCGATTGTACTCCTCTGACAGTCTGCGACATTCCTGCTTCACGTCCACCAGGCCTTCGAGCGCCACGACGACCTCACTCCCGTCGCCGAAGACGGCATGAGCGCCGACGCCTTGCGAAACCCCATCGAGTGCCAGGCTCTCGAGCTGGGCAAGCCGCACGATCGTGTCGCGCTCGCCCACGAATGTGGCAGCTTTATCGTTCCCGCGCGCCACAATCGTCGCCTTGAGCTTCGTCTTGGGCGTCACGCGATACTCGGCCCGGATCGAGCGAATGTTCTCGATTACGACTTTCACGCGCCCGAATTCCTGATCCGCGCGCTGGTCTTCGAGCTCCGGACGGACACTGGGCCACCGTGCGACGGCCAGTAGCTCGCCAGCCTTTCGATCAGGAAGCTGCTGCCACAGCTCTTCCGTAATGAAAGGGACCACGGGGTGGAGCAGTCGCAGCACCAGGTCGAAGCAGTAGGTCAGCACCGCCTGCGGCGTGGCCGATCCCGCGCCGCTCATCCGTGGCTTCACTGCTTCCACGTACCAGTCCGCCAGCTCGTTCCACGCGAACTCGAAGCAGCGCTTCGCCGCTTCGTCCAGCCGAAATTGCGCGAGCGAAGAGGTGGCTTCGCGGATGACCGCCTGAGCGCGGGACAAGATCCATCGATCGGCAAGTGTGAGAGAGCGCCGATCGACTGACTCGAGCGACGGCACGGTGCCCGAAATCTGGCCGAGGACGAATTGGCCGATGTTCCACAGCTTGTTCGCGAAGTTCCTGCCAGGCGCGAACGTCGTCTCGAGGTCGTTCGGATCGAGGATCACGTCGGCGCCGAGGGAGCTGCCGGCGATCAGCGTCCAGCGCAGCGCGTCGGCGCCCAACACCTTCACCACGTCGAGCGGATCGATCCCGTTGCCGAGCGACTTCGACATCTTGCGATGCTTCATGTCGCGCACCGTGCCGTGCAGGTATACAGTGGTGAACGGCAGCCGCTGATCCATGAAGTGGTAGCCCGACATCAGCATCCGCGCGACCCAGAAGAACAGGATCTCGGGCGCGGTGACGAGCGTATGGCCTGGATAGAAGCGGCGCAGGTCGGGCGTGTCATTGGGCCACCCGAACGTCGCGAACGGCCAGAGCCACGACGAAAACCAGGTGTCGAGCACATCCGGGTCCTGCTCGATCGTAGTCGCCGGCCCCGCGCACCGCGGGCACTGGTCCGGATCGGTACGATCGGCCCACTGGTGCTCGCACTTCTTGCAGGTGAACACCGGGATGCGGTGCCCCCACCAGATCTGCCGCGAGATGTTCCAGTCGCGGATGTTCTCCATCCAGTTGTCGTAGGTCGCGCGCCAGCGCTCGGGCACGATCTGGTACTCGCCCTCCCGAAACTTCGCGAGCACCGGCTCGGCGAGCGGCTTCATCCTCACGAACCATTGATCGGAGAGCCGTGGCTCGACGACGGTGTCGCAGCGGTAACAGCGGCGCACGGAGTGGCGGTGCGGCTCGACCTTCTCGAGCAAACCGGCCTTCTCGAGCTGCTTCACGATCCGCTTGCGTGCCTCAAACCGGTCCAGTCCACGAAGCTCGGGGGGCACGCGCTGCTCCCCGCTCACCGCTCCCTGCTCCCCCATCTTGCCATCTTCACTCATCACCAAAGGCATCTCGAGCTTGTGACGCGTCCCGATCTCAAAGTCACTCGCATCATGCGCTGGCGTGACCTTTACGAAGCCGGTGCCGAACTCCTTGTCTACGCCTTCGTCCGCGATCACCGGGATCTGCACGTTCGCGATTGGCACGGTGACCTGCCTGCCGATAAACGGCCGGCCGCGGGGATCCTCGGGATTCACCGCGACCGCCGTATCTCCCAACATCGTTTCAGGACGCGTCGTGGCCACGGTGATGTGGCCTTTGCCGCCCACCAGCGGATACTCGATGTAATAGAGGTTGCCATTGGTCTCGTGGTGCTCGGCCTCTTCGTCTGACAGGGCCGTGAGGCAATTGGGGCACCAGTGGATTACGCGGTGGCCGCGATAGATCAGCTTCTGTTCCCACAGGCGCACGAACACCTCACGCACCGCCCGCGAGTATTCCGGATCAAAGGTGAATCGGAGGCGGCCCCAGTCGCACGAGCAGCCGATCGTCTTGAGCTGCTCGATGATCGTGTTCCCGGTCTTGTGGACGAATTCCCACACCCGCTGCACGAACGCATCGCGGCCCAGCTCGAAGCGGCTCGTGCCTTCGGCCTTGAGCCGCTTCTCTACGACATTCTGCGTGGCGATCCCGGCGTGGTCGGTCCCGGGCAGCCATTCCGCGGCGCGACCGCGCATCCGCTCGAACCGAATGAGCACGTCCTGGATGACGTTGTTGAGCGCGTGGCCCACGTGCAGCACGTCGGTGACGTTGGGCGGGGGGATGACGATGACGTACGGCTCGCCGTCAACCCGCGGCTGGAACACGCCCGCGTCGAGCCAGCGCCGATAGATCGCGCCTTCCACAGGGCGTGGATCGTATGCCATTCCTTAATATAGAAGCGGCCAGTAGAATACCACCGAACCTCATGACAACTCCACACTCATCCGCACCCGACGATCGCCTCCCGCCCTCGCGCATCGCGCGCTGGGTTCTGCTCGCGGGCGTCATACTGTTTTCGGTGGGTCTCTATTTCCGCTTCGGTGTGCGAGTCGCGCCGATCGGAACCGTTTCACCCGCGACGACCTCCACGCCCTAGCATGCCCCCGTCCGAGATTCAGGTTGTCCTGCCGGATGGGAGCAAGAAGACACTACCGGCGGGCGCGACCGGCGCTGACCTGGCCAAGGCCATTGGGCCGGGCCTCGCCAAGGCGGCGCTCGCAATTCGGGTCAACGGTGACGTCCGCGACTTGCAGCGCCCGCTCGACAACGGCGCCACGGTCTCCATCCTCACGAACAAGGACCCGCACGCGCTCGACGTGCTGCGCCACTCCTCGGCGCACGTGCTGGCGACCGCGGTGCGTCAGCTCTTTCCCAAGGCGCAGATCGGGTTCGGCCCGCCGATCGAGGACGGCTTCTACTACGACTTCGAGATCGGCCGGCCGTTCACGCCAGAAGATCTGGAAGCCATCGAGTCGAAGATGGCCGAGGTCGCGAAGGCCGATTACCCGTTTGTGCGTGAGGAAGTCTCGCGCGCTGAGGCGAAGAAGCGCTTCACCGACGATCCGCTCAAGCTGGAGCGCATCGACGATCTCAAAGAAGGAGAGGTCATCTCGGTCTATACCGACGGGCCGTTCGTCGATCTCTGCCGCGGCCCGCACGTGCCGAGCACAGGGAAGATCCAGCACTTCAAGCTGCTGCACGCGGCGGGGGCGTATTGGCGCGGCGACGAGCGCCGCCAGATGCTGCAGCGCATTTACGGCACCGCGTGGTTCACCAAGGACGACCTCGAAGGCTACATCCGCCGTCTCGAGGAAGCGCGCAAGCGCGACCACCGTGTCATCGGCAAACAGCTCGATCTCTATTCCATTCAGGAAGATGTCGGGCCGGGCCTGATTTTCTGGCACCCCAATGGCGCGATCCTCAATTTCGAGCTGCGGCGGTTCATCGAGGACATCATCCTCGCGCGCGGCTACAAGCTCGTGTACACGCCCAACATCACGCGCGAGCAGCTGTTTCTGCGCTCGGGGCACCTGCCGCTGTACGCCGAGAACCAGTTTCCGCCGATGGCGGCCGGGGAAGGCGAGTCGGAGGACGTGCACTATCGCGTCAAGCCGATGAACTGTCCCATGCACATCCTGATCTACGCGAGTCAGCAGCGCAGCTATCGCGATCTGCCGATTCGGCTCGCGGAGATCGCCAACGTGTATCGCAACGAGCGCTCGGGAACGCTGCACGGGATGCTGCGCGTCCGTGGGCTCTCGATGGACGACGCGCACATTTTTCTGCGCGAGGACCAGATTGAGGAAGAGATCTTCGGCATGCTCGACATCGTCGAGCTCGTGATGGGAAAAACGTTTGGGCTCGACTATCGCCTCGATCTCGCCACGCGTCCCCCCGGCAAGAAGCTCGGCACCGACGCGATGTGGGATACCGCTGAGAAGTCGCTCGAAAGCGCCCTCAAGCGCCGCGGCTTGACGTACCGGATGGACATCGGCGGCGGAGCGTTCTACGGACCCAAGATCGACGTCAAGTTCAACGACGCGATCGGGCGCGAGTGGCAGGGGGCCACGATCCAGCTCGACTACCAGCTGCCGGAGCGCTTCAACCTCGAGTACACAGGCGCCGACAACAAGCCGCACCGGACCCTGATGATGCACCGCGCGATCTTCGGCACGATCGAGCGGTTCACCGGCTTCCTCATCGAGCATTTCGCCGGCGCGTTCCCGCTCTGGCTCTCACCGGAGCAGGTGCG
>DATFEG010000076.1:0-18801 GCA_035251445.1 Gemmatimonadales bacterium | reverse complement strand
GCCGAGGCGGTACGATGCCCCGGCAAACCCCTCGCCCTCTTCCCAGATTCCCACGATCTGCCCCTGGATGACGAACCCGGCGCGCTCGACCCCCGCGGCCGCGTACGGCTCGAGCTCCCAGGCCGTTCGCCGGCCGACTGGAGGCGCCACCTCGAGCCCGAGCGAGAGGAGCGCCTGCCGCTCGAGACTGTGCCAGAGATTGTACTTCACCGAGACCGCCGCGCCATCGAACGGCCGGTTGAGCGAATCGATGACCGTCGCCAACTCGCCTTCGATTTGGAACCGGCGGCCCATACGGCGCTCGTAGACGAGCCGCTGCCCGGGCCCGTGCGCGGACAGCACGACCTCGTTCTCGGGAAACGCTTTTTCCACGAGGAATGGGCGAGGAAAATTGAGCTCTCCCGGCGGCCAGCCGCGCTCGCGGCAGAGCGACCGCACGTAGCGCACCACCATACGGATCTGCTCCGCGGTTCCGGCGTCGCCGTAGGAGGGCATGTCGAGCGACAACCCGTAAGCGGCGCCCCCGCGCGACACGATGTCTACCCACAGGTCTTCAGGCTCGGCGCTGGACACGGCGCACGCGGCGAGATCGGCGGGCGGAACCGCCAAGCGCGTGGACGCGGCGGGCGTACCGCGCGCGTCCGCCCCGTGGCAGCGCGAGCACCAACTCGTGTAGAGACTGTCCCCGGCGCCCTGGGCGCCAGCGCTAGATGCCCACAGTACGGCGCAGACGACGAGCTTCAGCGTTTGCCGCACGGCGAATGTCCCCAAGATTGGCGGTTTTGAGCACACCATCTCTGACCACGACCCGGCCGTCCACCACGACGTGGCGTACGTCGGCGGCCGTCGCGCTGTAGACAATGCGGGAAGTTAGGTCGTTCGCCTCAGGTTGCGCATGGGGACCGTTCAGATCGAGTACGACCAGGTCAGCGCATTTCCCCACCTCGATCGAGCCGATCTCCGCGTCGAGACCCAACGCGCGCGCGCCGCCGAGCGTCGCCAGCTCCAGCACTTGAGCCGCCGGCAACGCATCGGGACCGAGCCTGGGCTTCTGGATCAACGCGGCAAGCCGCATTTCGGCAAACGCATCCAGCCGGTTGTTGCACGGTGCCCCGTCCGCTCCGAGCCCCACGCGACAACCGGCAGCGAGCATCTCCGGAATCGGCGCGATACCGCTGCCGAGCTTCAGATTTGAGCTCGGACAATGCACGACGTTCGTCGCCTGCCGCGCGAGACGCGCAATGCCGTCCTTGTCCACCCAGACGCAGTGCGCCAGCGCCGTACGCGGTCCTGAAATGCCGACCGAGTCGAGGTACGCGATCTCGTCGTGCCCCGTTTCCCGTTTCACGATCTCGAGCTCGACGGGAGTTTCCGCCGCGTGTGTGTGGACCACCGCTCCCACCTTCTCCGCGAGGTCGCTCACCGCCCGAAGCAATGGCCCCGTGCAGCTCGGCGCGAACCGCGGCGCAAAGCAGTAGCGCAGCCGTCCCCCAGCTGCCCCGTGCCAACGCGCGCAGAGGTCAGCGCTCTCCGAGAGCGCCTTGTCGGTCGATTCGCGCAATCCTGCAGGGCTCGACGGTGCATCCATGAGACATTTTCCCGCAGTCGCGCGAATCCCGATTTCCTCCAACGCCTCGAACGCGGCCCCCGCGTGCCGCACCGTCTCCATGTCGAGAATCGCCGTCGTGCCGCCCAGCAGCAGCTCCGCCGCGCCGAGCATCGCGGAGGCGTAGACCGATTCTTTGGTATGCGCCGCCTCGAGCGGCCAGATGCGCTGCGTCAGCCAGTCTTCGAGCGAGAGATCGTCTGCAAGTCCGCGGAAGAGCGTTTGACAGAGATGGATGTGCGCCTGAACGAGCCCGGGAAGAACGATGAGACCACCACAATCAATTGTCGCGTGTATTGATGGTCTAACGGTCCCGCGCTCCACAGGCCTGACGACTCTTATTCGTCCGTCCTCAACCAGCACATCCGCATCCAGAACGCGGCGAGTCCTGTCCATCGTTACCACCCGCCCGCCTCGAAGCAGCAGTGCCTTACTCAAGGCAGCGTCAGCAGTTCCACAGGATCGAATGAAATCGCGCCGTACTGCGCGCCCCAGTGCAGATGCGGCCCCGTGACTCGACCCGTGGCCCCCACGCGACCGATCAGCTGCCCTCGCTCAACAGTGTCGCCGGCGGCGACGAGGGCCCGGCTCATGTGGTGATACACAGTCAGGAGGCCTTCGCCATGGTGCAGGTATACCGAAATCCCGCCGTAAAAGAAGTTGCCGACGAGCGCCACCACGCCCCGATTCGAAGCGTGAATGGGATCGCCACGCCGCCCATCGAGATCGAGCCCGTAGTGAATACTTCGTAACACACCGTTCACTTCTCGGCCCGTGCCAAAGACGCTCGTCACACGCGCTTCGCGCGGCCGCACGAAGGGGTCGCTCCACAGACGCGGCACCTGGTGCGCGCGTCGAGCGGCGTCGCGCGCCAAAGCACGCTCGCGATCGATCCGAACCTGCAGCGCGCTATCGGGTGGGGTCGTGAATCGCGACGCGGTGCGCAGCCGCTCGCCTCGCGGCGCGGGCCGTGCCGCCACGCGGACGTAGGTCCGATCCACGGCCGCGCCACCATTCCATAGAATGTGGAGGGTCTGTACGCGGAGGCTGTCATTCGTACCCAGCGGCACCGCGGCCAGCGCCTGCCCGCCACGAAAGTGCAGCGGTTCACCCGCGACCTCGCCCGTGACGGCGCCCGGTGCCGAAATGAAAACCAGGGCGCCCTTGACCGGCACTGTTGGCTCCCAGCTGATGTCCTGCACGGCAGCCAGCGTCGTGAGAACGGCCAGCAGCATCAGGTCGATATCCGTGGATAAGTGTTAACCGAGTCTCCGGACGGCGGCAGGTCGAAGTACGTCTCCACTTCATCGAGCAGCTCGTCCTCGGCGTACACGCCCGCGAGAATCCGCTCCGCGAGGCCCGGCTCGACGAGGACATACCCGAAGGGAAAATCGATCCCGGACAACACGATCACGCGACGCTGCCGATTGGGGAGCGCGACGTAGATCGTTTCGGCATTTGTGGGCCACAGCGTGATCTCGTGGCGGCGCAGTGTCGGCGCGACACTGTCAGTTGTGGTATTGAGATCGTCGAGCGCCTGCGCCTGATCCTCGGCCGAGAGCGAGTCGGCACCGGTCAGCCAGAACACAATCACCGTCCGACCCGTGACGACTCGCGGAGTAAGCAAGGTGCTGTCCATGGAATCGCGCGGCGCCGTGAGCGAATCCCCGTCGCGCGTCGCAACCGCGGCGCTGCGACTGCGGCACCCGGCGAGCATCGCGACGATGGCGAAAAGCGTTGCTGAACGCATGGCACACAATATACTTAGCTCATGTCGGCGCCTGTCTCGCCCCCGCCCCCCCCCGTTTCGCCTCCACCCCGCCCGACCGCTTCGCCCGTTCGCCGCCATCACTGGATAGTCCGGCTCACTCACTGGCTCACGTTCGGGTTGCTCATCGGCATGATCGCGAGCGGCTTGCAGATCTACGGCGCGTACGCGCGCTTTGGCGAGCGTGACGGCCCCTTCTATCTCAATCCGTTCGAGGAATACGCGTTCCCGCGCTGGAGCCGGCTGGGCGGTTGGCTCGCCGGCGGGCTCAACTGGCATTTCGCCCTGACGTGGCCCCTCATCGCCGTGGGCGTATTGTATCTCGGCTATCTCGTCGCCAGCGGCGAATGGCGCTCGCTGCTCTTCAGGCCGCGCGACCTTCGCGGCGCGATCGAAATGCAGAAGTACTACCTTCGCCTGCGCAAAGACCATCCGCCGCAAGGCAAGCACAACCCACTGCAAAAACTCGCGTACACGTTCATCATCGTGGTCGGCGTGCTGGCCGTGTTGACGGGATTCGCGATCTACAAACCGACGCAGCTCGCGTGGCTCACGACGCTATTCGGTGGCTTTCAGGCGGCGCGCTACTGGCATTTCTGGACCGTTTGGATCTTTGTCGGCTTCCTGATCGTGCACGTGGTGCTCGTCTTCGTGGTGGATCCAGCGTCACTGCGGGCGATGATCACTGGGTGGTATCGCGGGAGATTTCCGTCCCATGATTGATCGCCGAGGATTCTTGCGACTCGGCGCGGCCGGAGGTCTGGCCTCAGTCGCCGCCGCCTGCGGTTGGGACGGTGGCAATGCCGTGCGACCGCTGCTCCTCGATGTCAGCCGCTTCAACGACTGGGTTGGGGAAAAAATCCTCTTCTCCAAGCATCGGCTCGCGCGCGTGTACGATGTCAGCGAGCGCTCGACGCGCCTGCCGATGTACTTCATTTCGCGAGAGGTGCCGACGCTGACGGATCCGGCGGCGTGGCGGCTGCAGGTCGGCGGGCTCGTTCGCAACCCGCTCTCACTGTCGCTGGATGATTTGCGCGCGATGCCGCGGACGACGTACACCGTCAAGCATCACTGCGTCGAGGGCTGGAGCGCGATCGCCACGTGGCACGGCGTGCCCGTGTCGGCGGTCGTGGAGCGGTGCCAGCCGCTTCCCGCGGCGCGCTACATCCGGTTCGACTCATTCGATTCCGGGTACTCGAACGGCTGGGACATGGCGAGCGCGATGCATCCCCAGACCATTCTCGCCGACGGCATGAATGACAATCCGCTGCCCATCGCGCACGGCGCGCCGCTGCGGCTCTACGCCCCGACAAAACTTGGCTACAAGATGACGAAGTATCTCGTCTCGATGACGTTCACGGCCGAACGCCCTCTTGGCTATTGGGAGGCACAGGGCTATCCGTGGTTTGCGGGAGTCTGACCTCCCCGAGCGCGTCGAGCATCTCTGAAGCCGATGCGAAACGCTGCGCAGGATCCTTGGCCATGGCTGTGAGAATGACCGCCGCGAGTCCCTCCGGCACATCGGCGTTGAGCACGCGAGGGCTCGGCGGATCTTCTTCGATGTGTTTCGCGACGAGTGCCCACGGCGTATCAGCCAGGTACGGTACGCGTCCGGTGAGACATTCGAACAACACGATGCCCACAGCGTAGAGATCGCTGCGCGCATCGAGCTCCACGCCGGCCAGTTGCTCGGGAGACATGTAGTCGGGCGTGCCGATCGAAACGCCCGCTTCTGTGAGCCCCTTTCCTTGCGGCGGATTGGCGAGCCGCGCGATCCCGAAATCCATCACTTTCAGAAACCCGCTGGGGTCTACCACGATGTTTGACGGCTTGATGTCGCGGTGAATGATGCCTTCGGCATGCGCGACGTCCAGAGCGCGGCACAGCTGTTTGCCGATCGTCAATGCGACCGCGACGGGCAACTTGCCGCTCGTGTCGATGAGCTGCCGGAGCGATGTCCCGTCGACGTACTCCATCGTGAGGTAGTACATCCCGTTGACTTCGCCGAGGTCGTACGTGCGCACCACGTTGCGATGGGCGATGCGCCGCGCCAGGCGGATTTCCTGCTTGAAGCGCTCGAGCGCCACACTCCCTCCGGCCAAGGCGTCCGGCCGTAGGGTCTTGATGGCCACGGGTTCCTCCAGCTCGCGATCGAACGCGCGGTAGACCACGCCCATACCGCCGGCGCCGAGCATTTCTTGCACCTCATACCGCCCTGCGAAGACCGCCCCCGGACGGAGCTGATCGCCGCCCACTTCACGCACGCCGGTCGAGGCGATCCGCTGCGTCGCCGCCGCGCGTCCCCCCCCTCCCCCTCCGGAGGCCGCCATGTAATCGACGAGAGCCGCCTTCTCCCTCAGATCTTCCACCAGGCTCTTGAAGGCCTGCGAGAGCACACCGATTTCATCGCGCGATTTGACCTCGATATCCACGCCGTAATCGCCGTCCTGCACCCGGCGGGTCGCCAGCGCCAGCCGGCGCACCGGCCGCGCGATCTGGTGAGCCTGTACGAAAGCGACGATGAGCGCGAGCACAACGCCGAGCGCCACCGCGAACAGCATCGTGCGCCGTAGCGCGCTGAAGGCGGCGAGCTCCGCGTCGCGTGAGCGCAACGCGACAAAGCCACCGCGAAGGTCCCCGCGGGGCGAGCGGATGGGACCGGCCAGGCCGATCAGATGCTCTCCATCCAGTGTGGCGGCGAGTGCTGTGCCGGTGCCACCCGAATCGGTCGCCAGCGTGTCCAGTCGCACGCCATCGGGGAGCACGGGGGTCACAGAGTGCGCGGGGAGCGTACTGCCGACGACCACCGGCCGCTCGAGGGTATCCAGCGCGAAGAACACGACATCGGAGTTGGTGTTTTGCTTGATAGCGCCCGCGAGGGAATCGTCGATCTGATACGTGGCAATGAGGGCACCGAGCGGCGCCGCATCAAGCCGGTCGCGCAGCGGCGTGCCGACGGCGATGAACATCGTGCCCCGGAGATCGTCGAGCCAGGCGCCGCTCGTCTGCTCGCCGCTCAGCGCGTTGGCGACCAGCGGCGCGATCGACAGATCGCGATCGTACTGCTCGCGGTAATCGGTGCGGGCAATGAGAATGCCGTCGCTGTTGGTCACGAGCACCCAAGACGCGCCGATCAGGTCACGTACGTCATCCGCCTGATCGAGCGCTTCGGCACGGTCGCGCTGATTCAGCAGCCGCTGCCGGTACTGCGGGACGTCTGTTGCCACTGTGCTCGCGCGACCCAGGGTGCGGGTGCGCGCGGCCAGGTAATCGTCGACCGCGCGCCGGGTCGCGAGCAGCGCCCGACGAATCGCCTCGTCCGCGGTACGATTCGCTTGTATCGATGTGACGCCGAACGTAATCCCGAGCACGGCGACGACGAGCAGCGCCGAGGCCAGGAAAATCTTCGCGGTGAGTCCGAATGCCGGTCTAGTAGCGCTCGCGTCCGGCATTGGTCGGATAGCTCTTCCCGTATTTGTTGCGATGCGGCTCCCAGCGGTAACCCCTCGCGTCCAGCGCAATCTCTAGCGACGCGTCGGTCCCATGTCCGGCCGTGATCTCCTGGACGACTTCAGCAGGAATGCGCTCATGCCAGACATGCAGCCGATAGTTCCCCGGAGGTACGTTATCGATCGTGAAGCTTCCGTCCGTGCCGGGTTGCGTGAAATACCGGTTCGCCATGACCTGCACGTACGCGACCATGCGCGGATGAATGTTGCAGAACACGCGCACCAACCCCGGATGCGCGAATGTCTGGCTCCGCGCCGCGCCGCGTCCGTAGAGCCCCAGGTCAAAGGAATTCGGTTCGCTTGCGGAAAAGACATTGTGGTTGAACGGATCGTGGTTGGGAAAGCGCACCGTTGAGCCCACCGGAACGACGACCACCTCCGGGGCGTACGTCTTGTCCGTGATTGCGATTTCAATGGTGACGGGTTGTGCGGCGGCTGCCGCCGCGACTGCACCTTCAAGATACAAGACAGCGTCCCCGAGATCGGGGGAGGGCTTGTTGTTCTTCTCGAGGATGTTGATCCGCCCGCTGATCCGGACTGTTCCTGGCATCGGCGTCTGAGCCTGTCCGTTCAGTGTTGCAAGGAGACCGGCGAGAATGACGGACCCAATGAAGCGTTGCATCTGAGGGCGTGGAGCTTACTGTATTGCAATCAAACTCGCCAGGAGTGGCGCCGTGATGCAGGGCGTGTTCCTTCTCTTGCTTGCGACGCAGCAACCCCCGGCGCCGCAGAGTACCATCGAGTTTACCGGATTCGTCCTCGCGAACGGCTTCTACAACTCCGCCAGTGTCAATAACAGCGACGTTCCACAGTTCGCCAACGTCGATGCGGTCGGACTCGGCGCCGTTGGCGGGATCATTCGACAGACGCGGCTCGGTGTGCTCGTCAACGATCCCAACGTCTTGCGCGGCGTTTTCTCCGGCGAGATCGATATCGACTTCTTCGGAGGCCAACAACCAAGCTCCGGAGGCCGCACCTTCCCGCTCCTGCGACTGCGGCGCGCGCTGGCGACGCTGACCTGGACCAATGCCGGTTCGTCCACGCAGCTCCTCATCGGACAGGAAGGTCCACTCATCGCTGAGCGGAGTCCCCGCTCGCTCGCCTCCGTCGGGTTCCCCGATTTCGCCGGGGCGGGCAATCTCTGGCTCTGGATTCCGCAGGTTCGGCTGACGGGTGAATTCGGCACGACCCTGCGTCTCGCCTTGCAGGGTGCCGTGCTCGCACCCGGAACCGGATCGCCGCAATCGACGTTCACGACCCAACCCGATTCCGCGGAACGATCGGGGCGCCCGTCGCTCGAGAGTCGGCTGCGCCTCTCCTGGGGGCCGACCGACGATCCCAACGAGATCGGCTTGGGCGGCCACATCGGTTGGTTCCTCGGCAACGATACGCTCAGTGGCGACACGCTGCTCGTGTCGCAGGCCGTTTCCGCTGACGGTCGTTTCAAGTTCGGAATCGTCGAGTTTGTGGGCGAGGCCTTTGCCGGTCAGGCGCTCGGGGGACTCGGCGGCGGTGGGATCGGTCAGAATACGGGCGCGGCAGGCGTGCCCGTGCGGACGAAAGGCGGCTGGGGCCAGCTCAATCTGCGACCCACTTCACAATGGATCTTCGGCGGAGGCTGCGGCATCGACGACCCCGACGACGCCGACGTCGCCGCCGGTGGCCGGCTCAAGAATTTCGTCTGCGAAGGCCATCTGGAATGGCGGCCTCGGGGACCGATGGTTTTTGGATTTGAGTTCCGACGCTTCAAGACGACGTATACCGTGGGCGACTTCAACGCCAGTCACGTCAACCTGGCCGCGGGCTACCGCTTTTAGGCCGGTTACTCCTCTTCCAACCGTCTCGGGTGCTTATCTCGCCGCCGATACGACTTTGGGGAACGGTGAACCTTGTGGGAGGGAGTCTTCAGCCGCTCCTTGACCGGCGCATCGGGATTCGGCACGCGGATCGTCACCTTCTTCTTGTCGCGCTTGCGACTCATGTCCTGAGGCGCTGCCGAATCTGCCGGGCGTGATGGCGCGCATGGATGACGTGGAAGTGCATCCACTCTTCGATTGTGAGATCGCCCATGCGGGGATGCTTCACGAACAAATCGACCCGTCGCGCGGGCAGCAGCGCGCGATCAACCTGATCCCACGCCTCCAGCCCATCGAGGAAATGCGACTCCGCCGCGGCGCGCGTGATCTGCGCGGCGGGGGTGGCGCGTTCCGGCGCCTTGCGACCCGGCGGAAACCAACGCAGTCCGAAGATGAAGAACTTCGCGACGTGCTCGGCGGGCGTACGCGGGCGCCGGGACATCGGGGCGTGATTGCGGCGCTTCTGGAAGGTTTCCGCGCTCAACGTCAGACCGAGAGCGAGATGCTCGACGATTTGCGCCGGCGTCCATTTTCCTGCCGGGCCACGTTCCCATTCGCCATCACTGCGATCCTGCAGTGGGCCGAGCACCAGCGAGCGCAACTCCGTGAGCCGCGCGTACGGCGCCGTCATCATCGCGTGCGGGCCCGTCGACCTGTAGTTTCCATCCGACCCGACATGCGTGGAATTTGCGAGTGAACCTGTTACGCCGCCACCCGGTTGCGATCGCGCTGGTGGTCTTGCTGCTCGTGACTGCGATTCACCCGCTGCCCTCTCTCGTCGACGCCGTCACCGGGTCCGCCCCGGGCGATGTCGAGCTCGACCGGCCAATCTTGTATGTGCTGCTGGCGCCGCTCTCTAACACGCTCGACGCGCTCACATTCTTTAGCCTGGCCCGTGCCGAATGGGCACTCGGCGTGTGGGTGCTCGCATCCGCGGCTTGGGGCGCGCTGCGCCGTTCCAAGACCCCGGGGACGCCGCTGACCGTGCGGCGCAGGATCGGCCGCGCCCTTATTGGCCCGCTCGCCATCGTGCTGCTCGCGGTGGCTGCGGTCCTCCTCCCTCGACCCGTCCCGCGCTTGCGCTCGACCGACGCCACTGGAACTGTCATCAACTATCACGCCCACACCGAAACGTCACACGACGGCCGCCCCGGCTGGACCCTGGCGCGCATGGCAGCGTGGCACCGGCGGCAAGGCTTCGACGCGACATACGTCACGGATCACAACGTCGTCTATGACGGCTCGCTCCCCGCCCCGCCCGGAATCGGCATCAGCGTACTGCCAGGCGTCGAGTGGAGCGTTTATCGCCAGCACGTCATCGCGATCGGTCCGGTCGCGCCGCTGCCGCGCGACAGCTTCGGCGGCACCACGGCGAGGATGACGCGGATCTTCGACGCCATCGAGCGCCAGGGCGCGTTGAGCATCGCGTCGCTGCCCGAGTACTGGCGCAACCACTGGGATGATCTCGGCGCGTTCGTGGTTGCGGGCGTCGACGGATTCGAGATCGTGAACTGCGCGCCGAAGCCGCTCGCGTTTCCCTCGTCGGCCCGGCGGGAGGTGCTGGCGCGCGCGGCAGGACACGACCTGCTGGTCGTGGGCGTGAGCGACAATCACGGGTGGGGCCAGGTGACGTGCGTGTGGAACGTGTCGCGTCCGGGCGCCCAGGGATTTCAGACCAATCGCGTGTACGCCCGGCCGCTGGCGCTCGCGCAAGGCGACTGGGCGCCGTGGAATGCCCCGCTGAGCCAGCCCTGGCTCATGCTGCGCTCCTTGAGCTGGAGCGAGCGAATCAGTTGGCTGACATGGGTCATCATCATCCTGCTCTATCGCGCCATGCCGCGCCGCCAGGGCCAATCGGCCGGGATCGGGATCCTGGCGCGCTCGGTCCTCGTCCGTCCCCGCAAGGAAACCACCAGCGCCATTCCTGACCAGATTCCGACATGACATTGCACAGGTAGACGACGAGCTTCTGTTTCCTCCCCTTTTTTGGAGACCGCACCATGCAGTCAGCTGTTCGTTTGCTGGCAGTCGCTACACTCGTCGTTCTATCAGCGCAATCCGGGGTCGCGCAGGCCCCGCTCCCGCTCAAGCGCGCGCCGCTGCGCACGCAAACTCCTATCACGCCGGCCGACTTGATGACCCGCATCTATCTCTATGCCGACGATTCGATGATGGGACGGGCGGCGGGCACCGAGTACAATCTCAAAGCGGCTGCGTACATCGCGGCTGAGGCAATGCGTCTCGGCCTGATTCCGGCCGGAGACTCGGGCAGCTACTTCCAGAGTGTGCCGCTCGTCCAGCGCGGGCTCACGAGCGCTTCACGCCTGGCGGTCGACGGCGCCGAACTGCGGCAGTGGGAGGATTATCTGCCGCGGGATCAGGGAGGGCCGACGCATTCGATCGATGGCGCACAGGCGGTGTTTGCCGGCGCGTGGGGCGACTCCGCGATGCTCGCCCCCGACCAGGCGGCAGGCAAAGTCGTGATCATCGCGACGCCGCGTCGTCCGAACCCCGGCCAACCGTCGTGGTTCGTGCCGCGCGCCGGGGCAAGTGGCCGTTACCGGACGGCCGCCGCAGTGGCAATCGTGAGCTTCGATTCGATGCCGGCGCAGCTCCGCGACTTCTTCAGGAATTCGCAAGTTTCCATGGGCGGCGGCACCACGCCTCCCGAGCAACCGGCGTACCTCTATTTGACCCATGCGGCTGCGCGGCAGATCCTCGGTCGACCCGTGGACAGCGCGACGGTCGGCCTCACGGGGAAGACGTTCCAGGGTAATGTGAGCTTTCTCGAAACCCCGGCTCCGTCGCGCAATGTCGTCGCAGTCTTGCGGGGCAGCGATCCCAAACTGCGGAGTGAATACATCGCGATCGGCGCTCACAACGACCACGTCGGATTCAGCGGCTCGCCGGTCGACCACGATTCGCTCCGCGCATACAACGATGCCCGGCGCAAGCTCGAGCTCGCCTCTCCCAATCATCAGGTGAGCGGCGAGCAGGCCGCGCAGATCAAAGTGAACGTGGACAGCCTGCGCCGCGTCCATCCTGCCCGACGCGATTCGATCTTCAACGGCGCCGACGACGACGCTTCGGGAACCACCGCGGTGCTCGAGATTGCGGAAGCCTTTGCCGGTGCAAAGACGAAGCCCAAGCGCTCGCTGATCTTCGTTTGGCATACGGGCGAAGAGCTCGGGCTCTTCGGCGCGCAGCACTTCACCGACCACCCAACGGTGCCGCGCGATTCGATCGTCGCGCAGCTGAACCTCGACATGGTCGGCCGCGGCCGCGCAGATGACGAGTCCGGCGGCGGGCCTGGTTACCTCCAGCTCATCGGCACGCGCCGGCTCTCGACGGAGCTGGGGGACCTCGTCGAGACCGTAAACAAACAGCGCCGGCAGCCGTTCACGTTCGACTATCAGTTCGACGCTTTGGGCCATCCCGAGCAGTTCTACTGCCGCAGCGACCACTACATGTACGCGCGCTACGGTATCCCGATCGCGTTCTTCACGACGGGCAGTCACCGCGACTATCACGAAGTGACCGACGAGCCGCAGTACATCGACTACGACAAGCTGGCGGCCGTGTCGCAGCTCGTGTATGACGTGGCCACGACGGTCGCGAATTTGGACCACCGGGTGGTCGTCGATAAGCCGAAGCCCGACCCGCGCGGCGATTGCGTGCAGTAGGGGCTATCCGCTATCCGGTATCCGGTATCCGGTATCGCTAACCGGTACCAGCGCCCGGACGACGCGTTCGAATGTTCCTAAGTCGCATCAGAACGTTTATGCACTCAATCGCTTTAGACGAGACCTTAACACCATGTCTCCGCAGGGACGTTCGATTCGAAGCTATCGCGATCTCGAGGTGTGGCAACGAGCTATGGATCTCGCAGTGGAGTGTTGTGAAGCCGCGAAGACGTTCCCAAGTGACGAGCGCTACGGCCTTGCAGCGCAATTGAAGAGGAGTTCCGTCTCCGTCCCCTCTAATATCGCGGAAGGAAGAGGCCGTTTTGGAATCGGCAGCTTCATGTACCATCTCTCCGTTGCGAATGGATCTCTCATGGAGGTCGAGACCCAGCTGCTGATCGCACTGCGGCTTGGCTATCTCACCGGTCAAGCAGCGGACGTACTTCTGAAACGCACAAGGCAGGTACGTTGCCTATTGGCAGGTCTGATCCGTGCATTGAGGACTAACCAGCAATCGCCGGATAGCGGAAAGCGGATACCCGGATAGCGGATACCGGATAGCGGATACCGGCTTGTTACTTTACCCCACAAAGTACTTGACAATCCCACCAGATCTCGCCAGTTTCCAGGCATGACGTCGCCGCAGCCGCTCCACGACCGCGCGCTGGACAACCTGCAGTTCATTCGCTCGACCATGGAGCGCGCCGGTTCGTTCACCTCGGTGCCGGGCTGGGGAACGGTGGGGGTCGGTGCCCTTGGGCTCGCCGCAACATGGCTCGCGTTGCGGCAGGAGTACGCGGCAGATTGGCTCGCCGTGTGGCTCGGTGCCGCCGTGCTGGGCGTGCTCGGCGGCGGGGCCGCGATGGTTCAGAAAGCCCGGGCTGCGAACGATCCGCTGTTGTCCGGACCGGGACGGCGCTTCGGTCTCAGCTTCCTGCCACCCATTGTCGTGGGTGCGGTGCTGACGATCGCGTTGCACAGCGCGCAGTTGTTCTCGTTGATGCCGGGAACCTGGCTGCTGCTCTACGGCACGGCTGTCGCGAGCGCGGGCGCCTTTTCAGTGCGGATCGTCCCGCTGATGGGCGTGTGCTTCATGGTACTCGGGGCGGGGGCTCTGTTCGTACCAACGGGCTTGTGGCCCTGGTTCATGGCGGCGGGATTTGGCGGTTTGCACATCATCTTCGGCCTGATCATCGCGCGGAGGTACGGTGGCTAAGAGCAACGCGGCGCGCGTGGCGCGCGCAGAAGTGGAACGAGCAGTGAAAACCAAAGTCCAACCGGCTCCCCCCCCCGGGGACCTGGACCGGCTCATTCACGAGCGCGTGCGACTTGCGATCGTGAGTGCGCTGGCGGTGCGCGAGAGTCTCACCTTCAACGAGCTGAAAACGCTCCTCAAGACGTCCGACGGCAATCTCAGCGTGCACGCGCGCAAGCTCGAGGACGCTGAATACATCGTCTGTACCAAATCGTTCGAGGGGCGTGTCCCCAGGACGGAATACCGACTCACCGCCCTCGGCCGGCGGGCGCTCGAGCGCTATCTCGACCACATGGAAGCGTTGATTCGCGCGACGCGCGCGCGCTGACAGGAATCTTTTTTTTGCGGGTGAGCTTTATGAGACAAAGTACTTCCTTTCACGTCGCCATCATTATGGACGGCAACGGGCGCTGGGCGACGCGCCGCGGACTGCCGCGCGCTGCCGGCCACCGCGCAGGCGCCGACGCTGTACGCCGCATCGTGGAGATCGCGCCCGGCTGCGGCATCACCGCGCTCACGCTCTACGCGTTTTCGTCCGATAACTGGAGCCGCCCCTCGTCCGAGGTTTCGGCGCTGATGCACCTGTTCGCGCGCTACCTCCGCACCGAGACGGCCGCGCTCGCCGAGAAAGGCGTGAGGCTCATCATCGTGGGCCGGCGCGACCGGCTGCCACCGTCCCTCGTCGAAGCGATCACGGCCGCCGAGCGTGCGACGGGCGGTGGCACGCGCCTCGAGCTGCGAATCGCAGTGGATTACTCCGCGCGCGCCGCGATCGAGCGCGGGGTGCTCCTCCCTGACGTCGATCTGCTCATTCGCACCGGCGGGGAGCAGCGCCTGTCGGACTTCATGCTCTGGGAATGCGCTTACGCGGAGTTATGGTTCACCGATCGGATGTGGCCTGACTTCGGAGCGGCGCACCTCGCGGCTGCCATCCACGAGTTCCATTCGCGCGACCGCCGTTTCGGCGGCTTGCCGACGCCTACCAGGGAGGCTGTATGAGCGTCGTTGCATCACGCACCAAGCTTGGCCTCGAGATCGCCGCGGTCGCGTTGGCCGCCGGACTCGCAGGGGACACGCTGCTGCGCGTGATCCCGTGGGGCCTGAACGTCACAATCTGCACGGTGATACTGGTCGGCGCCGGTCTGTGGCTGGTGCGGAGAAATCAGATCCAACCCGGACCCGACGCCGGGTGGCTCGCGATTACGGCTCTCCTGCTGGGCGCCGCCTTTTTGCGGCGCGACTCGGAGGAGCTCGCCGCGTACAACGTGCTGGCGCTCATTCTCACGCTAGCCCTCGCCGCGGCCAGCCTGCAGCGAGAGCGCGTCTCCACCTGGTACCCGTTCGATTACGTCCGCGGGGTCGTTACGGCCTCGTTCGCGAGCGTCGTAGGAAGTCTCGTGCTGATTTTCAGCGACATTCAGTGGCGCGCGCTGCCCGAGACGGGGCGGCTCCGCCACCTTCGGGGGGCCCTGCTTGGCGCGCTCATCGCCGCACCGCTGCTGGTGATTTTTGCCGGCCTCTTTGCATCAGCCGATCCAGTGTTCAATAACATCCTGTCGAATGTCTTTGCATTCAACATTGAGTCCGTCATCCAGCACACGTTCCTGTTTATGTTCTGGGCCGCGCTGGTCGCAGGCTACCTGCGCTGGGGACTGCTCGGCAGCCCCCTCGGCCTGCAGTTCGCGACGCCAAAACCGCTCGCGACGATCGTTCCGATCGGCACCGCGCTTGGCCTGCTGAGTTTTCTGTTTCTGATGTTCGTAGTCGTGCAGCTGCGCTATTTCTTCGGCGGCAGCGCCGTGATCGAAGAGACACACGGGCTGACCTACGCGGCATACGCGCGCCAGGGCTTCTTCCAGCTCGTCGCCGCCAGCGCGCTCGTTCTGCCCCTTTTGCTCGGCGCCGACCACCTCGTGCACGGCGGCACCGCATCACACGTGCGCGTATTCCGGCAGCTCGCCGGGCTGCTGCTCGCGCTGCTCGCGGTGATCATGGCGTCGGCTCTACAGCGCATGCGGCTGTACGTCGCGGCCTACGGGCTCACATCCGATCGCCTGTATGCGACCGCTTTGATGATTCTGCTCATCGGCGTCTTCGCCTGGTTCTGCTGGACCATGTTGCGCGGCGTGCGGCACCGCTTCGCCTTTGGCGCATTGATGCAAGCGTTCGCCGTACTCGCGGGACTGCACGTCTTGAACCCCGACGCGTTCATTCTGAAAACCAATCTCAGCCGGCCCGTCGAGGTCCGTCCCTTCGACGCGCGGTACGCATCGACCCTGGGGGCGGACGCAGTCCCCGTCTTGCTCGACGCTCTGCCGCGTCTCAATACCGAAGACCGTTGCATCGTCGTGACTCGGTTGCTGGACCGCTGGGTCGACGGGGAGCACGCGGACAGCGACTGGCGCAACTGGAACTGGAGTCGGGCTCGCGCACGGAGTCTCTTGCGCGACCAGGCCGGTGCCCTCAGAGCGTCGTGCCCGGCGCAGGTCAAGGAGCAATCCCATGATCACTGATGGCTTGAACCCGCTCACGGTGTTGGTCTTCGTCGGCGCCGTTCTGGCCGGCGCCGCCCTCCTCGTGCTGTACGTCGTGGCACGCGTGACGACGCGCGAAGACCTCGCGCGCATCACGCTGCGTACGCTCGTAGGGGGCGCCGGATTGTACCTGCTGCTGTTTCTCATCGCTTCAGTTGCCAGCCGGAACCGGGTCCTGACGCCTGGCGAAGAAAAGCACATCTGCGAGATCGATTGTCACCTCGCGTATTCCGTCATTGGCACGACGTCGGAGACGCTGCCCAACGGACATGTGCGGCACGCGGTGACGGTGAAAGTGCGGTTCGACGAAGAGACGATCTCGACACGGCGCTCACGAACGGCACCACTCACGCCCAACAGCCGTTACGTCGCAGTCGTGGACGCACAGGGCCATGAGTACCCGGGCTCAACCGACGGGCTGCGGCGCCCGCTCACACCAGGCGAGTCGTACACCACCGATATCGTCTTCGAAGCGCCGACGGCTGCACAGAGTTTGCGCCTCGTGCTGCGAAACAACGACGCACCGACTGTGTTGATTATTGGCCATGAGAACAGTTTGTTGCACGGCAAGACCACGTTTGCACTGGCGAGAGCGAGCTGACGATGGCACGGCTGGGCCGGATCGTGGTGGTGACGATTGGGCTGGTTGGCGCCGGGATCGTCTTTGGTGCCCTGGCGGGTGGGACCGCATTCGCGCTCGCCGTCGTGTTGGCCACCGGCCGGATCTCGACAGCGCTGTTTGAGATTGGCGCGGTCTTCGGTGCGCCACTCGGGGGCATCACCGCGCCAGTTCTCGCGTGGGTCTTGCTGCGGCGCGTGCCACTCGGGCGAATGTTTCTCGTCTGCTCCGTGGGCACAGCCCTCGGCGGAGTCGTAGGATGGTTTGCAACAGCAGGCGGAGGCAACCCCATCCTGAATCCTATCGCCGGTGCCTTTATCGGGTGTGTCGTAGCAGCCATCGCCCTTTGGCATCGGGCGCGCGTGCGTCTGGCTTAGGATGCGCTACCTGACCGCATGCACTCTCGCGCTCGCGTTCGGCGCTGGGCTGTTGGGTACCGAGGCGCTCGGCGTGGTCGTCATCGCGCTCGCGACGTTCGCCCTGGCGTTCGCGTACGGCCATGCGCCGTGGCGTTGGGCCACACTGTCGCTGACAGCCTGGGCGACGGGCGTGGGGCTAGGACTCCTTCTGACCTTGCTCGAGGAAGGAGGGGCCGGAGTCACAGTAGCTGCGGTTTACGCGAGCGCATTCGCCGCTGCAGGCGTGAACTGGGGCGCCCGCCGGCTCGTTCGACCGCGATAGATTTGGAGGCATGGGCCTCCGGATTACGCAAGTCGACTCATTCACCAACCGCCCGTTCGCGGGCAATCCGGCCGGCGTCTGCATGCTTCCCAAGGCAGCAGATGAGACCTGGATGCTCGACGTCGCGCGCGAAATGAATCTCGCGGAGACGGCGTTCCTCGTTCCCAGAAACGGCGAGTACGATCTGCGCTGGTTCACTCCCACCGTTGAAGTCGATCTGTGCGGCCACGCAACCCTCGCGAGCGCGCATGTGCTGTGGGAAGACGGCCACCTGAAACCCGATGCGCAGGCGCGGTTTCATACCAAGAGCGGCCTGCTCACGGCCGATCGGAACGATGCCTGGATCGAGCTCGATTTTCCCGCCACGCCCGCGCTTCCCGCGGACACGCCGTCCGGACTCATCGAGGCACTCGGCGCGAAGCCCCGGTTCGTCGGCCGCAGCAAGTTCGATTATCTCGTCGAACTCGAAGATGAAGGTACTGTCCGCGCGCTCGATCCCGACCTCACCGCCGTCGCGCGCGTGCAGGCTCGCGGTGTGATCGTCACGAGCCGCGCCGACAAGGACAAATACGACTTCGTCTCTCGATTTTTCGCTCCGCAGTCGGGCGTCCCCGAGGACCCCGTTACCGGCTCCGCACATTGCGCGCTCACACCGTACTGGAGCGCGAAACTTGGCAAGCGGGAGCTGATGGCGTATCAAGCCTCGGCCCGCGGCGGTGAGCTGCGGCTCCGTCTCGAGGCCGATCGCGTGCGACTGGGCGGGCAGGCGGTGACGGTGTTGCGTGGAGAACTGACGACGGACAACTTGGCGCGGTGACTAACTCGCACCGCACCAGCCGCATCGTCGGCTATCTCTGCGCGCTCGGAGCCGGAGCCGTCTGGGGCACCACTGGTCCGCTCTCTACCAAACTCTACGCCGAAGGCGCCGCCATCACCGGCATCGGATTCTGGCGTCTGATACTCGGCATCGCGGGCCTCGCGCTGTGGGCGCTGCTGTTCCATCGCGAGGTGTTCAAGGTCGACCGCAAAGGCCTGCTGCTGATGGGCGGGCTGGGCGGCGCGATGGTCGCGTTGTTCGAGGTCGCGTACCAGTTCGGCATCGCCGGCGCCGGCGTCGCGGGGGCCGCCGCTCTGCTCTACACAGCCCCCGTCATGGTCGCTCTGGTCGCGAAGCCACTGCTCGGCGAAAGGCTGACGCCGCTCCGGTTCGGGCTGGCCGTCATCGTGATGATCGGGGCCGCCATGACGGTCATGGGGAAGAGCGGGAGCGGGACGACAAGCACCGTGGCG
>DATFEG010000104.1:0-19109 GCA_035251445.1 Gemmatimonadales bacterium | reverse complement strand
GAGGGGGCAGTGTGACCGGCGGCAACGCGACCACGAACGCAAGCGGAATTGCGACGGTTGGAAGTTGGACACTCGGTCCTGTGCCAGGGAGCAACACGCTGACGGCGAACGCCTTTGGCTCAGGCATCGCGGGGAATCCTGTGTCATTCTTCGCCATCTCTTTAGGTGCTTACACGCCGAACTAATCCTCGTCGGCAACCAGTCGTGCGCGTGGCCTTCGCTCCCGCGCGTTCAGCGGCAGCTCACAACGGCGGGATCATCAATACCACCTGGTCCCCGGGTTGCACGGGGGTCATCTCGGTACGCGTGTTACTTGCTGCCCCGGCGGCGCCGATCGGACGAAGCTCGAATCGTAGTTCCGTCGAGCGGGGGACGAAGTTCGCAGGGATGGTGAAAACCTGCGTCTTGAGCAAAGCCGCGCGCCCCAGCCGGAGGCTCATACCATGCTGCACGACAAACACATCCACATCGAAGGAGCTCTGATTCTCCACCCTCACGGTGGTCGCCGGTACCGGCGGCTCGGCCGCGCCTGGCTTCGCTGCCTGATGGCAGCCCGTGCTCAGTAGCGCCAGCGCGACCAACGCTCGTCTACACCGCCGCCAGTGCCGGAGGTGGTCGCTTCAGACATACGCAATCTGCCGTCTGCGAAGTAGAAGTAAGCGGGCTTGAGCCCAATACTTAGGTATTTACAAAAGTATTCCAGGGTGCTAGAATCCTTCGGTCAGATCGGGTAACCCGAGCATTGGGATGGTGCCGGAAATGGTTCAATCCAAAGTCGCTGACGCCGTGTTTCACGCCTTGTCCAACCCGACTCGGCGGAAAGTCCTGGAGCGACTGTCGGTCGGACCAGCCACCGTCAGCGAACTGGCGGCACCGTTCGACATGCAACTCCCGTCGTTCGTGCAGCACCTCTCGGTACTCGAACAGAGCCGACTCGTGAGGTCGCAAAAACACGGGCGGGTGCGGACGTATGAGATCGCCCCCGAACGGTTCAAGGTCGTTGATGACTGGCTGACCGCGCGTCGTCAGTTGTGGGAAGCTCGACTGGACCGCTTCGACCAATACGTCAAACAACTCAAGGAGAAGGAATCCAAATCATGAGCAAGCAATTCGCGTTCGATCCGAAACTTGATTTCGCGATCGAACGGTTCATCGACGCTCCCACGCGGCTCGTCTGGGAAGCGTTGACGAAACCGGAGCATCTCAAGGAGTGGTACATGCCCAAGTCCTGGGGCCGTGTGGCGCGAGCCGAAATGGACGTGCGACCGGGCGGCATCTTCAGCATCGACATCGCAGTGGCAGACGGTCCGGACGCTCCCAATCTCGGCTGTTTCCTGGAAGTCGTTCCGATGGAGCGACTTGTCTGGACCTCGATGCTATTCCCCGGCTATCGTCCGGCTGTCTTTGACGACATTCCGATCACCGCCATCGTTACGATGGAAACCGTGGGGACCGGCACGCGCTACGTCTTCACGGCGCTACACCGGAATGAGGCGGACTTTGAGACAAACAAGACGTCGGGCTTCTATCAGGGCACCGAGATCGCCGTCGATCAGCTCGTGGAGCACGTGATCGCGATGAAGTCGGAAGCGCTTCCGAATGTGGTCCCAACGGATTCAGACAGGACGTATCGATGACGTCTGCTGCCTCGCCTACCACGCGTTCGGCTACGGCGACGTCCCGCAAGGCACTGAACATCACGCTCTGGGTGCTCCAAGTGCTGCTCGCCTGCTTCTTCGTGATGGTGGGCTATTCCCACGCCCTCACGCCCTTCGACCAGATCGCACAGCAGGCCACGTGGATGCATGCCGTGCCACGCTGGCTCAGCCTGTTCATCGGCTATGCCGAAATTGCCGGTGGGCTGGGGGTCATCATTCCGGCGGCGACTCGCATGGCGCCTTGGCTGACGCCACTGGCTGCCCTCGGGTTGGCAACCATCATGATCCTGGCAATTCCGTTCCATGTTCTCAAAGGCGAGGCCAGCGTCATCTGGATGCACGCGCTGATTGCCGCGCCAGCGGTCTTCGTCGCGTGGGGACGATGGCGTAAGACTCCGATCGCTCGGCGGTAGCTCGATCCCCGCTCGACGACGCAGAACGCGCAGATCCCATCGGCCCGCGATCGCGTTGCTCGGCAGGGACTGCTGTGCTTCAGCGCCACGGATCATCGTGGCGCGAATGCGCCGCGGCGCGGAACGATCGACCCTTCGGGAGCCCTCATCCTGCCGGACGAAAATTTCGACACACCGTCGAGCTGTTCGAGCTGACGACTGGCGACTATATCCACCTTCCGCCACTCCAGGTGCGCGCCACGCCGATGTGTTTGCCTTAATGTTTGGCGGTCCATAGCGACCGATGTGGGACAATGGGTCCTATTGCATCGTTAAGGTGCCGATAGAACAACGGCTCCGCATGGGAGCCGTTGCATTCAAATCCCGCCGTCCCGACTCAGACAGCGCAGCAACCGCGTAAGGAAATCCGCCTCGGCTCCCGCCGGGGGGGTTGTCGTTGGCGTAATCACGAGTTTACGTCACGGCTCGGAGGACGAGTCGGCCTTCGTCTTGTGCACGGTCTTGTCGGCATGCTCAGGCGGCGCGTACAGCGTGTACAGCTTGAGCGGTTTCTTCGCCGTGTTCCGGATTTTGTGCCGCGCGCCCGCCGGCACGAGGATTGCCGTTTCGCTCTCGATCTCCGCGCGCACGCCGTCGATCCACACCTCCCCAGCGCCCGTCTCTACTCTGAAAAACTGATCCCGGTCGTGATGCACCTCCTTGGAGCGCGCCACGCCCGCCCAGTACAGCGCTTCCGGCGCGGCCTCGGTCTTGGGGAAATGATCCACCAAGTCGCGAAACCGCGCGGCCGCTTCCTTCCACCTGCCAGCCTGAAGGGCCAGGTGCCCGAGACCGAGCGTCACCTGCGCCAGAAAGTCCTCGAGCGGAAGGAACCCTTCGATACGGTGCCGCTCGACGCCCTCGGCATCCAGGACAAGGATGGTCGGGGTCCACTGCGCGCCATAGCGCTCCCCGAAGCGGCGCTGTGACCGGGCCTCTTCGAGTACCGCATCCACGTCGTGACGCCAGGGAATCGCGTTCATCCCTCTGTCTCCGTTCGCACCCTCGTGACGTAGAAGTGCGAGATTAAGGTGCTGGCCTCGGTCTTCCTACTGTTCCTCCGAGCGCGGCCCGAGCCGCTAGATCCAGAATGACCGGCAGCGTGCGGCTGCCGTGGGTGGCCGTCACCTTCGCAATGACCTCGTCGGGCGTCCGACTGGTGGCCACTGCCTGACTGAAGTCACGGATATACCGCGCCGTGCTGTCGAGCACGGTCGCGGAATCGCCCACGCCCGGTGCCCGATGGCCGGCGATTACCACGCGCGGGCCAAGCGCTGCGAGTGTGCGTAGGTTGCCGAGCCAACTCTCGCGACGTTCCGCATCTACGCCGGCCAACCACACGTGCACGCCGTTGAACGCGGCGTCGCCGGCCACGACCGTCTGGAGGGACGGGATCCAGAGAGCGGTCGCATGCGAGCTCTCGGCAGGGCGTAACGTGACAAGGTCGATGCGGCGGCTCTCGAGAACGAGCGAATCGCCGCTGAATGGCTTGGGGAAGATCGGCTGATCGGTGAGATCGGCGCCGTACACCGGCTTCCACTGGGCCAGGGCTTGTGGCGCGTAGGCCCGCATTTCTTCGATCACTGCCGGCGTCGCGAGTACCTCGGCATCGGGGAACTTGGCCACGATCGGCGCCAGTCCGAAAAAGTGATCCGGGTGCCCGTGCGTGATGAAGACCGTCTTGAGTCGCTTGCCGGACTGCACGATCCAATCGGCCACGCGCGCGCCGTCGGACAGCGTGAACTGGGCGTCCACAAGGATCGCGTCGCGCTCGCCGGCGATAAGCGTGGACGTTACGGAAAACCCGTTCTCTGCAGCATTGATCGTGGATACCAACAGTGGTGGCTCGGCCCCGCAGCCGAGCAGCGCCGCCAAGCCAGCGCCTATCCAGCCACGGCTGCCGCGCAATCCGTTCATAGATTCAGCCTCCCTCATGAGTCACGCGGTGATTGCCTCGCGGAGTTCCTTGATGTCGAGGAGATGGGGCATTGGACAGAATCGTGTCCAGCATCGATCGCACTACGGCGATTTCGTCGGCGTTGACCGTGTGACCCATCCCGGGGTAAATCCCCTTCGTCACACTCGCGCCCAATCGCTCGAACACGACGCGATCGGTGGGCAGCGCCGCGCCCTCCGCCTTCTCAACTGCCCGCGCGACCAGGCGTAGCGCGGATGAGAGGTGGGGCTCGTTGCGTCCGAGGGGTTCGAGGAAACTGTAGGGGCACCAGGTGCGGCCCGCAGCCACGGGCGCGACGTACGCGAGCCGTGGATCGCCGAGCGGCGCGCCCCAAACGAAGATCGGCTGGTCGCGATGCGGATCCCTAGGCATGCACTCGGGCCTCGCCCAACGGCGGCAGCGCACGCTCGATCCGTTCGCGCGACGGTTCGAGACTCGGGGGCAGCTGCAACGTCGTGCCGAGTCGCTCGCGGGGCTCGTCCACCGTGAAGCCTGGCGTATCGGTCGCGATCTCGAACAGCACGCCGCCCGGCTCTCTATAGTAGATGGAGCGGAAGTAGCTGCGGTCCAGCACCGGCGTGACATTCAAGCCAAGGCCGACCAGGCGCTCGCGCCACTCGCGTTGTTCGGTATCCCCCGCGACCCGGTAGGCGACATGGTGCACCGTCCCGACCGCGGTGCGGCCCGGCGGCGCGTCCGGCATGCATCGCACATCCACCCGCGTTCCCGATCCGCCCGCTGCCGCAGCATAGCGGAAGCGGTTCCCGGTCTCCGCCACGAGCTGAAAGCCCATCACCTCGCTGAGCAGCCGCGCCGTCGCGTCGTAGCCTTGCTCGGCGAGCGTGAGGTGCGCGAATCCGCGGATCGCGTGCTCGACAAGAACGGGGCCATCGGTCCATGCCGGCCGGTCGGCCGCGTCCTGAGCGGCGACGATCTCCAGCTTGAGCCCGTCCGGGTCTTCGAACCCGACGACTTCCTCGCCCAGGATCTCGCTCCAGTCGGTCGTCACCCCCCGGCTCTCCAAGCGCTCCACCCAGTAGCCGAGTGACGCGGCGGGCGCGGCGAAGCCGGTGACGGTGACCTGCCCGACACCGCGCCGCCCGCGCTGCGCCCCCGGCCACGGGAAGAACGTCATGATCGTGCCCGGATGTCCGACTTCGTCCCCAAAGTAGAGGTGATAGGTCTCCGGATCATCGAAGTTGACGGTCTTCTTGGACGAGCCGCAGGCCGAGTACCCCCGTGTAGAAGGAGAGATTCCGGCTGGGATCGCCGGCGATAGCCGTGACGTGATGGATGCCGAGGATCACCTACCGAGGCCGATCTGTTGCATGTACGCCTGATTGTCCCAGAACAGCCACTCGTGGTCCATGACGTTGCCGGTCCAGTGGCCGATCGTCGCCATGGGAAGCCGGAACGATTTGCCGGTCGGCGCGATCGTCCGGCCATCGGGTGTCGGCATGGGCCGCGTAAACGTCCCGGTCATGATCCCCATCACGGCGGTGTAGTCACCGGTGCAGGTTCGGATGGGATGTTCTTTGATCTTGGTGTCGGGCGCGTACACGAACATGGCCTTCAAGTCTTCGATGTGGCGCCCCAGGCCTTGGGTGTCGTGTCCATCGGGCCAGCTCACCGTAATGTTGGACGCGTGACTCTCCGCAAACCGATCCCACTTCTGATTGCTGAAGATCTCGTAGTCGAGCGTATCGAACGTCGCGAGCCGCGCGGCACATTGCGCGTCTGCCTGAACGGCTGCGGCCGTGTCGCCGCCCCTGTTACCGCAGGCCATCACCACGGCCACGATTCCTGCGACACCGGCTGCAGCGAGCGTGAGTCTGTTCATTCGAACCTCCCCGGACTCTGGTCGTGCTGGATCCCAAGGCACGTCGCGATCACTCCTGTGCTGCTTGCAACCTTATGCGCGTCCCCCATGGATCACGGGTCGTGAGCACCGCTTCACCCTCGGCGTCGCGATCCCGCTCAGCCGTGTACCCCGCGCGCCGGAGGCTATTCGACGCGGCGTCGAGCGGCGCGCTGTCGGGTAGCTCGATCGTCCACTCGAGCAGTTGCGCCTCGTCGGCCGACGGTGGCGTGGCGCCGCTGCCCGCCCACGTATTGGCACCGAGATGATGATGGTAGCCGCCGGCGCCGAAGAAGAGCGCGCCCGGATACTGCCACACCATGCGATCGAAGCCGAGCGCTTCCGAGAAGAAGGCCGATGCATCACCGAGGTCCCCTACGTGCAGGTGCACATGACCCATCACCGTGCCACTTGGCAACCCGGTCCACGGCTCGGTTCCCGCGTCGCGCACCAAGCCCGCCACGTCCAGGGGATCGGTCGCCATCATCAATTCGCGGCCGATCCGTCGCCACGTGCTGCGCGGGCGGTCGGCGTAGACCTCGATCCCGAGGTTGTCCGGATCCTGGAGGTACAGCGATTCGCTGACGAGATGATCAGCAGCTCCGACGCGCGCGCCGAGCTCGCCCACGTGTCGCATGAAGCGCCCCAGCGACGCCCGGTCCGGCAGCAGGATGGCGAAGTGGAAGAGCCCGGTGCGGCCGCGCTGGGGCACCGAACGCGCGCCCGCGTGCTCATGAAGCTCGACGAGCGGCCGAGCCGCGCTCTGCGGGCCGAGCACCGTGCGGGACCCGTCGCGCCGCAGCACGCGCATCCCAAGCGTCTGCTCGTAATACGCGACTGAGCGTGACAGGTCGGCGATCTGGAGACGCACGGGTCCCAGACGCGTCCCCTCGGGAAGGCGGTACCCGGGCGGCGCCTCCCCGTAGCTGCCTGGCGTCGCCGGCTGCGCTCCCGCTGCATCGCCGAAGATGTGGTGTGTCGATGCACCCACGCGGTCACCGCAGACCGAACACGAGAACGCGGCTCAGCGCCGCCCCGCCGGGCCAAACGGGCGACTTCATTCCCGCCGCGACGCCGAGCAGTTGGCGCCCACCCGCCGCGTAGGTGACGACGCCCCCGCCGGTGGATTGGCCGGTATCGGTCTGCCAGAGCACGCGTCCACTCTCCGCATCGAACGCGTAGAGTTGGCCGCCGAGGTCTGCAGCAAAGACGAGACCGCCGGCGGTCGGTGTGACGCCGGCGAGGACCGGCCGCGGTGCCGCGAACTTCCAGCGCTCGCGCCCGTTCTCGGCGTCGAACGCCGTGACCCAGCCCTTCGCCTGATCAGGCGGGTCGAACGCGACTCCGTCGTTGCCGGCGCCGAGCCACGTGGCTCCGGGAGCGGGCACCGCGGCGGAATCAGGCTCCAGTCTGACGCGCACGCACCAATCCACGGCCCCGACATACAGGCTGTTGGTCCGCGGGCTGTAGGCCGCCCCATTCCACTCGACGCCGCCCAGGATGCCGGGGCAGAAGCGCACCATGCTGTCGCGCGACAGCGGCACGTCGACGTTAGTGCGGGTCGTGGTCGGCATCTGCCAAGCAAGCGGCAGCGTGGCCGCCAGGTCGGCCGGTGCGGCCCGGGTCCCGGAGGTCGTGAGCCGCGAGCGATCCAGGACCGACAGCAGGCCGTCCTTGTTCGCGGACGCGATGATCGGCCGGCCGGCACGCGTCGTCACGACGATGGCCGGGCTGTCCACGTCCCAGTCGTGATTGTCACGTTTGACGATCTGGTTGTAGCCGAGCATCCGGCCCGTCGCGGCGTCGAGCGCGATGACGGCGTTGCTGTAGAGATTGTCGCCGCTGCGCCGCTCGATGTCGAAGTCGGGCGCCGGATTCCCGGCCGGCACGTAGAGCACGCCGTTGCGCTCGTCGAGCGTGAACGACGTCCAGAAACCACCGCCGGAAATCGGCAACGCGGGGTTGGTCCACGTCGCACGCGCCGGTCCCGTCGCCGGCACGACGTCGAACTTCCAGGCCACGCGCCCGTCGCGCGCGTCGAGCGCGTAGACGTGACCCGTCACGCCGACCTGGTCGCCGCCCGCGTTGCCGACATACACCAGGCCGTTCGCCGCGATGGGCGCCATGGGAATCGAGACACCTGGCGCTTTCGCGTCGAGCACCACGTCCCAGATCGTGTGGCCGTCGGCGGGATCGAGCGCCAGCACGTGCACATCGGACGTGCCGCGGAATAACCGGCCGTTCAAATAGGCGAAGCCCCGATTCACGGCCAGGGGGCTCGGCGTGTCGCTGTGCCGCACCTGCTTCCACTTCTCCGCGCAGGTGGCCGCGTCGATGGCGTAGGAGATCGTGTCCGTCGTGAAGTACATCGTCCCGTTCACCACCAGCGGCCCGGTCTGCAGCGACGTGACCTCGGGCAGCGTGTACGAGCAGATCGTCTTGAGTTGCGCGACGTTGGCGCGGTTGATTTCCGCGAGTGAAGAGAATCGGTCACCGGCCAACGTACGATTGTACGAGGACCAGTCGTTAGGGCGTTCGGCCGGCGCCGGAGCCGCCTGCGCAAACCCGGCGCGCGGGGCGACGACCAGAGCGAGAGCGAGGGCGAGCCAACCACTTTTCCAGGTCAGAGCAGGGGTAATCATTAGGCGTCCTCCCGTTTGCTGGACACATGAGGTGCGGGCGGTAGAATGGACTATGCTTCAAGCGGTAGCTCAAGAAGGCACCTCGCGGTAACCTGGAGCACCATGTCACCCCATTTGCGAGCTGTGTACGATGGCAACACCCCGGCCCGCTTCGCGCTGAGCAAGCTCGCGCACAAGTGGACCGTCCTCGTCGTGTGCACGCTCGCGGAAGGCCCACGACACTTCGCCGAACTCCGCCGCGAAATCGGTGGCATCTCACACAAGGTGCTGTCCGAAGCGCTGCGGACCCTGGAGCGGGATGGATTCGTCCGCCGGCGAGTCGTCAGTGGTCGTTCGCGTGGCGTGATCTACTCCATCACGCCGTTAGGCCGCTCCTTACACCTGCCACTCCGCAGCCTGTGGCGTTGGGCCGAGCGGCGCACGCGCGACGTCGAGCAGGCCCGGGCGCGATACGACGGAGCCACGACCTCAGCCAGGCCATGACAACCGCCCCTCGTGAACCTGTTCGCTTTCTAGCCTTCTCGGCGTCGCTGCGCACCGAGTCGCTCAATACCAGGCTGTCGCGCCTCGTCGTGCGCGTGATCGAGAAACAGGGTGGGACCGTTGACGTCGCGACGATGGCGGAGTTTGACGGCCCCTCGTACAACCAGGATGCCCAAGCCCAACGTGGATTGCCGCCTGGACCGGCTGAGTTGTGCCGCCGCCTCGAGGCGAACGATGCCTTCGTGATCGTCTCGCCCGAGTACAACGGCTCCATGCCCGGGTTGCTCAAGAACCTGATCGACTGGGCCTCCAGGCAGCGGCCTCAGCCGTTCAATGGTCGGCACGCCCTGCTGCTGTCGGCGTCGCCGTCCATGGCGGGCGGCAACCGCGGCCTCTGGACGCTTCGGATGCCGCTGGAACACCTCGGGGCGCGCGTGTATCCCGACATGTTCTCACTTGCTCAGGCACACCAGGCATTCGCCCCCGACGGCGGCATTGCTAACACGGAGCTCGGCACTCGGCTGGAGCGCACGATTGTCGGGTTCATGGATCTTGTCGAGGCCGCTAAACACTACCCCTGCGCCAAGAAGGCTTGGGTCGAGTTTCTGGGCGAACAGCCGAATCCAGTGATCGACCGTGTCGAGTAGCTTACGTTTCGAGACGGCTTCGCTGGCGACGCAGTGCCGCCGAAAAGCGTCTAGCCGCTGCGAAGCCTGGAGGGACGGCTGCGGCGCCCGCACGGAGCACTCGGTCGAGTTGGTCCTTGTCCGCGATCAACTCGTCGTAGCGTTTCCGAATCGGCTCCGTCGCCGCGATGATCGCGTCTGCGACTGCATGTTTGAATTCACCGTACCATTTTCCCGCTGAACTCGCGCTCGATATCTGCTAACGGCGGGTCCGTTAATCCGATCGGAACGCCCGTCATGATCCTTGGGCGAGGCTCGTCCGAATGTTGATCTCCGACGTGAGCGTGCGATGAACGGGGCACTTACCGGCGATTTCGAGCAGTTTGGCGCGCTCCTCGTCCGTGAGATCACCATGGAGCGCGATCTCCCGGTCGATCCGATCGAGCATGCCCTCCTTCGTTTCACAGTCGGCGCAGTCCTCGGCGTGGATCTTGGAGTGACGTAGGCGAACGGTCACGTCGGTGAGCCGCCACCCCTTCCGTCGCGCATACAGCGCGATCGTCATCGATGTTCAGGCGCCGAGCGCCGCCAGCAAGAGATCGTAGGGGTCGGGGCCACGGTCGGTCCCACCTGCTTCGATCGGCTCGTCGGCGATCAGCCGGTGGCGGCCCGCCGTGATGTCCTGCGCGAACCCCGTTGCGCTCCCGCGTACGGTAACGACGCCCTGTTCGGCTGATTCGTCCATGGTGCCATCTCCTGTCGTTGATGAACCGGCGTCCGTCACGGAGGATAGCCAGGTATTAGGCGCGGTGCTGTCTCAAGCTGGTAGTGTCATCTCGAGGTGTGCGGGGCGCTCTCGCGCCCCGCACCTCGGGCGTCACAGTGACTTCAGGTACTGGACCAAGTCCGCCTTTTGCTGCGATGTGAGACTCAAGCCGAGCACGCCGGTGTAGTGGTTCACGACGTCGGCCAGTGAGGCCGCGCTGCCGTCATGGAAGTACGGGGCGCGGTGCCACGCGCCACGCAGCGGCGTCGTCCGATACCCCGCGTTGGCGCCGCGCGTTGCCCGCACGGGATCCATGCCGGTTTCGGCCGGCGCGTGAAGCCTCAGCCCCGCGTCGGTGAACGTCGGCGGAATGTGGCACGTGGCGCACCGCGCCGACCCGTTGAACAGCGCGCGGCCTCGCTCGGCCGCGACCGGGTCGAAGCTCCCGGGCGGCGGCGCCGGCGCCTCGATCGAGAGCTGGTATTCTCGCAGGACGGGCAGCTTGGGCGTCACGCGATCGGGCCGCGCGACGATCTCGATGCCCAACCGCGGATCGCTGAACGAGCCTTGCCCGTGCATTTGCGTGACCGCGACGTAGGCATTCCAATACGAGACGGGCCCCTCGCCGGTGTAGGTCTCGAGCGCGACGCCTCGCAGCCCGTACGCGGGCGGAATGAGCACCGGATCGCTGATCCCGTCCTGATTGAAGTACGCGTCGTAGCGGCCAGGGCCCCAGGAGTTCAGCACGGCCTTCGTGGCGGGCGGGATCGCGGGCGAGAGTGCGACGATCGCCCCCACGTTGAGATCGCGGTTGGGCCAACCGTCGAGCCGGCGTCCGACGCCCGGCGCCACCGAGTTGTTGACCGTCGAGTGGCACAGCGCGCACGTGGTGCCAACCTGCTGGAGCTCGCCCCGCGCCGTCACCTTGGCTTTGAGGCCGAGCACGGCGTCGCGCCGCAGCAGTTCCACCGTCGTGGCCGGGCTCGTGAGGTCTGCCTGCGCCAGGAACCCGGGCGGCAGGCGATCGGCGTCCACCTTGAGACCCACGGCAAGGGCGAGGGCGGGTGAGACGGCAGCCCGGACCACCTCATGTAACCGCAGTGTGTCGGTCCAGAACACCTCGTCGCCCCAGCTCTCGTGACGAAAGATCTCGCGCCCGCGCGCAACGGCATCAACGTCGGGCACGTGCGCCTCATTCACGGCCGCCATCACGCGTGGCGCGGTTGGGACCGGCTTCTCGGCACACGCCGCCAGCGCGCCTGCCAAGAGCATGTAATAAGGAAGAACAGCTGGGAATCGATCCATGAGAGCCTCCCGGGCCGCGCACGCGACCCTGCAAGGGAACCGGTCGTCCAAGCCAAGCCTACAGCGCCGCTTCATCGGGCACCACGACGTCCGACCGTTCTTCCCGTGTCATGCGACGTAAACCGTCTTGACGTTGACGAACTCCTTGATGCCGTAGGCGGATAGCTCACGTCCGTAGCCGCTCTCCTTGATACCGCCAAAGGGAAGTCGGGGGTCGGAGCGCACCGCTTCGTTGACGAACACACAACCGCTCTCGATCATTTCGGCGGCGATGCGCTCGCCGCGCACGAGATCCCGCGTCAGGATGCAACCGCCGAGGCCAAACACCGAATCATTGGCGGTCGCGATGGCTTCTTCCTCATCCTTCACCGGGATGATGGCGGCAACGGGTCCGAACAGCTCTTCTTCAAAGGCAGGCATGCCACGGCGCACGTCGGTAATGACGGTCGGCGGATAATAGGCGCCAGGCCCCTGAGGAATAGCGCCGCCGAGCAAACAACGCGCACCCTGGGCGACGCTCGCCTGGACTTGGCGGTGCAGCGTGGCGCGCAGGTCGTGTCGCGCTAGAGGCCCGATCTCGGTGTCCGCGCGCAGAGGATCTCCCATCTTGGCGGCGCCCATGCGCGTCACAAAGAGTCGTTCGAACTCGCTGCGCACCGCCTCGACGACGATGAAACGTTTCGCGGCGATGCAGCTCTGCCCGGAGTTCACCAAGCGACCCTTCGTGCAGACCGCCGCGGCGAGCTCGAGATCGGCATCGTGGAGAACGAGATAGGGGTCGCTGCCGCCCAGCTCGAGGACGCTTTTCTTCAGCATCGCGCCGGAGATGCGCGCCACGGCCCGGCCCGCGGGCGCGCTGCCCGTGAGCGTGACCGCCTTCACCAAGGGATGCTCGATCACCGCCTGCACTTGCGGGCTGCCGATCATCAGCGTGCGGAAGAGATTCTCGGGAAAGCCGGCCTGGCGGAAAATCTCCTCGATCGCGAGCGCGCAGCCCGGGACGTTCGAGGCGTGCTTGAGTACCGCGCCGTTGCCGGCCATGAGCGCCGGCGCGGCAAAGCGGAAGACTTGCCAGAAAGGGAAGTTCCATGGCATCACCGCCAGCACCACGCCCAACGGCTGAAACGTGACGAAACTCGCGCGTGCATCGGTCGCAACCGGCTCGCGCGCCAGAAACCGATCGGCGTGCTCGGCAAAGTAGTCGCAGACCCAGGCGCATTTCTGCGCCTCGGCTACACCATCCCGGATTGGTTTCCCCATTTCATGCGCCATCAGGCGGGCGAATTCACTGGCATCCTCGCGCAACGTCTCGCCAGCCTTCTGCATCCGCTTAGCGCGCGAGGGAAGATCGGTCCGCCGCCAGGAGAGGAAGGCTTCATGTGTCTGAGCGATGACCCTCTGGGCTACTTCGGGGGTCATCTCTTCGTAGCTCGCCAAGACCTTGCCTGTGTCAGGGTTGACCGCCTGGATGCTCATGGCTGCGATCACAGTCGGCGGTCGAGAAATGACTTCAGTGCGACCGCGCCGTTGCGGGCAATGTCATGAGCGGCGTAAACAAAGGTCACCCGCCCGCGCCGGGCTGCGGTAAGGAGCGGCCTCCAGGCCGCGCCGTGCACGCGCAGCTCGGTGAAGTACCGCCGCCGAAACTCTTGCCACTTCTTCGGGTCGTGGCTGAACCACTTCCGCAGCTCAGCGCTCGGCGCGACGTCCTTGAGCCACCCATCGAGCTTGAGCCGGGACTTCCTCACGCCCCGCGGCCACAACCGCTCCACGAGGAAGCGCGCGCCATCGTCGGCGGTAGCAGGTTCATAGGCACGTTTGAGCTTGATCATGACGCCTTCCTTTCACGTTACGTCGGCCACTCTGGGACGCCGCATTCCGGACACTGGATGTTGATGAACACAAGCCAATTGAGAATCTCTATCGCCCCGGGCAGTGTCGAGCTCAGACCTGGCAGATACGCGGCGAAGATTTCGCGAAACCGGTCTGTAACGAATACGGCGGGTGCTGGTCTCCCCGCAGGGTCAGTCGCGCCCACCCTGCGATGGATGCGCCCACCGTCGTCCACCAGCACTGGAAACGCCCGCCGGCCACGCAGGGAAAGCGCGGCGGGCCGAGACGAGGCCGTGGCGAGTACCTGCGCGGTCTCTAACGTGAGGGCGTCCGTCCGCGCTCCGAGTTCGTCCAACAGCACGGTTACGGCGCTCCCGTCCAGTTCCTCCCCCGCGAACACGACGACCAGGTTGGCTCGCCCGCGATAATTCTCCAGCGAAACCACCGAGCCGTTGACCTCCGGGAGCGTGAATCCCGGGAGAGTCTCACCGCGCCGAGCGATCGCGTGTGCCGGCATCGTCGTTCCCCCGATCACTTGTAGGTAACGACCTTCCCCCATAGGTCCGCCGTGCCCCAGATCCCCGCTCGCAGGCACTCGAGCTGGACGACCTGGCTGTGGTCTACGAACAGGTTTACCTCGGGTCCGTAGTTCTTCACGTACCATGCGAACACGTCCGGGTCGGCAGCCTCGAACATGACGCGCTCGAGACCCACGGCGTCGATGATCCGCGCCGCCACATCGGTGCGCCACCGGGTCACGTTCTCGGTGATTCCCTCGGATTCGATCATGATCAGATAGGCGCCCGCATCGAGGAACCGGCGAGCCAGCCGGATCGCCCAGTCGGCGTCGCGCGTGCCCTGCTGCTCGAGCTCCTCCACGCGCGTGGCGCCGCCGGCGCCGAACTGGATGCCGACTTCAGGCTTGGCCTTGAGCCCCGCTCTCTGGACACGCTCCACGAGCCGCAGCCAATCGTCGGCCGGCAGCGTGATGAAGCCGCTCGAGATTTCGATGATGTCGAAGCCGAGATCGCGGCACTCGCGGATGTAATGGTCCACGGCGTCGGGTCCTTGCGTAAGAACCCGCTCGATGAACCCACCCGTGGACACCGTCACATCGTGACGGTGACAGAGTTGGATGAGCTCCTTGAGCTGGCGCCGCGGCATCAAGGTGAACGAGCCTCCCGCGAACTTTAGCGAGTCGACATACGACCCCATCGTCTCGAGCACATCCGCCAGGTATCGGCGGCCCATGACGCTGTAGTACGGTCCTCGGATTTCGGTGAGGCCCACGTGACGGGGCTTGGTCTGTCTTGGGTTCATCCGCAGGAAGTCGAAAACGCGATCGGTCTCGCTCGGCGCGCTCGTCATGGGTCCGAGTGTTGTCGTCATGAAGGTGCCACCTTTGCGCGTGCCGCGGCGTGTGTGAGCCGAACGGCGGCGAATAGTTTCGTGAGGTCGCCTACCTGGAGCTGGTCCATGTCGGCGACGGTGACTGCGATTTGATCCCGGAGGGCAGCCGTTGTGAACGGGGCGGTGAGCCGTTCGAATTTCTCACGGGCGGCCTCCCACGTGCGACCACGCGTGAGAAAACCCGGATAGTCGCCAAGTTCCTTGGTGAGGGTTCGACCGTCGCGCAGGATGACACGGACCCGGCAGGGCATTTCCGCTGGGAAGCGGCGCGAGAACCGTTCATCGGGTCTTACTGACACCCGCCGCAATAGTGCCTGCACATCGGAACTACGAATGCGTGCAGGCACATACTGCTCGGGCATCACCTGACCGTCCAGCAAGGCCACGGCCACCAGATAAGGAAGACTGTGATCCGCTTCTTCCTTGGTTCGGACAACCGTCTTATCCCCCTCCTCACCACCGCCAATGATGCGATAGGCTACGTCGAAAACGTCGATCTCCACACGCTCGACATCGGCGCCCGAGAGGTGCTCGCGCGTCCGTACGTCGAGAACGGCTTCCAGTACACTCTGCGAATGGATTTCGGCGTTGTACTTCTTCAGAATCGTCTGGGTAACCCGCTCGAGGTCCTCGGACTCCCAGTTCAACTCGAAGTAGCCGGATATCGCGTCCATGAAACCCTTCTCACCCTCGAACACTTCGAGCGGACCGGTGATGCCGCGGCGGGCCAGTAATGTCGTCCGCATGACAGCCCCGGCGACGTTGGGGTAAGCAAGGCCTTTCCAGTGCGACAGCAGCCCGGTACGCGTGACGCGGAGGGCGTTGAGGGCGGTGCCTGCGATCGCGATCGCGTGAGCGGTGCGAGTGGAGTCGAGCCCGAGCGCCCGTGCGACCCCGGCGGCGACCGCGTACGCGCCTTGCGTGACGTGATCGAAACCCGCATCGCGCACTGGCGCCACATCGCTCAGCCGGCACTGCACCTGATAGGCAAGGGCGAGCGCCGCGAGGAAGTCGCGACCCGATGCGCCGGCGTATTCTGCCGCGGCGAGCACGGCGCCGAGGTTATCACTAGGGTGACAGGTCTCGCCCTTCGCGAGATAGCTGTCGTTGAAGTCGAGATAACGCACGAGCGCCGAGTTGTAGAAGGCCGCTCGATCCGGTGCGGCGCTACCACCACCGATCAGCGAGCACCGCCCGGAGTTGTCGAACTCTTCCACTTGAGCGCGTACTAGCCGCATCGGCTCGCCATCGAGGGCGCCGATTGCACATGCGAGCGCGTCGAGCATACGAATTCTGAGCTGGTCGCGCGCGTCCTCGGATAGATCATCGTAGGACGCCCGGGTCGCAAAACCGGCCAGTCGCTCGGCAATCGTCAAGGCACTGAAGCCAGTCACCATCTCACTTTGCCTCAGCCGATGGCGTGAGCAGCATCGTCGGTGTTTGGGCCGCCGCGCTGACTCGGAGTCGGATCCACATCCCGGATGCGCCGTGGCCGGGCACTCCACAGAAAATGAGGTACTCGCCAGCAGGCTGCGCCGCGAAGCGCATGACATCCGTGCCCTCCGGAGGAAGTCCTGTCGCCAGCCGGAGCGTGAAGGCACGTGGGATCGCCGGACTCACAGGCTGCGCCGGCAGCGGCGTCTGCGGAGCAATTACTTCGGCGCTGTGGGGGAGCATCCCATCATGGTTGCGAAAATCGATCTCCGTCATCCATCCCACGGGCATGACAAGCGTGAGCTCGCCGTCGCGGAACCCGTTGAAGTTCAGCGCGCCATTCAGTCCCGTGAGCCCGGCGATTAACTGGAATCGGGCCGTCTTGGCGGCTGGATCGAAGCTCAACCAGGTGGAATCCACATTCTGTTGTTGCGCGCGCGCGGGAACCGCGAGCGGGAAGATCACGAGCAGTGCGATAACGAGTCGAAGCATGGTACCACATCCTCTCTGGAGTTCAGATCACTCCTGGTACTCATCCCCGGACACCAGCCGATGCCTGCGTGACAGGATGAAGATCGCGAGCACCAACCCGATCAGGCTGGCGGCGAAAATGCGGAGCCACGCGAGCGCTCCGAGGCCGACGTGGGACAGCAGGATCGTCGCCATGACGAACGCGAACTCGACAACCACCAACACGAACCACAGCACCGCGGCGAGACTCGGCTCCTTAGCGGTCCTGTGTACGACGGCGACGACGGCCATGCCGTACGCGACGTTGAGCGCGTAATGGAGAACCGTGAACTGAGCGATACCGCCCAACACTCTGAAGGTCCGGAACGGCTGCCCGCTCAGGGCATCGACGGCGGCGATCCAGATCCAGATGGTGGTCGCGATCACCAGACCAAGCTTGATCCCCTCCCGCACGGCATTGTGTTTCACCTCTGCCCTCCGATCGGTTGCACCCGACGCTCGGCGAGAATCCGCTCGACTCTCGGGAACGCTGAGCGGGCAGCATCGGGGACGCGGCGCCAAGCGTCGGTTCCCGGCTTGCCGACCCAGTAATCGAATGCCTGGGCCCCTGGGCCAATTGCCTTTCCCACAACGATCCGGCCGACCATCCCTGCCCCTTCATGCGGCATGCAGTAGTAGTCATAGACTCCGGGAACAGTCAGCGTGACGTCGAAGGTCGCGCCGGGCTTAACGAGGAAACCCGAGTCCCACGGCGCGGCACCATCCGGAATCCGGAGGGAGTGACGATCGTTGTTCGGATGGTAGGCCGTCGTCGTGTGCACGTTTTCGCGTGCGATCCAGCGCACCGTCGTCCCCGGCTCCACGTAGAGGCCGATCGGATCGAACCAGACCCGCGCGCCCAGCGCGTCGCTGCGCATCTCGATCATCTCGGGACCCGCGGAGTAACGGAATCGCGCCCCAACCAGCGGCACGACCCCGAAGCCGGCGAGCGCCAGCCCGCCGGCCTTTAAGAACTCGCGACGCGAGGGAGTCGTCATTTGGCCAGCTGAGCCGCGCGCTGAACCGAGACGTACCAAACGGTCACGTGATAGTGCGGCTCCGCCACGCCCGGATGGCCCGCGTTAAACACGATATCGACATGATCGACGCGCTCCTGGGCCACCTTGAGACCGCTGAACGCTTTTTGGGCGTTCATGTCCTTGAGCGGGATCATGTAGATCGAGCTCACGAGGTTCCCTTGATGGTCGTAGGCGAGAAACGGCCCCGCGGGCAACGTCGCCGGATCCACGTACAGTGTGCCGAGCCCAGGGACGAAGTCGGGGAGCGGGACGAGGGAACTCACCTTCTTGTACTTGCCCCCCGGTGGCTCGTGCCGCAGCGCCGCCGTGGTGTCAGGATGCATCCGGGACTCGCTGGCGAGCGGCACTTCGCGCTGAGCCGCTGCTGTAGGGGGGGCGACGACGAGCATTCCGACAGCGAGCGCCCCCGCGAGAGAGGCGACTGTGAGGGATTTCATGAATGATCCTCCTCGTGTAAGTGACGTTATTTTCATCTGCCCATTTTTCTACGGAGCATGTTTAAGGCGGGCCACATCGAGCGGCAATGAAGCGTTAGTCCCGTCGGGCAGTACGCGCGTTTTGCGAGCGAGAGCTTGTCCCCGGGAGACTTGCAACGCGCGGTGAAGACGTGACGTATCTGGAAACGTTGCTGAATCGAGCGGATGCAGCGATGTACCGCGCGAAACGCGAGGGGAGGAGCAGGGTTTCGATCGCGAGCGGGCGGTACCTCAGATTGAAGTGAGGACGCGAGGACCTATCAGGTGAAACTCGAGCCGATCATCCCCCCGGCCCGATCCCGCGCCGCACGACCACCTTGAACCCGCGGGCGTTGAGAGGGGTGAGAAACCGCTCCAGCGCTCCTGTCTGGCGATTTTCGTTGAACGTGCCAAAGGTCGGAGCTTGCGAGTCGAAGACGTTCGAGACGATTGCTCCGATGCCCCACCCTTGGGCTGTCCATTCCAGCCGCACGTCACCGTTGAAGTACCCGTCGAGCGTCCCCGTCTCGTTCGCCTCGTCGCCGCGGAGCCACTGCTTCCCGGTGTAGCGCGCGTCCACGCCGACCTCGAACCCGCTACCGAGCGCGAGCGCAGCGCCGAAACGGACCTGGTGGTCGGGTACGAGCGATAGCTGGTCGCCCACTTGGACTTCGTTAGTC
>DATFEG010000102.1:0-6364 GCA_035251445.1 Gemmatimonadales bacterium | reverse complement strand
ACTCGCTCGCCTACCTGCAACAGCAAGTGATGCTGAACGACATCAAGACGCTGGCGCTCGATGAGAGTGCGGGACTTGCGACAGTTCGCTAAGTGGGTGAGCCGGTGTCGGGCAACTTGACTCGAATCTACCAAATTTATTTGCCGCCCGGCGAAACCTTGGAATTGCCCAAGTGAGGTTGTCGGTATCAGCGCAGGGGAAATCGGCGAGCCGTTGATTCCGGTACCTGATCCGTGAGTCCTCTGCGTAGAGAAGTGAGCTACGGTCGCTGCGAGCTTCTCACACCTTCAGCGCTTGAATTTCGCAGCCTCATCTGAACCACGGGTGGCGTTACCGCCCGTGTACGAGTGCGCGCCGGTACCAGCTAGCTTGCCGCCGTCAACGATAAGGTACTCCTCGCGAATTGGGCGCTTCTCGAACCAGCACTCGAGGATTTCCCGAGTGCCCGCGGCGTAGCGAGCCTGGGCAGAGAGTGACGTTCCTGAGGTATGAGGCGTCATTCCGTGATGAGGCATCGAGCGCCAGGGATGATCCTGAGGAGCCGGCTGCGGGAACCAGACGTCACCGGCGTAACCCGCCAGCTGTCCGCTCTTGAGCGCTGCCGCGACGGCGTCACGGTTGCAGATCTTGCCGCGCGCGGTATTCACCAGATACGCGCCGCGTTTCATTTTGGCGATGAGTTCGGCGTTGAACAGGTTCTCGGTCTCTGGGTGCAGCGGCGCGTTGATCGTCACCACGTCGCAGACGCGTACCAAGGATTCGACGTTCGGATGGAACGTCACGTTCAGCTCGCGCTCGATTTCCGGCGGCAGCCGATGACGATCGGTGTAGTGCAGCTTCACGTCGAACGGCTTGAGCCGGCGCAGTACCGCAAGGCCGATCCGACCGGCAGCAACGGTTCCTACCTGCATGCCTTCGACGTCGTAGGAGCGCGCCACGCAGTCCGCAATGTTCCAGCCTCCGTCGATGACCCACTTGTAAGATGGGATGTAGTTGCGCACCAGCGCGAGGATCATCATCACGACGTGTTCGGACACGCTGATGCTGTTGGAGTAGGTGACCTCCGCCACCGTGATGCCACGTTTCATCGCGGCCTGCAGATCGACGTGGTCGGAGCCGATACCCGCTGTCAGTGCGAGCTTGAGGTTCTTTGCCTTGTCGATGCGCTCGGAAGTCAGATATGCCGGCCAGAACGGCTGTGAGATCACGATCTCGGCGTCGGGCAGTTCGCGCTCGAATACGGATTGCGGTCCATCCTTGTCGGCAGTGACGACCAACTCGTGCCCGTTACTCTCGAGATACTTGCGCAGGCCGAGTGCCCCGGAAACGCAGCCGAGGAGCTCACCAGGCCGAAAGTCGATTCCTTTCGGAGTGGGTGCCGTCTGGCCGCCCGGGTAGCGCTCGATCTTGGGTACGTCATCGCGCGCGTAAAACTTCGGATAACCGTCGACGGGGTCGTCGTACAGAACACAGAGTACTTTGGCCATGGCACGTCCTCTCCAGGAGACTTGCTATGACCGAGGAGTGTCCGCGCCGTTCGAGAGTGGGATCAAATAAATGTCAGTGTATGGCGTCGTTCTTGCGAAGCCTCACAGTGGGTTGAGTTTTCGATTACGGACACTGAGTACGTGATCGATGGCGGCACAGTTCCGACTGTTTGAACGGGCGAGTCCGGTTCTGGCCGGTTAGCGGCCCCATCTCATGAAGATGGCGCAGCGGCCTGCGGCTGGTGCGTCGCGTGCTCCTCGGCCCACGCCAGTGCATAGTCGGCGATCTCCTCCCACCCCTGCTGGGCAGGCATGAGATGCGAGCGTCCCGGAAATTCCCTGATCGCCGTGATCGTGTTTGACTTGTAGTGCTTCGCGTTCGAGCGTTGGACGGCGGGCGGCATCAGGTGATCTTCGCTCCCCGAGATGAAGAGAAGGGGCGCGCGGGCGTCGTTATGGTAGTCGACCGCGACGTCCTGGGGGCCGGGGATGAAATTCGCCAGCACGCTGTCCCAGAAAATGCTCCCTGATGCCGGGACGTGATAGCGGTCGTACGCAGCGCGCGCGTCCGCTTCATCGAATGTGTTCGTGAACACGTAGCGCCATTGGTCGTACGTGAACGGCACTGCCCTGTGGCGATTCGCGGGATTCTTCAGCACCGGGAACGTCGACTTGAGCTGCGACAGCGGTGTGACGCGCACACCTTCCGTAGGCGCGGAGTTGATCGCCACTCCCACCGCCCCATAGCCACGATCGAGCAACAGCTGCACAAACGCGCCACCCGCCGAATGACCCATGAGGATCGGTGGCGCCTCGAATCGCCCGACAACGACTTCGAGGTGCGCCATGATCGCGGGAACCGTGAGGCGTTCGACGGGCGAAGGATCGCTGTTGAGAGCCTCGACCTCGACCTCGAACCCGGGATACGCTGGAGCGAGCACGCGGTAGCCCTGGGCTTCATAGCGTGTAATCCAGTGCTCCCAGCTTCGCGGCGTCACCCAGAAGCCATGAACCAGTACAATCGTATCGGGCCCTTTCGATAGCGCGGGCATGGTGCATCTCCCTGTGGGGTTGCGCTCCTGAGCGCAACCTGAAAACCGTCGCTCCGCACCCCATCCGACGTAGAGCGACTCGGTGGCCACGTGCCATTGCCAAACGGAGTCCAGCTCGCTGCACCCTACCATCTTTGGACCCAGCCGTTCGGGCATGGACTGGCAGTGACCGCCGATTTCGACACTGTCAACGTGACTCCGATCGGTGGGGCACTATCAGCAGGTTATGCCTACGCACTCGGAGAGAATCAGCAGTGACTCGTGGCCGAATGGGTTCGTATAGTGCGGCCTCCAATCCATGCGAAGCGAGGAGATCATGAGGCGCAAGATTGCGATCGACCAAGCCCCGGGCGTGCGAGGCTCGGGTTATCCGTCGCCATTCGATGAGCCCTGCCGGGAACGATTTCGACGTCGACTTGGCGATGCGGCCGGGCTCACGCAATTTGGAGTGAATCTACTCGCGCTGCCACCGGGTGCCTGGTCGAGTCAGAGGCACTGGCACACCATGGAGGACGAGTTTGTGTACGTCCTCGAGGGCGAGGTCGTGCTCGTGACCGATGCCGGTGAAGAGCTTCTAAGGACCGGTGACTGCGCGGGCTTCCCGGCGGGCGAACCCGACGGTCATCATCTGCAGAATCGATCCACGCACGCAGCGACCGTTCTCGAGATCGGCACGCGTCGGCCGGCAGATGACGAAGCCTTCTATCCGGACATCGACCTGCATGCGCTCAAGGGTGACGCGGGTTATGCGCACCGGGACGGACGACCATACCCGCGTAGGTGACGTCCCTCGTCGCGGCGCCACTGGCAATTCGAGGCAAGACCGAGTCCGAGTGATTACGTCACGGTCGAATTGACGGCCCGATCTTCGACCTAAAACGCGCGGGACATCCGTGAAGAGGGGACGGCCGGGTGGTCGGGCACCGGGCCTCGTCGCTTGTGATCACGACGCGCCCCCGACACCTTGGTCCAATTGTCTCCCGACTCTGGTGAGCGTATACCTCCCGCGACGGTCAGCTGCATAGACAAAAACACCGGGCCTCAATCGCCGCCGTTTTTGCAGAGCTGCGGTGGCAACCGGTGCTGCCCGCCCGCCAGGTCTTCCCAGTTTTCTTCCTTCAGATAAGGAGTCACCTATGAATGCTGCTGCACAGCAGGTGGGCAGTCCTACTGCTATCCGTCCGTTTCAGGTGAATGTTCCGGAAGCGGAACTGGACGATATGCGTCGGCGCATCAAGGCCACGCGGTTGCCCGAGAAGGAAACCGTCTCCGATTTTTCGCAAGGCGTGCAACTCGCCCTCATTGAAGCGCTCGTGCGGTATTGGGCGACCGACTACGACTGGCGCAAGGTAGAGGCACGAATCAACGCGCTACCGAATTTCATCACCGAAATCGACGGACTCGATATCCACTTCATTCATGTTCGCTCGAAGCATGAGAATGCATTGCCGCTCATCGTCACCCACGGCTGGCCTGGCTCGCCGATCGAGCAGCTGAAGATCATCGATCCGCTGACCAACCCCACGGCTCACGGCGCCAGCGCGTCGGACGCCTTCCACGTGGTGATCCCGTCGATGGCCGGCTACGGGTTTTCAGGCAAGCCCACGACGCCCGGTTGGGACCCAGCTCGCATGGCGCGGGCGTGGGTGGAGCTGATGAAGCGCCTCGGGTACAGCCGATTCGCGGCGCAAGGTGGTGATTGGGGTGGGTTCGTCACGAACCTGATGGCTCAACAGGCACCCCCGGAGTTGATCGGCATCCATCTGAACTTCTCCGGTGCCGCGCCCCCTGACGTCTCCAAGGCGCTTCAGTCCGGCGGGCCGCCGCCGGCCGGTCTCTCGGCTGAGGAGCAGCGGGCATACGACCAGATGGCGTTCCTTTACCAACACGTCCCTACGCAACTGATGATGGCTGCACACCCGCAAACCCTGTACGGGTTGGCGGACTCACCCGTCGCCCTTGCCGCCTGGATGATCGACCACGACGTGACCAGCTACGGGCACATCGTGAAACTCTTTGTCGATGGGGAGCCCTACGGCGACCTGACCCGGGACGACATCCTCGACAACATCACCCTCTCCTGGTTGACGAACACGGGCGTGTCCAGCGCTCGTCTCTATGTGGAATACAAGGGCGCCTTCTTCAACGACTACCACATCTCCGTTCCGGCTGCCGTAAGCGTCTTCCCTGAGGAGGTCTATCAAGCTCCGCGGAGCTGGACCGAGCGGGCGTATTCAAAACTGGTCCGTTACAACAGGCTCGACAAAGGCGGGCACTTTGCCGCCTGGGAACAGCCGAAGCTCTTTTCAGAAGAGGTTCGCGCGAGCTTCAGAGAACTGCGCTAACTGCTGAGAGGTGGACGGGCACGCACGCTGGTGTGCCCGTCTTCATGCGGCGCGCGGCAGGGGCTGTTAGCGCGGAACTTGCTGCCGCGCCCGCTGCCGATTACAGCAGCAGACCGCCGAACGGCGCATCCACGGAGGGATACGCGATGCGATTCTCACGCTGGTCTTCTCTTTTCCTCGCGGCACTCGCACTGAGCACTGCTGCGCACGCACAAACCACCCTCGACACCTACCGCCTGACCCGCATTGGCGTAGAGACGTTCGGGATCGTCGATCCCGTAGTCAGCGACATCAATGAGAACGGCGAAATGGCCGCTAGCACCGACGAGTTTACCGGGCGGCCGGCGCCGCAGCGCGCACTCCTGTTGCGCGACGGCATGGTGATCGAGCTCGGCGATCTGATGGGCGGCGCGTCACCGCGGACGTTTTCGAGCGCCATCAACGACCTCACTCAGATCACGGGATTCACTATCGTCCAGGGCGCCTCAGGCCAGGAAGGCCGGGCGTTTCTCTGGGAGGCTGGAGAAATGCGGGACCTCGGCATTGAGTCCCTTGGTAGCGTCAACGACATCAACAATCGAGGGCAGATCGTCGGAAACGCCGTCGAGTCCGGCTCCGTTGTGCCGATTCTCTGGGAAGATGGGCGGACCACGTTCCTCGAACTTCTGCCTTGTCCGAGAGGTCGCTTCGGCTTAGCCAACGCGATCAACGAGAACGGGGTGATCGTAGGAGCGAGCGCTGCCGGCGTCGGCGAACGCGCCGTGATGTGGCGGAACGGCGAGGTCATGGTTCTGGTCCCGACGTTGCCGCTGGAATCCGGCATAGCCGTGGACGTGAACGATCGGAACGAGGCGATCGGCAGGTACGCACGTATTGGCGAGGAGCTGGACGTTTTCCCCGTCTCTTTCCTGTGGAATGACGGGGGTGTGACCGTGCTTCCGCCGCTCGATCGCCCTGAAGCGAATGTAGGGGCGCTTGCCATTGGCATCAACAATGAGAGTCAGATCGTCGGCGCCACACGTTTCGGTACGGGTGCGACGCTCGCGACGTTGTGGCAGGACGGAGCGGTCGTGGATCTGAACGCGTTAGTCAGCGACGACGATCCGCTCAAGCCATTCGTGACCCTCACCCTCGGTACCAGGATCACGGACTCTGGCCTGATCATCGCGATCGGCGAGGACTCACGCGAGCCGCCGCCGATGGCGAACACATACTACCTGCTGACCCCAACTGGTGCATCGTTCACGGCCGCTTCGCCGCCATCGTCGTCCGATACTGACAGCGGCGGCGGCGCAGTGGATCTGCTCTCCCTGCTGCTTCTGATCCTTGGCCTGTCATCTTTCGCCCGATTTCAGCAATGTAGTCCTCGAGCGGCGCTGGGATCAGTTGCCTGACGCGGCCCTATCAAATCGCTAACCGTGAGGAGCATACTGAACCTGGACGCCGACGGGTCCTGTCCCGCCTAGCGCTTAGAAGAAAT
>DATFEG010000056.1:0-2813 GCA_035251445.1 Gemmatimonadales bacterium | reverse complement strand
TCGCCGGTGAAGGGCCGGGCACCGGCCGCCATTTCGTGCAACACGACACCGAGGGCGAAAATGTCCGAGCGCGCGTCAACCGGCTTCCCCTCTGCCTGCTCCGGCGACATGTAGGCCGTTGTGCCAAGGACCGCCTGCGGCGCCGTCATACGGGCCGTCGTTTCCAGCCCCGCACCCTTCTCCGTGCCGGAGTGCTTCAACTTCGCGATGCCAAAGTCGAGAACTTTCAAGCGCCCGCCGCTGCCGATCATGATGTTCGCGGGCTTGATGTCGCGGTGAATGACCCCACGTTGATGCGCCGCGCTGATGGCATCGACCAGCGGAATCGCCCACTTGTAAAAGTCTGACCACGCCACGCCGCCAGCGCTGATGTAATCGACCAGCGTCTTCCCCTCAACAATCTCCATCGTCAGGAAGTGAAGTCCGTTCGCCTCCTCGACTGAATAGATCGTGACGACGTTTGGATGATTCAGGGCGGCGACGGCTTGCGCTTCGCGGCGGAAGCGTTCGAGGCGTTCCGGGTCGGCTGCCGTATCGGGTGGCAGCAGCTTGATCGCGATGCGGCGATTGAGCCGAGTATCTTCTGCGGCATACACCTCCCCCATGCCTCCGGCGCCAAGCGTGTGAAGGATCCGGTAGTGAAGCAGCGTGCTGCCGATCACGGCTGCCAGAGGATAGAACGGGAAGGGATTGCGGTCTACAGGCTTCAGCGACCCTCGAAGCGAGTCGGGCGGGTCAGGGCCGAGGGGAGGCGTTGTGAGGTATCGTCACGAAGCGGTTGCGCATGATTACACGCGAGGACTGCCTGGCGCTCGATGCGGCCGATCCCCTCAAGTCGTTGCGCGACCACTTTGCTCTGGACCAGGCCGATGCGTCCGGCCTCGTCTACCTCGATGGCAACTCGCTCGGTCCGCTGCCCCGAGTCACACCAGCGCGGCTCGCGCAGGTTGCCTCCGACGAGTGGGGTCGCGGGCTGATTCGCAGCTGGAACACAGCGGGCTGGATCACGCTCGCGCATCGTGTTGGCGACAAGATTGCGCGGCTGGTCGGCGCCGGCCCTGGCGAGGTGGCGGTCGCCGACTCGACCTCGGCCAACCTGTACAAGGTACTGAGCGCAGCCGTGGCACTCGTAAAGGCCGACGAGCCAACACGGCGCTGCATTGTTTCGGAGCGCACCAACTTTCCGAGCGATCTCTACATCGCAGATACCCTTGCCTGCGAGCGGGGGTTTTCACTGCGTCTCATCGACAGTGATGACCTGCTCACGCAGATCGACGAGACGGCGGCCGTCGTGATGCTGACGCACGTGAACTATCGCACCGGCCGTATGCACGATCTCAGGGCGATCACGCGTGCGGCGCATAGCGTCGGCGCCTTGATGGTCTGGGATCTCTCGCACTCCGTCGGTGCGGTTCCGGTCAATCTGGGAGGTCGCGGGGCGGACGAGGACGCGGCTGACTTCGCTGTTGGCTGCGGGTACAAATATCTCAACGGCGGTCCAGGCGCTCCCGCATTCCTGTGGGTCCACCCCCGGCTCACGGAGCGCATGGACCGAGATGGATGGCGGCAGCCGCTCTCAGGCTGGTTGGGGCATGCCGCACCGTTCGACTTTTCAACCGACTATCACCCCGCGCCCGGCATCGCGCGGTTCGTTTGCGGCACCCCACCGATTCTGTCGCTTGCGGCCCTGGAATGCGGCGTTGACGTCGTGCTGGCCGCGGAAACGTTCGGGGGACTGTCCGCGCTCCGCGAAAAATCGCTACGCCTGACGGCGCTGTTCATCGACCTGGTGGAGTCGCGCTGCGCCGGAGACGGCCTTTCAGTCGTGACGCCGCGCGAAAGCGACGCCCGCGGCAGCCAGGTCAGCCTCGCGCATCCGAGTGATGGTTACGCCATCATGCAAGCGCTCATCGCACGTGGCGTGATCGGCGACTTTCGAGCGCCCGACATCCTGCGGTTCGGCTTCGCGCCGTTGTACACCCGCTTCGCGGACGTGTGGGATGCCGTCGATCGCCTCGCGCACGTCCTTCAACGTGGTGAGTGGCGCCAACCGCAGTTCAGCGTTCGCGCGGCGGTCACGTGAGCGGCTGTCCGTGCGAAGACGCTCACCGTGTATCAGCTGGATCGGTATCGCGGTTCAATCTTCCGGCTTCTATGAGGCGGACTGATGTCAAGTCCCTGCGCTTCAACAGACGTCACCGGAGCAGACCGCTCAACCAGCCAGGAGGTCTGCGGAGGTGACGTCGGGTTCCCAAGCCGCGTGCAGTGTCATTCATCGGCGAGCCGATCGCTCGCACGAGCTTCTATGCGTGTCGGCACAGCCGAGCACCTGATCCTGTATGCGCGCGTGGCGCAGGGCGAAACCGTTCGACGTGCCCCCTCTAAAGCCCGGGCCGCAGCGCGGACCCGACCGGAACAACGGGCATCGTCTCACGCGGCCCATCCGTCCCCGGGGCCGTTACGCTTTGAGTTGCGCGCCCTCCGGCACCACGCCCGTTTCGACGTAGCGCCAGAGCGCGATCAACAGGCGCCGCGCGAGCGCGACGATGCCCACGCGCCGGGTCGCGGGGCTGCCACTCCCAAAGCGGACGTGATACCAGCGCGTCAAGGCACTGGTGGGTTGATAGCGTCGCCACGCCCACGCGATCTCGACCGCGATGCGACGCACGGCGGGCACCCCGCTCCGCGCCAGCCCTTGATCCACCGCCCGCTGGCCGCTGCGATACGGGACAGAGACCAGCCCACTCAAGGCGCCGACTTGGCGCCGATTGCGGAGTGTGCGCGTGAACAACTCCTGCGCGAGGACGGTCGCA
>DATFEG010000101.1:0-15535 GCA_035251445.1 Gemmatimonadales bacterium | reverse complement strand
TAGGGGGCGGTAGGGGCGGTAGGAAAGGCGGTAGGAGGCGGTAAAGGGCGGTAGGAGGCGGTAAGGAGCCGGTGGGAGGGCACAATATGACCGTTTCAAGACGCGTGTTTGTCAAAGCTGGTGGACTGGCGCTCGTGAGTTGGGGGCTAGATCCACTTTTCCTTGCCAGGGCGGCCTTCGCCCGCTCACAGCCGTTACCGCCTCCTACCGCCCCCGACCGCCCCATTCTCGTCTGCCTCTTCCAACGCGGCGCAGTGGATGGCCTCAACATGATTGTGCCGCACGGCGAGTCACTCTATTACCGGGAGCGGCCGCGCATCGCGATCCCCGCGAAGGACGTGATCGACCTGGACGGGCACTTTGGCCTGCACCCGGCCCTTGCGCCGCTCAAGTCGCTGTGGGACAACAAGAGTCTCGCTGTGCTGCACGCAATTGGCTCTCCCGAGTCGACCCGCAGCCATTTTGATGCTCAGGACTACATGGAATCGGGCACACCGGGCCTGAAGGCGACGAGCGACGGTTGGCTGAATCGCTACTGCAGCCACGATCGGGAGCATGCCGACACGCCGTTTCGCGCGGTGGCGTTCGGACCGCAGCTGCCGCGGATTCTCGCGGGCAGCGCGCCATCCCTGGCGATCGACGACCTGCAGGCGTTCGGCCTGCGGGTGCCGCAGGACGCGGCACGCGACCGGCTCACTCGGGCGTTCGAGGAGCTATACGACGGTGCGGGAACCGGTCTGCTGGCGTCGTCATCCCGTGAAGGGTTCGACGCGATCCAGATGCTGAAACGCGCCGACCCTACGCAGTATCGGCCCGCGAGCGATATCCAGTACCCACCCGGCCGCCTCGGCCGCACGCTACTCCAGATCGCGCAGCTGATCAAAGCAAATGTTGGACTGGAGATCGCGTTCGCCGATTGCACAGGCTGGGATACGCACGTGAATCAGGGCTCGAGCGAGGGACAGCTCTCCGCGCGTCTGCGTGAGTTGGGGCTTGCGCTGTCGGCATTCACGCGTGACCTCGACGATCGTATGCGCAATGTGGTCGTGCTGACGATGTCCGAGTTTGGACGGACGATTCGCGAGAACGGCAACAGCGGCACCGACCACGGACACGCGACGGCCATGCTCGTTGCCGGGGGGCCCGTGAACGGCGGCCGCGTGCTCGGCCGGTGGCCAGGCCTCGAGATGGAGCAGCGATTTGAAGGCCGCGACGTGCCGGTCACAACCGACTTCCGCGACTTGTTCGGCGAGATTTTGGTGCGCCACCTGGGGGCCTCGGATCTCGCCCCCGTCTTCCCCGGGTACCTGCCGCCTGTGCCCAAGTTCCCGGGGGCGATTCGAGGTTAGCCGGCGGTCCCGAGACAACGGCCGCGGCCGGCATCGCTAATCACACGTTCGTCGCGCCCAGCCGGATTACACCGTCGCCCGCTCCGTCGCGAATCGTCAGCCAGTCGGTGCGTACGCGGTCCCATTCCTGAATCACGAGACCCTGATCCTCGAACAGCGCGCGGATCTGTGCCGGCCCGAACCCGGAAATCTCTTCCAGAATCGGTACCAGCACCGAGAGCGCGTCATCACTGATCACGGTCCGCTTGGCGATTTGTGCCACCTCGCGCGCTTCAGAAGCGGCAATGGTGAAGCCTTCGCCGCGGTTCACGTGCAGCATGACGGGAATGTCCGACTGCCCGTCGCCCACATACACGACCTGGTCGCGCGGAACTGCGTGCCTGGTCCGGATGTCCTCCACGGCTGCCACTTTGCCGAATCCGGCCGCGACCCGCAGCAGCGAGCCGATTTGCCCGTTGTCGGGCTGGAACTGGAAACGCGTGCCGATGACATGATCGGCCGGCACGACGCCGTCCAACGCTGAAAGCACGACCTCTTCGGGCGCGGCGGAGATGACGTAGAAGTCGAAGCGATGGCCATCGATGCCCTGCCCCAGCATCCGCGCCAGCAGCTCGACATTGCGTTTGAGACGGACCTGGCGGCCGACCTCCAACAGATCATTGCGGCTGACCCGCCGGTACTCCGGATCGTGCGCGAGCAGGTAGGCGAGCTCGGCGCCTTGTTGCACCAGATTGAGCTGTGAGAGTGCTGCGACTCTTTCACGGAAGCTCGGAATTCCGAGCATTTCACTCAGCACAATGCCGGAATCGTTGAAGCTCAAGGTCTGATCGAAATCGCTTGCCAGCAGGTAATGCCTCTTCATCCCATCTCCCTTCGTTGACGGCTTCGCACGAAAAAGGCCCGCTCCAGTTTGGGGCGGGCCGCTCGGCGCGTGTACGACTATTTGATTCCGCGTCAGGTAGCGTCCGCCGCTCCGGGAATGTTCCCGATGTGCAGCGTATTCTTGCGGCAGACGCAGGTCATCATCATGGCAAGAATGGTACAAACACAAGCCCGGGATGGTCAACGGCGACGCGTCACGACGTTGTCACAGCGACGGCTGAACCGTCTATGATTGAACCGTCTCCGCAGCGGTGATCGAGAGCTCCAACCGTTCCGCTTTGCGCACCACGGTGACGCTCGTCACCATGTCAATGCGATCGCCGGTGAGTAGCCGGTGGAGGTCATCGATGCCGTGGACCGGCTGTCCATCGAATCCCACGATGATATCGCCGGGCTGAATTCCCGCGCGGGCCGCGGGACTCCCTGGCTCCACCGTCGTAATCAAGACACCGCTCGCCTGAATCAGGCGGTGTGCACGAACAGCGAGCCGTGGCAGCGACACGTCTTGCCCACCAACACCGATGCGGGCGCGGCGAACGTGTCCGTACGCGATCAGCTGGCCGACCACAAGTTTCACCGTGTTGACCGCGACCGCGAAACAAATCCCCTGTGCAGGCAGAATCACGGCCGTGTTGACCCCAACGACGTTGCCGCGCGAATCGAGCAGTGGCCCACCCGAATTTCCGGGATTGAGTGCCGCGTCCGTCTGGATGACGTTGTCGATCAACCGCCCCGAGATGGAGCGAAACGAGCGACCCAGCGCAGAGACAACGCCGGCCGTAACAGTGCTTTGGAACCCGAGCGGGTTCCCGATGGCGATCACGACCTGGCCAACCCGCAATGCCCCGGAATCGCCCAATGGCGCCGTGACCTGCGCGGTATCTTCGACTCGCAAAACGGCCAGGTCGGTATCGGGATCGTCGCCCACGAGCGTTGCACGCAACCGACGACCGTCGGCAAACGCCACGTCAGTCTTCGTGGCGCCGTGTGCGACATGGCTGTTGGTGAGAATGAACCCATCCGGCGTAAAGACGAATCCCGATCCATGACCTCGTGCTTCACGTTGCGAACTCGCGGTTCTGGATGATCTGCGGTGATGGACTTCGACGCTCACGACGGCGGGTGCTACGCGCTCGACGACGTTACTGACGGTCCGTGAATAAGCGTCCAGCAGCTCGGCATCGGAAGGACTTTGACTTGTCGCGGCGGGCGGAGCGCTGGACATGCCCGCGCCCGCGCCCGCGTCCGCCAAGGTGAGGATAGTGCTCATGCCCCAAGAACAATGCGCGGTTCCCTAAGCTTCCAAAATTCTGCGACGGTATAGCGCGATGATGGCCAAGCCGGACGCGCCGATCGCGAGCAGGAGCGCGCCGAGGAGCCAACGCGGGCCGAGCTGCCAGATGCCGGCCCCGATGTAGACGACGCTCGCGACGACGCCGAGGCCCAGCGCTTCCTTGCGCGCCATGAGAATGCCGAACACGTATCCCCAGCTGAATCCGGTAAGCCCGAGAAAGATCAGCGCGTTGGGGATGATCTTGGTGGGATCGATGAGGTTGAGCCCGCCCGCGAACGCGCAGAACAGACCGATCACCGTGTGCGTTGCGAGATGGAGCGCAAGCGGCAGGGGGATTGTGCCCATTTTGTTGAAGGTCATGCGCTGAAAATACGGTATCCGCTATCCGGTGTCAGGTATCCGGATAACGAGCACCGGATCACGGATATTGGATACCGGATACCGGATACCGGATACCTAGATTCAAGCATGCAGGTCACTCGAACCTACCTCGAGCTAACCGACCATACCCAGTTCAAGGCCGCATTCGGCGATTTTCCCGACATCGCGATTGCGCGCGCCAAGAGGCCACTTCCCGAGCTGTATCGCCAATGCTACCGCGCGGTGGGCGAAGCTTTTCATTGGCGCGACCGGTGGGACTGGACGGATGCGGAGATCCGGAAGCATCTCTCCGATCCTGCGATCCAGCTGTTCGTCGCGACCCGGCGTAAACGGACCAAACACGCCGACCTTGCGGGGTGGTACGAGCTGCGGCGCGTGGCCGAGGACGACTCGGTGGAAATCGCGTATTTCGGCATTGTGGCGGCGGAGTTCGGACGCGGCTTCGGCAAGCACCTGCTGTCCAGCGCGGTGCGGGATGCGTGGGCGCTCGGTCCCAGGCGCGTCTGGCTCCACACCTGTACGCTGGACCATCCCAATGCGCTCCCCAACTACGTCGCGCGCGGCTTTACGCCTTATCGCACCGAAAAGTACGAGGTAGATTCAGCTACGTGAATCTCAACTTCCAGCTCACACGCAAGCGCAAGCTCATCATCGCGGGGATCCTGCTTACGCCGATCCTTCTCTTCGCTCTGTACACCTGGTCCGCGCTACAATGGAGCTATTCCGAAGGCGAACGCGCCGGCTTCGTGCAGAAGTTCTCGAAGCGGGGATGGCTGTGTAAGACATGGGAAGGTGAGCTGGCGATGGTTTCGATGCCGGGCACGACGCCGGAGAAATTCTACTTCACGGTCAGAGATGACGCCGTCGCGGAGCATATCAACCAGTCCCTCGGCAAACGTGTTGCGCTCACATATGACCAGCACAAGGGCGTACCCACGACCTGCTTTGGCGAGACAGAGTACTTCGTGAGGGCCGTGAAAGTATTGCAGCAGTGAGCACGAACAGCTTCGGTAGTCGGGCGACACTCACAGTGGGCGCCGCCACGTACGAGATCTTCCGACTCGACGCGCTCGAGCGCCGCGGACTCTCCATCGCCCGCCTTCCTTATTCTCTCAAGATCCTGCTCGAGAACCTGCTGCGCCGCGAAGACGGCCGGGTCGTGCCGGCCGAAGACATCGAAAAGCTCGCGCGCTGGCAGCCCCTCAAGCTGCCAGATGAGGAAATCGCATTCATGCCGGCACGTGTGCTGCTGCAGGACTTTACGGGCGTGCCTGCCGTTGTGGACCTCGCCGCTATGCGCGACGCCATCGTGCAGATGGGCGGCGATCCCAAGAAGGTGAATCCGCTGCTGCCCGCCGAGCTGGTCATCGACCATTCGGTGATCGTCGATGAGTTCGGAACGCCGAAGGCCTTTCAGGTCAACGCCGACCTCGAGTTCCAGCGGAATCGCGAGCGGTATGCGTTGCTACGCTGGGCACAGAAAGCGTTCTCGGGCTTCAAGGTCGTTCCCCCCGACACCGGGATCGTGCACCAGGTGAATCTCGAATACCTGGCACGGGTCGTTTTTACGTCCGACGAACCACGGCAGGCATATCCGGATACACTGGTCGGCACGGACTCGCACACCACGATGATCAACGGGCTGGGCGTGGTGGGATGGGGTGTGGGAGGAATCGAAGCCGAAGCTGCAATGCTCGGCCAGCCGGTCTCGATGCTCACCCCGCAGGTGGTCGGCTTCCGGCTGAGCGGCCGCTTGACCGAAGGCGCCACGGCGACGGACCTGGTGCTCACGATCACGCAGATGCTGCGCAACAAAGGGGTCGTCGGGAAGTTCGTCGAGTTCTTCGGGCCCGGCGTCTCGACGCTCGCGCTGGCCGACCGGGCTACGATCGGCAATATGGCCCCCGAATATGGCGCCACGATCGGCATTTTCCCGGTCGACCAGGAAACGCTACGCTACCTCGAGTTCACCGGACGCCCGCGCGAGCAGGTACAGCTGGTCGAGGCCTATATGAAGGAACAGGGCCTATTTCATACGTCTGACGCCCCCGATCCCATCTATACCGACACACTCGAGCTGAACCTGGCGACGGTCGAGCCCAGCATGGCCGGTCCGCGTCGTCCGCAGGACCGCGTAAGCTTGCGCGAAGTTCCCCGCAAGTTCGCCGAAGCGTTGCCTTCACTCGTGAAGCCAACGACGCCACCGGCGGTCGTGGCTGCCGCGTCGGCCGGTGCGACGCCCCTCGGCCGCTGGGAAGGCGAGGGCGGGCAAGCGGGGCTCATGCCGCCTCGGCCCTCACACGCCAAGCTCCGCATCGACGATATCGAGCACGTCCTCACGCACGGCTCCGTCGTTATCGCGGCGATCACCAGCTGCACGAACACGTCGAACCCGTCGGTGATGGTCGCCGCCGGCCTCATGGCAAAGAAAGCGGTCGATCTTGGCTTGCGGACGAAACCGTGGGTCAAGACCAGTCTCGCGCCGGGATCCAAAGTCGTCACCGATTATCTCGAGCAGGCGGGCCTCATGAAGCCCCTCGAAGCATTGCGCTTCCATCTTGTCGGCTACGGCTGCACGACGTGCATCGGAAACTCCGGCCCCTTGCCGGAGGTCGTCTCCACGGCGATCGCGGAATGCGAGCTGGTCGTCTGCTCGGTGCTCTCGGGCAATCGCAATTTCGAGGGACGCATTCAGCAGGAAGTGCGCGCCAATTATCTCGCCTCGCCTCCGCTCGTGGTCGCGTATGCGTTGGCCGGACGGATCGACATCGACTTCCACAACGAGCCGCTCGGCATCGGCGCGAAGGGCCCCGTTTTCTTGCGCGACATCTGGCCGTCCAGCAAGGAAGTGGCTGACGTGATCGGCCGGTCGATCAAATCGTCGATGTTTCACAAGAGCTACGCGGGGGTCTTCGAGGGCGACGAACGCTGGCGCGGGCTCCCGGTGCCCGAGGGCGATCGCTTCACCTGGGAGCCGGCGTCGACCTACATCCGCCGCGCCCCCTATTTCGACGGCATGCCCGCCCAACCCGCGCCGGTGCGCGACATTCGCGGCGCGCGCGTGCTCTGTCTTCTCGGGGACAGCATCACAACCGACCACATCTCGCCGGCCGGCTCGATTCGCAAGACGAGCCCCGCGGGGCAGTACCTCGTACAGCACGGCGTTCAGCCGCTCGAGTTCAACTCCTACGGCGCGCGGCGCGGCAATCACGAGATCATGATGCGCGGCACCTTCGCGAACGTGCGCCTCAAGAACCAGCTGGCTCCGGGCACCGAAGGACCCTTCACCGCCTATCTGCCCACCGGTGAAGTGATGACGATTTACGACGCCTCGCTCAAGTACGCCGCGGAGAAGACGCCCTTGATCGTGCTGGCGGGCAAGGAGTACGGCTCAGGTTCGTCCCGCGATTGGGCGGCGAAAGGACCCCGGCTGCTCGGCGTTCGCGCAGTGATCGCGGAGAGCTTCGAGCGCATTCACCGCTCCAACCTGGTGGGAATGGGAATCCTGCCGCTGCAGTTCGCTCCGGGCCAGAATCCAGGCTCGCTGGGCCTCACGGGCAAGGAGCGCTATGACATCCTCGGACTGAGCGACATGCCCAAGGAACTGGCGGTCACTGCCACATCCGACGCTGGCAAGGTGATCGGCTTCAAGGTTCTCGTGCGCATCGATACGCCGCAAGAGCTGCAGTACTACAAGCACGGCGGAATTCTGGAGTACGTGCTGCGACAGCTGGCGCGCTAAAACCCCTTTAAAAAAGCGTCCAGCTCACCGGGCGGAACGGCGCCGACCTTCCGGGCCACTTCCTTGCCCTCACGAAATACGATCAGAGTGGGTATGCCGCGAACGCCGAACCGCTGCCCTGTTTGCGGATTGCGGTCCGTATCGAGCTTCGTCACAAGCAACTCCCCCTGACGCCGTCGCGCGACCTCATCGAGTATCGGGGCCATCATCTTGCAGGGACCGCACCAGTCCGCATAAAAGTCCACGACCACGGGGACGGTCGTGTGGGTCGTCACTTGATCGAACGCTGAGTCCGAGACCGCTATGGGCCGGTCAAGCAGAATAGGCCGGCCGCATTCTCCACACTTCGGGCCTTTATCAACTTTCGTGAGGTCGACCCGATTCACTGTGCTGCAAATGGGGCACGGTACTGTCGCTGTGCGTGTCTCAGTCATGGATTCGTATCACCCGGTGAATGGAGACCCCGTCGTTGTCGAAATAACGCATTTATCCCGGCGTTGCGTTCCCGCGGTCCAACGCTGCGGGCCAGCTCGGTAGGTGTAACCGCTGATGCCGCTGCAGGCGCGGGACGAAAATGAAGACGCCTTCACCATCGGTTGGAACGCCGTTCAGGCTCGACACCGCACATTGCGCGCAGGCATTTCACTGGAGCCAACTGTATGCGGAGTCGTAATGTGGGATGGCGCGACGCTGGTGTTCGCGGGTTTGTCGGGCTCGCGCTGCTCATTCTTTCTGCCACCTTTGGGGACCACCCGCTGATCGCGCTTGGGATCGGGTTCATTGCACTGATTTTCATCGGCACCGCGCTGTTCGGCATGTGTCCGGTTTATACCCTGCTGGGCATCAATACCGAGCAAAAAACGCTCTGAGTCAAAACGCCCCCGACACATTGCGTGCCGGGGGCGTTTTCCTGACCGATCGAGACGTGATTCATCACGCTTTCAGCTTCTTTTCCGGAACGACCTCCAGCTTAATCTCCCGCGGTTTTGCCTTCTCGACCTTCGGGAGGATGAGCGTCAGGACGCCCATGTCATAGGTCGCCTTGATGTTTGTCGCCTCGACGGTGGTGGGAAGCGTGAAGCTGCGCTCGAACGCGCCGTAGGCCCGCTCATAGCGATGCACCTTCTCGGTCTTCTCCTCGGCGACCTGCTCCTTCGTGCCCTGAATCGTGAGCACGTTGTTCTCGACGAGAATCTTCACGGCGTCGGGCTTCACGCCGGGGATCTCGGCGACAATCCTCAGATGCCCCGTCTCCTCGAAGATGTCCACGACGGGCGTCCATGCGGCCGTCGCAGCATCATTGAACTGCCAGTTGAAACCGTAGGGCTCGCCGAAGGCACGGCCCATCCGCCGCTCCAAGTTGTAGAGGAGCTCGGCCCAAGGATCGCCTGGAAACTTCCGCGTGATTCCGAACATTTGGCTCACCTCCTGTGAACGTGGCTGATTACGTAGCGCCTCCAATCTGGCCACGCAGGGGTGAACCGGCGGTGAAACGCGCATGAAAAGAAAACAAGCAGCCCCCGCTGTTGAGGCCAGCGAGGGCTGGAGGCCATCGGATTTCGCGTTCCTGGACCGGTCGACTTCCCGGTGAACATGCGGCCGATGGCTTGCCTCGGGATCCCGCACGGGCCACCGCTCTGGTGGCCGCGTACAACCTAGCACTCGCGTCGTGAAGCGACGTTGAATCAATTGTGAGACGTCACATCGTGCGCTGCTGAGACGTCACATCGTGCGCTGCTGCTGCATTGCGTTCGCCCACGCATCGACCCGCTGGCGCTGCGCGTCGGTGAGAACGGCTTTCGCTTGCGCGGCCGCCGAGAGCATCACTCCATGCGCCTTGCCCATCGCCGCGTGCGCCTCGTTGAAATGCGCTCGCATCGCGTTCGTGTCGGGAGCGGCCGCCTGAAATGCCTGCGCCACCGCATTCATGTGCGTCTTCGCGCCGCCCGCGGCCGCGTCATGAGCCGACTTGGCAGCGTCACGGATCGCCGTGAGTTTGGTGACTTGCGCGTTGGTGAGCTGCAGCGAGTCCTTCCACGCCAACAAATGCGCCGGCTCATACGCCATGACCCTCATCATGGGGCCCATCATGTCGCCCATCATGCGCATCATGTGATCGCCATGCGGTCCGTGCATTCCCATGCCGGCGCGCGGCCCTGGGCCCGGCGGGCGCGGGCGCACCGTGTCCTGGGCGGCGAGCGGCAGAGCGATCAGGGACAGTCCGATGCCGATCAGCTGAATCCGTTTCATTTGAACCTTCCTCTCGGTCGAAGTATGCGGCGCACGCGGATGGACTCAGCGAGTTCCGTGTCAACAGCGACCTCCGCGTAGCCGATGCGGAACACAAATGCTGGGAATCGTTGGACCAGCTCGAGCTCGATCCCGGGGAGCGCGCCCAGCGCAGCTACCTTTGCCGCGCTGGCTGATCCAGGATCCTGCAAGCACGTTATACACCCGCGCTCGCCTTCCGCCAAGCTGGTGAGCGGCACCGACTCGCAGTCGACGGCCGCGCAGCGGTGGGCTTCCGGCACGGGCACTCCGGTGGGGCACTCATCGGCCCAGCCGCGAGGCCCGCCAGGCAGCAGGCGCATGCGAAACCACTCGATCGTCGTCACCGAATGAACCTCCCTGCGAGACGCGCGAGCCACGCGGGCGGAACGGCGTTCTCATAGCCACAATTCGGGCAGCGGACGTTGTGGCAGATGCCGGCGAGCGGACAGGCGCGACACACTGGTTGCCCCATGTCCTCGAGGAACTCCAGCGAGCACAAGCCGCAGACCACGCGCCGCGTGATCATATCAACCACCGCAACACGAGGTTCACCAGGAACCCGACGCCGAATGCGAACGGTGTGATGAAGGCGAGCATCGCCAGCGCGGTCTTCGCTCCTCGCTCCTTCATCATCATCAAGAACTGGGCGATGCACGGCACGAACAGCGTGAGCGTCACGGCTGCCACCGCGAGCTGGACCGGATCGAGCAAACCCTGATGATTGAGATCGTACAAACCAGCCGCGCCGTAGTCGCGCCGGAAGAAGCCGAACAGGAAGATGCGAGCGGCATCCGCGGGGAGGCCGAGGGCGGCCACGGCGGGCTCGAGCCCGGCCACGGCAGCCGCGAGCAGACCCGTCTGATCACCGATCCACAGCAGGACGCTGGCCAGGAGAAAGAGCGGCAGGACTTCGAAGAAATACCATTGCATCCGCGTGTACGTCTTGACGAGCACGTTGCCGGCGCGCGGGACGCGGAGCGGCGGCAGCTCCATGTGAAACAGCGGCGGCGCGCCGGGAAGGACCCGCGCACCAACGGCACCGACCAAGACGAACGTGCCAACCACTGCGGCTATCCAGACGCCAAGCACGAGCGGCTGGCCGGCGATGAGGGCCAGAATCACGCCGAGCTGCGCCGAGCAGGGGATCGCGAGGGCGAGGAGCAGTGTGGCCAATACGCGCTCGCGGCGGGTCTCCAGAGTACGAGTCACCATCGTCGCCATCGTGTCGCACGCGAACCCCAAGACCATAGGAATCACGGCGCGCCCCGAGAGCCCGAGGCGCTTGAAGACGCGGTCGACGAGCAAGGCGATGCGCGGGAGATAGCCAGAGTCTTCGAGCACGGCGAAAAACAGGAAGAAGGCGCCAACGATCGGCAGGATGATGCCGATGGCATACCGCAGCCCCAGCGTGAGCAGTCCGTACTCGCCCACGAAGAGCGCGCGTATGGCGTCCGAAGACAGCCCGGCAAAGAGACGCTCGAAGAACGGACTGATCCACCTGCCGAATGCCACATGCTCGAGCCAATCCACGAGGGTGCCGCCTCCGAATCGCCCGACGAACAGGTACAGTCCGACGTACAGTACGACGCCGAGCGCGGGAACCCCCACGGCAGGGCGGCCTAGCGCGCGACCGAGCCAGTCCAAGAGCCGGCGGTCGTACGCACCCCTACGGGGCGATGAGGCGAGCAGCACGCGATCAAGCAGTGCCTCGACGGCGCGCTGCCGCTCGACTGCGACCCGGTACGGGGCCGGGGCATTGAAACCCCCGGCGAGGTCGCGGGCCGCCGCGATCGCCCGCCGGCCGCCGTCCCGCTCATGACGGCACACCGCGGCCTGGGCGTTCGCATCGCCCTGGAGGAGCAAGGCTGCAAACGCCGCGGGATCGACGGGGTAAACGCCGGCGAGGCGGTCGCGGAGCCTACCGAGCGCGGTGCCCACACCGTTTCCGTAAACGGGGGGCAGCGGCACGGGGGCCGCGCACGCATGCAGGATCGCGGACCGGAGCTCGGCAATTCCCCACCCCGTCACCGCCACCACCGGCACGACCGCAACGCCGAGACGCCGCGCGAGCTCGCCCGGGAACAAACGCAAACCGAGCCGCTCGGCCTCGTCCATCATGTTCAAGGCGATGACCAGCGGACGGCCCAACTCGAGGAGCTGGAGGGTGAGCGCCAGCATGCGCGGTAGATTCTTCGCGTCGACGACGTGGACGACCACGTCGGCCGTGCCATCCAGCAGGAGACGCTGCGCGACGCGCTCGTCATCGGTCGTTGCCAATAGCGAGTACAGGCCCGGCGTGTCGAGCACCTCGCCTGCGACGCCGCCGAATGTCCCTGCGCCCCGCGCGATCTCGACCGATGTACCCGGATAGTTGGAAACCGTGACGTAGCGTCCGGTGAGGCAGTTGAAGAGTGCGCTCTTGCCGACGTTGGGGGCGCCGACGAGGGCTACGCGCAGACCGCGAGGCCAACCCGTGACCGCGCTCGCCTCTCCGTGACAGCTCGCGACGCTCGTCATCAGATGCAAGCCTACCGGCCGACGTTGAAAGGTGTGTTGTGGGTATGATGAAGAAGACTTCAGGCAGGAACTTCTACGCCACCCCCGACCCCGGTTGCCTAGGCTCAAGTCTCCCGAACGGACCTGGTTCCCCCGGTGGCTCTGGGCGCTACTTCACCGTGAACGTCACGGTATCCGCGACGAGTGGGTTTAGGGGGACGTGGCTCCAATCCGCGATTAGGGCGATCACGCGATGGGGGCCCGGCGCGAGGGAATCGAGCCGGAACTCGGTCTGGCCCCGCCCCAAATGAATGATCCCCGGGCTCCCCGCCGGGATCGTGTCGTTGATCCACTTCAGCTCGTGATCGACAAACAGGTGATGATGACCCGTGCCGCGCTGCTCGACAGTCGCGGGGGCGATCCGAACCCCGGTCGCCCGCAGCTTGATGAGCACCGAGCTCGATACCGTGTCGCCGTTCAGGGGCGACGTGATCACCACCGTCACCTTCGTCTGCGCCTCGGTCGGCGTGCCCGGCTGCACGAACGCCGCCCCACACAACGCCAGGACGACTGCTCCAATCGACGCTTTCACGGTCGGTACCTCCCGCTGGAGAGTTCCTGCTCGACCCCCAAGCTACGTACCCCTCACAGCGGCGAACAAGACCCTTTCTTGACCACAAGGCTCTCTGTTCGAAGCCTCACCTCTTCTTCAGCGGCCCTTCACGGTTCGCGGTGTCTTGTTGCTGAGTGATCATCGACCGGCTCCTCGACCTAGGCTTCGAGCGCGCGGATATCGCGCCCACCGCCACAGAATGCTTAAAGATCGACCGGAACACGGTCATCGTGACGACGTCCCGCCCCGCCATGGGCACACTAGTCTCGGTGTCGGCGCTCGGCCCGGCGCAAGGGCTCCTCGACGAGGCGATCGGCCGCGCATTCGGTGAGCTGGATCGGCTCATCGCCATCTTCTCGCGCTTCGAACCCGCGTCGGCGCTCACCACCCTCAACGACACCGGCCGGCTGGACGGTCCCCCCCCCGAACTTGCCTATGTCGTGGCCCGCGGGCTGCGCTACCACGCAATGACGCGCGGAGCGTTCGACATCTCCGTCGAGCCGCTTCTCAGACCGGGCGCCGCACTCGCGGATGCCCTGGCGTTGGTGGGCGCCGAGCACGTCGCCGCGTCGAACGGCGCTATTCGGCTCGTCAAAGAAGGAATGGGCCTGACGCTGGACGGCATCGCCAAGGGCTACATCGTGGACGCCATTGCGCGCGCCCTGACGCGCGGCGGCGTGCACAGCTACCTCATCAATGCCGGCGGCGACATCCGGAGCGCGGGCGCCAGAGAAAATGGGCGCCCCTGGACCGTCGGCGTCTGGGACCCCGACGCGCCCGGCCTGTTTCCCGACGTCATCCATCTGGCCAACGCCGCCGTGGCCACGTCGGGCAAGTACGAACGCGGCAACCATATCGTCGACGGCGTCACCGGCCGCTCGCCCGATCACCACGTGAGCGTCTCGGTGCTCGCGCCCACGGCGATGGCCGCCGACGCGCTGGCAACCGCCCTCTTTGTTCTCGACGCTCCGCGCGGCTTGGCGCTCGTCGAGTCAATCGCACAGTGCGAGTGCCTGATTCTGGACTCAGATCACCGCCACTTCCGCTCCAGCGGATGGCGCAAGGAGCAATGATGCCCTGGACACCCTCGCCGAAATTTCAAGTCGGCACGATGGTCGCACTGCGAGTCCTCATCGGATGGCACTTTCTGTACGAGGGGCTCGCCAAGCTTCTCAACCCGTATTGGACCTCCGCCGGCTACCTCGCCGAATCGCAGTGGTGGTTCAAAGGCGTGTTCGTCGCCATCGCCGCGAGCCCCGCGGCGGTGACCGTCGTGGATTACGTCAACATGTGGGGCCAGGTCGCGATCGGCCTCGGCCTCATGTTCGGGCTGTTCACGCGCTGGTCTGCCATTGCCGGCATCGGGCTGCTCGCCCTCTACTATATCGCGGCACCCCCATTCGTCGGGTACACCTATCCGATCCCGGCCGAGGGCAGTTACCTGATCGTGAACAAGGTCCTGATCGAGCTCGCCGCCCTACTCGTCGTGCTCGCGTATCCCACGGAGCAGAGCTTCGGGCTGGACCGATTCCTCGCCCGCAAGAAGAGCGGCTCGATAGCCGAGCCGTTCGCGCCCGCAGTCTTGGAGAGCACCGGCCATGACTGACCAAAAGAAACCTACCGGCAACGATTGGCTGACCATGTCGCGCCGCAGCGTCCTCAAGGCGCTGGTGTCAGTCCCCGTCTTCGGCGTGTTTTTCGTGGAATTCCTCCGGAAAAAAGCGGGCGATGACGTCAAACGACGCGCCCTGCTCGCCGAGCTCGGTGTGAGCGAGAGCGGTCCCGCGGTGATCCGGAACGCGATCTCGCGCCCGCCGGGCAAGCGGATTCGCCTCGGCATCATCGGGTACGGGGGGGAAGGGGAGTCGCTGGTGCGGCACGCCGGCTTCGCGCACCCCGACTGGATCGACGAGGCCAAGAAGAACCACGACGAAGACCCGCGCGACAAGGAGCTCGAGACCTATCTGGGCCAGGACGACCTCAACGTCGCCCTGACCGCGGTGTGCGATTTGTTCGACGTCCGCACCGAGCGCGCTATCGCCGCCTCGCAGGTGACGCAGCGTCCCGGCGGCGGCGCGGCGAATCCGCCCGCCAAGCGCTTCAAGCGCTACACCGACCTGCTCGCGAGCGGCGAGGTGGATGCGGTGATCATCGCCACGCCCGACCACTGGCACGCGCCGATCGCCATCGAGGCGATGAAGGCCGGCAAGGACGTTTACTGCGAAAAGCCGATGACGCGCACGGTCGAAGAGGCCAGGAAGTTTTACGAAGCCGCCCAGGCCACCAACCGAGTCGTTCAGATCGGCTCACAGACGACTTCCAGCGACCAGTGGTGGAAGGCTCGCAAGGCGATTGAGGACGGGATGATCGGGAAGTTACTGATGAGCCAGGGGTCGTACCATCGCAATTCGATCGAAGGCGAGTGGAACTGGAAGATTGATGAGGCCGCCGGGCCTGAGGGCAAAGGTGACGATTATATTGACTGGAAGATGTGGCTGGGCAATGCG
>DATFEG010000047.1:0-19257 GCA_035251445.1 Gemmatimonadales bacterium | reverse complement strand
AACGCCGGCCGACCGCACAGCAGCCTGGGGGATCGCACCCCGGTGGAATTCACCAACGAGCTGCTCGCTGGGACCAGCTCACAACCTTCTACCCCCGAGGATTGGTCACAATAACTGGATCAAAAACAGGGGTCAGGTCATCCCCCGTCACCCGTAACGGGTACGCAATTTCACGTATTCCTGCTACGAAATCGTTAGAACAATGAGGCACGAGGCCCCGGGCAATGTGTTAGACACTGCTCGGGGCCTCGGGCTTTTCTACGTTAGTGGCAGGCTACTGGAGCGGCCGACTTGTCGGTGAAACCACCCGGCGTCGTCGGAATGAACTCGTACTCGTAGCTGTTGTCGTTCAGCTTGAGCTTCAACACGCCCCACGTCGACGCATCGCGAACCGCCAGGTTGGGAACCTCAGCCACCGGTTTCCACGAGTTGGCATAGTTGTCCAGGGTGCGACCGCCGGTACCGACCGTAAACTGGACGACGCCATTGGTCGGATCCGCGTGCATGTCGTGATCCTGCGGATTCCAACGCTCGTAGTACTTCTCGTAGCCGCTGAGAACCATTTCGACACCAGCCGAGTGCAGCGTTCTCCAGATGTTCTTGACGTTCATGTTTTCGAACGTGCCGTACGAGTAGTAGCGGCGGAGATTCATGATCGCGATCGTGCACTTTTTGCCGGCGCTTTGAGCAAGATCGTTAGCCAGCCACACGTTTTGCTCCGATGCGGCATCTGTCATCATCGTTGAACCCCACGGCCACGTGGCCGTGTTGAGCACGATCACATGCCAGTTGGTGCCGACATCGAAGCTGTACCATCCCTTACCAGACTGACCGACCTTATCGCCGAAGTAGGTGAAGGCAGCGTCCGGCCCTTTGTCATAATCCCGATTCCCGAGTGCCGGGCGGATACGACTCAGGAACTTACCCCACCGTGGATCGAAACAGTTTGCGTAGCTGGCGCCGGTTGAATCCGCGACATTATTACCAGTCGTGAACACGATTGCGTCTGGATTCTTCGCGACCACACTGTCAATCAGGTTTGCGGTCAACATCGACCCCTGACTTGCGCAACTGGTGATTTCACCCGCGCCCACCATCGTGAACGCGGTGCCGCCGCCGCCGGTAGTACCCGTCGTAGCGGTCACCGTCGGGGTCCACAAGGATGTGTCGGCACCCTTGAACGCCCGGATCCGATAGCTGTACGGCGTGGTGAGCGCGAGGCCGCTATCGATCAACGCGCGGACGTTTCCAGCGAGGTTGGTCCCTACCTGCGCGAAGTTCGTGCAGTTCGCACCCGAGCAGCGATCAAGCCGGAAGCCGCCCAAGGCGCTGTCGGTGTGGGCCCATGTGAGGCTGATCCTGTCAGTGCCGGCAACGGCAGCAAGATTCGTCGGCGCTGCGAGGACCGGCGGTGGCGGTGGCGGCGGCGTGGGCTCGATGGGGTTGTCTTTGCCGCACGCGCCGAAGGCGCCCAGGGCACCGGCAGCACAGAGCACGAGGCCGGCGCGAAGCATAAAGCGGGGTGTCAACTTCATACATCTCTCCTTGAGGTGGACGTGATTGCAGTTAGACCGAGTTTCCGCAGGAAATGACCGCGAGGACCGCGCCCAGAATGACCAGCGCGCGCATCAGCAACATCATGGCAGGTCTCATACGTCACTCCTTGACGCTGCGAAGCGTCAGCGGGTGCCCCTTACGTCGAATGGCTCCACTCAGTGCGGTGATTCCGCGGTGGAGGGTCGCGCCGAATAGCGGGAACGGATCGTCCCACGCCAGACCACTCTTCGCCTCACAGCGGAGTAGCCATGACGCCCATTGGGCAAGGGACATGCCTGCCGCGCGGGCTGCCGCATGGTCTTTCCAGGGCTTGCACCAGCGGAATCCCGCCTGCGCCGGCACCACGATGGGGCGTGGTGCACCGATCAGGTCGCCATAAACGAGTGCGGGAAGGTTTACTCCCGCGACCGCGCCGAGGTGATGCCAAAGATTGAATCGGGGATTGATTTCGAGCAGGCGTAGCCGCTCATCGGGGCCGCGCTTGAAATCGAACTTGCAGACGCCGGTGAATTTCAGGCGCTTGATCAACGAGCGACCCAACGCCAACACATCTTTGGCGTCGGTCGTCTCGAGTGCCGTGCTGTCGCCATACGCCGGTGGCCGGGTGCGGATTTTTCGTCCGGCAAATTCCCCCACGACGTGGCCGCGCTCGTCGACATAGGCGTGATAGCTCTCGATGCGACTCTCGGCGCCCGGCACAAGCTCCTGCGCCAGGATCGGCAGATTCGCCGCCTGAATCTGTGGCCAGAGCGAGAGCAGCTCCGCGGCACTGTTGAGCGACATCGCCTTGCCGGGCCCGGCAAGCGGCTCCCAGCGAGCGGGGATGCGGACGAGCGGCTTGAGGACGATCGGGAAAGAAAGTCCGAACCCGTCGTGCGGCGCAGAATCGCCGGGCCTGATGACGCGTGCCGTCGGGACCGGAAGATTCAGGCGCGCAGCGAGCTTCTGAAAGCGCGCTTTGTCCACCAGCTGCTCGACCAGCTCAGCGTCGGGAATGACGAACCGGAAGCCTTCGCGCAGCTGTTCGCGATGGCGGGAGACGAGCAGCAGCGTCCGGTCTTCCTGGTAGTACAGCACCGGCGGCTCGGGCTGCGCCTGGCCGAATCGCACCAGTGATTCCACGAGCTGCTCCGGATGCTCCCACGCGTCATGCCACGGAAACGCGCCGCGCGTATGGCGCGAGTAGCGCACCGGCGCGCCCGGCGGGGCCAGAACCGTGGAGGGGATCCGCGCGATGCCGAGTGCGCGGACCAAGTCGATGTCGCCGAGGACGCACGCGGGCGGGCGCACCGGATGCGCGGCCCGGCCGCCGCGGGCGATGAACGCAGTGGCCTGGCGCGTCACCTGTGACGCGCGGCCGCGCAGGCCCTGCTGCCAGCCGTACACTGTTTTGACGACCTTGCGCGCGCCCATCAGCCAGGGATGCCGGCCGCGCATCCAGCGAATCTTCGAGACGTCGCGCTCGGCGCCGAACTTCTGCTTGAATTCGCCGCCGCCCATCATGTCGAACGTCTCGCAGCCGAGCTGAATGGCGCGCTGCATGACGGTCCACGTCATCAGCTCGGTGGGGCGATACCAGCGATAGTGCTGCCGGTGTGCCCACATCCAGAGATACAGCTCGGTGCCTTCGACGAAGAAGATTCCCGTCGCGATATTGATGCGGCCGCCCGGCAAGTAGACGGAAATGGCAATCAGGTTGCCGCTGGCCTTGAGCTGCCGAAAAAACTCGAGCACGCGCTGCTTGCCGAACGGCACGGAAAACCCGCCGCGCCGATACACCTCTTTGAGCTGAGCGTAATGCTCGTCGACGAAGCTTTCGTCTTCCTCGAACCGCGTAATGAGGCCGAGCCGCTGCGCCCGTTTCACGTTGCGGCGCGCGCTGATCTTGAGCTGCTTGAACGTCTTTGCCTCATCGTGCGGAAACAGCGGCGCGCGGTACGTGAAGACCGTTTGATCCTTGAAACCGGCGGTGCGCATCCCGGTGGGATCGAGGCCCGGATGCATGAGCTCGATGTGATCGACGTTGTGATGCTGCTCGAGGTACGGCACAATCGCGTTTGCGAATGCCGTGGTGTCGAACGATTGCGGATCGAATGCCGGTCCCAGGCTGACGGTCTGCCAGCCCGCGAGCGGCGAGCCGAAGAGCCGCCACTTGCCGACGTTGACGAGCAGACCGGGCAAGCAACCGACGATGCCCGCGCCGTTCTCGAGGACGAGATAGAGCGGGCGGCCGCAGCCGCTCGCCGTCAGTGAATCCACCCAGGCCCGCAAATGGGGCAGGCGGTGATTCGGAAAGCGCCGAACGATGGCATCCCAACTGCTCAGCTCTTCCGGCGTCGCTTCGCGGATGCGTAGGTGGCTCATGATCGGTCTTCCGCAAGCAACCGCCGTGCCGCGTGCATCTCGGGAGGATTAGCGAACTTGCGCCTGCCGAGCGCAACCGCGCCGATCGCGAGCAATGTCCGGCCCACGATCGCGAGATCCTGTCGCAGCGACGCTTTGCGGATGTACACGCGGTCGAGCGCCAGTTTCGTCTTGAGCAGTTTGTCGACATAGCGCGATTCGGGATCGTTGCCCGTCAGCAACTTGTCGCCCGCCGTGTACTGGTAGATGCTGCCGGGACTCGCGAGGCCAGGCCGCACGCCGAGGGTTTCGAGATCGGTCACGGAGTAATGCGCCCGGACAATCACCGGGTCCTCGGGCCGCGGTCCGACGATCGCCATATCGCCGCGCAGGACATTGAAGAGCTGCGGCAGTTCGTCGATCTTCATGCGCCGCAGCAGTCGCCCGAACGGATAGATCCGCTCGTCCCGCATGCCCGTGATGAGCGGTCCGGCGTCACCCTCCGTGCTGCGCCGCATCGTCCGCAGTTTCAGCATCGTGAACTCGCGGCCCAGATACCCGACGCGACGCGCGCGGTAGAGTACCGGCCCCCCCCTCGGATCGGTCAGCTTGATGCCGATCGCGGCAAGTGCGAGCAATGGAGCTGTGACAACGAGCGCCAACGAGGCGCAAAGGACGTCAAACAGGCGTTTCACCATGCTGGAGAGTTCGGCGAACGGTCATGAAGGCTTCCGCGGCGTCGAGGCACTGCTGGTTGCCCCAGGCATGCGCGCGGTAGCGCAACGCCTCGAGGGAACGCGGATGAGGATAGGGACGGACTTCGCTGGTGTAGCACGCCATGGCGGCGAGCTTGGTCTCGAGCGTCGCGGAGATGTCGACCCACGTATCGGCCGTAAACGTCCGCGGAAACGCCCACTCCGTGCTGCTGGCGGTATCGAACGCGTACACCGCGCGGATCCAACAAGCGGTAGGCCGTGTCGCGACGAGCGTGGCCTGAAACAGCAGATGATGGTCGCGATTGATGTCGCCGCCGTATTGGCAGTACACGATCTGCGGCTGAACTTCCTTGACGATTGCGTCGAGCGGGGTGATCAGCTCGGTGAGCGGCAGCGTGTCGAGCCGCTGATCGGCGAAACCGAGCGGGCGGACGTCGCACACGCCGAGCGTTTGCGCTGCACGCTTGATGTGGTCGGCTTGACCGACGCCCTGCTGCCCATAGCGCAGCGACTCGCCCTCGCACACAATCACCGATGTGACGTGGTCGCCCTTTTTTGTGTGGAGCGCGACCGTGCCGCCGCAGCCGAGCAGCTCGTCGTCGGGGTGGGCGGCAATCACGAGCACGCGCCGTTTGCTAGACATGGGCCGGTACCCCCACGCCGAACCGCTTCCCGAGCCACGGCTGCTCGCTCAGCGCGCGGCCGTGTAGCACGGTTCCGTTTTCATCTTCGAGCTCGAGCAAGATGACGGCGCCCGAGGCGCAGGCGACGAGCTGACCGCACGCGGATGCGCCTGGACTGACGACCGGGCCAAGCACCTCGCCGGGTTGCACGCCGGCGATGGGGGGGGGGCCGAGATCGGGAAGGAGAGCGGCGTCCCAGATGCACCACCGCGTCCCGTCGAGGACGCTGAAGGCGCCGGGATAGGGCCGCGTCAACGCTCGGACAAAGTCGTAGACCTCGCGTGCGGGCGCGTCCCAGTTGATGCGTCCATCGACGGGCTTGCGGCGTGGCAGCACGGGCTCTGTGCCGCGTTCCTGAGGCCGGCCCGGTCGCTCGCCCTGCAATAGGCGCGGCAACAGCTCGAGCAGCATTTCCCGGTTGCTCGCGGCCACCTGCGCATAGAGTGTGGCGCACGTGTCGTAGGGCGTGATGGGAAACGCGCGCTGTGCGATGATGTCGCCCTCATCCACGCCCTCGGCCAGCCACATCAGCGTGTTGCCCGAGGATCGCTCACCGCGGATGATGGCCCAGTTGACGGGCGCGCTGCCGCGGTTGTGCGGGAGGTACGAGGCGTGCGCGCCAACGAGGCCGACGCGCGCGAGGCGCATCACCGGCGGGCGCACGATCTGATGCCACCCGATCACGAAGATCACATCGGGCGCCAGCGACTCGAGTATGGCGTACGCCTCGGGCTCGTTGATGCCGGTGATGTGATGGAGCGGGACGCCGTATTCGGCGCACAGCGGGGTGTAATCGACGCCGCCGGACCGCTTGGCGCGGAGCTCCGGCGTCAGCGTCAGGACCGCCGCGATCGGCGCCTCGGCACGGAGCAACGCGTGCAACGCCGGTAATCCCTCGGCGTGAAACCCCACCCACGCAAACCGCGGAGACTTCACCGGCGGTAGATCTGGACCACGTCGAGCACTGCGTCGATGACGTCGGCGACATCCTGATCGGTGAGGCCGGGATGCAGCGGCAGGCTCAACAGCCGCTCGAAGTTCGAATACGCCACAGGGAAGTCCTCGGGGCGATACCCGTACTTCTTGCGATAGAACGGATGGAGGTGAACCGGTATGAAATGCACCGATGTCCCGATGTTGCGCGCGGTCAGCTCGTCGATGAACCGGTCGCGACCGATGCGCAGCATCTCCGGACGGATGCGCAGGACGTACAGATGCCACGCGTGCTCGACGTGCGCGCGGCGCACGGGGGGTTGCAGCGCGGCTTCGGCTCCGAACGCCAGCGTGTATGCTTCGACGATTTCGGCCCGCCGGCGTTGGAAGCGCTCCTGCTTGCGGAGCTGCCATAAGCCGATCGCCGCCGCGACGTCGGTCATGTTGTACTTGAATCCCGGAGCGACCACCTCGTAGCGCCAGCTCCCGCCCTGGTCGTAGCGCTTCCAGGCGTCCCGGCTCATCCCATGGAGCGCCATGATGCGTGCGCGATCCAGGAACTCGGGATCGGCCGTCAGCATGCCGCCTTCCGCCGTCGTGAGATTCTTCGTCGCGTAGAAGCTGAACGCGACCGGGTTCGGCGTTGATCCGATGGGCCGCCCGCGGAAGCTCGCCGGCAACGCGTGCGCCGCATCCTCGATCAGAGCGAGGTTGTGAGTCCGCGCCAGCGCCTCCAGAACGTCCCGCTCGGCCGGATGTCCGGCGTAATGCACCGGCAGCACGGCGCGCGTGCGCGGTGTGATCGCGGCGGCGACCTGCTGCGGATCGATGTTGAGAGTGTCGGGCTCGACATCGACAAAGACGGGTTTTGCGCCCACATGCTCGATGACATTCGCCGTCGCGGTGAAGGTCATCGGCGTGGTGATCACCTCGTCGCCCGGCCCGATCTCGAGGCAGGCGAGCGCCGTGTGCATGGCCGCCGTGCAGGAGTTGAGCGCAAGCGCCCCTCCCGCCGGTGCGTGGAGGAAGGTGCAGAACTCTTCTTCGAAGCGCCGCGTCTTGGGCCCCGTCGTGATCCACGGCGAGCGCAACGTATCGACAACCTCGCGGATTTCTTCTTCGCCGACGAGTGGCGGATTGAAGGGGAGGAAGTCGCGCCGTGTCGAGCGAGCAACCGTGTCCGTCATTGCGACGCTCCCGCGGCCGGTGGGACTGGTGTTGGCTCGGGATTCTCCGACGACAGCCCGGCCGCCGGTGGCGCAAGGTCTTCGACGACCCGGCGCGAACGCGCGACGCGACGCCGCGTGGCGTGCCCGTTTCCGTTGCTCTTGGCACGCGTTCCACCGTGGCCGTTGCGGCGGGATGGACTGACGAGCTCGAGGTGCTCGGGCTGATAATCCGAGACGATTGCCGTGAGGGCGCGGACCACGGCACGCTCGTCCCCCTGACCCGTCACCGCGATCAGCGAGCGAATCTGCCGCGCGAGGATGGCCCCCCCGCCGCCGTTGCCCGCCACCACGCGAATCTTCTCGATGCTGGTCGGCGCCAGTGTTTCGTGCGGCGCGATCAGCTCTTCCTCCAGCTTTTCCCCCGGTCGCAGGCCGGTGAAGACGATCGGCATATCGTGATGGGGCACGAGACCCGATAAGCGAATCATCTGCTCGGCCAGTTCGAGAATGCGGACCTGCGTCCCCATCTCGAGCACGGCGATGCGGCCCGCCGCCTCGGGAAGCGCGGCCGCCTCGAGCACGAGCTGAGCCGCTTCGGGAATCGTCATCAAGAAGCGTTTCATTTCGGGGTGTGTGACTGTTACCGGACCGCCGGCGGCGATCTGCTTTTTGAATAGCGGGACGACGCTCCCGTCCGAGCCGAGGACGTTGCCGAAGCGCACGACCCGGAAATCGGTGTCGGAGGCGCGCAGGGACGGCAGCTCGCGCACGATGTGCTCGGCGACGCGCTTGGTCGCGCCGAGGATGCTCATCGGATTGACGGCTTTGTCCGTCGAGATGAGCACGAACTTGCGGGTGCCGACGCGCGCGGCGGACTGGGCGAGGCGCAGCGTGCCCACGACGTTGTTCCACACGCCCTCGAGCATGTTCCACTCCAGCATCGGGACGTGCTTGTACGCGGCGGCGTGAAAGACGCAATCGGGGCGGTAGGTCTCGAACATGCGGTCCAGCCGCGCGGCGTTGGTCACGCTCGCGAGCACGGGCACGACGTCGATGGCGGGATGCTCCTCCGAGATCTCGTGATAAATGAAGTACAGCGGGGTTTCGGCGCGATCGAGCAGCAACAGGCGGCGCGGGTTGAAGCGCGCGATCTGTCGCACGAGCTCCGAGCCGATCGACCCCCCGGCGCCCGTGACCAGGATGACCTTCCCGGCGAGCTCCGGCGCCACGTCCTTGAGGTCGAGCTGCACAGGCGGGCGGCCGAGCAGGTCCTCGACCTGCACGTCGCGCACCTTGTTGATCTGCGGCTCATCGGGGGAGAGCAGGTCGATCTGGGGCGGCAGGATCTTGACCGCAACGCCGGTTTCGGCAGCCCGCGCCACCAGGCGACGAATCTCCTCCGGTGCCGCCGAGGGGATCGCGATCACGATCTGCTGGGCATGATGCACGATGACAAAGCGGCGCAGCTCATCCGAGCCACCAAGGACAGGGACCCCGTGAAGGGTCCGGCCATGTTTCGCGGGATTGTCATCAACGAGCCCCACGACGTGCAGCGGGTGACGTGGGTCGTGCTGGAGCTGGCGGAGCAGTCGCTCGCCGGCCTGGCCGGCGCCGACAATGAGAACGGGACGGCCGCGCCGCGGTCTGCGGCGTAGCGGCTCTTCCTTAATCCAGCGGAGCAGGGTGCGCCTGCCGCGACTGGGTTTGCGGAACGGCTCTTCGCGGATCCAGCGGGCGACGAAACGCATCCCGCCGGTCAACATGAGTGTGACGAGCCAATCGAGCATTGGAACGACGATCGGCACCCCGCTCGCTCGACCGAGGAAAACGATCAGGGCGACAAACGTGAGGGAGCCGAGCGTGACGGCGCCGAGGAGCTGGCGCAGGTCGCGTATGCCGACGAAAGACCAGTAGCCGCGGAACAACCCAAAGCGGTGGAAGAACACGAGCCGGACGACAAGGAGATAAGGAAGCGTCTCGGCGAAACGGCGGACTTGCTCAGGAGGAATCTGGAGATCGAAACGCAGCGCGTACGCCGTGAAATACGCGATGGTCACGAGCCCGATATGGCCGACGATGGAGAGCGCGCGCCGGTAGCGGCGCAAACGTGACAAGGCATCCATGAGCATGTCCGGGAGATCTCCGCGAAAGTCTTTGTCGCACCGTAATGCACCTTCTGTGCTCAAGGCCGCGCGGTGCCGGCTTTGTATCGGCAGCGCATGGAGTTAAAGCGCGCGTGACGCGCGCGCGCGCGAATCGCGCGAGTGTGGAAACGCCCCAGGACGAAGCGCGCCACCGGGCCGCGTTGCCACGCAACGGGGCGCAAGATCGTGATGGATGAGGGGTTACTGCTTCGCCACGTACGGCACTGAGCTTGCGTGACGATGGGCCGCATGGAGCCAAAGGAGCTACCCGACATGTCAGGGCCATCCCCGCGTCAGGAGAAAGCGCGCGTTCCTGTCCTCCGCTCCGGAGCCGACGGTGAACGAAATGGAAACGGCACGGCGCTCGACATCGCTCGTCTGAAGTCCCTGGCGGCTGCACCCCCGCCGCCTCCTCCCGAGCCCAGCGACTGGCAGCGTTACCTGACGGCCGTAATGCGCCACAAGTGGCTGGTCCTCGGCATCACCCTGCTCGGCACGGTCGCGGGGCTCATTGCGACCCGGTTTCTCGATCCTCGCTACACCGCAAAATCGATTCTCTGGGTCGATGTCGCGGTGGGACGCGATCGCGGCGTGCAGACGGACGAAACGTTCGACTCGCGAGCGTGGGTCGAGCTGGTGACGTCAAACGCCGTGCTCGACACCGTGGTCCGGGCGCAGCGGCTGTTTCTTCGTCCCACCACGCCCGCAGATTCGACGGCGTTGAGCGGGTTCGACGTGACGGCGCGCGTGGTTCCCGGGAAGTACCGCCTGATCGTGGACAGGGCGGGGAAAGCATTCCGCCTCGAGATGGAAGACGGGACCGTCGTTCAGCGCGGACGGGTTGGGCAACCGGTCGGTGATAACATCGGATTCGACTGGACGCCGACTGCCGCTCAACTAAAGCCGGGGCGGACGGTCGAGTTTGGCGTCGCTGCGATTCCGGACGCGTCGACCGCGCTCGCGCAGGACATCAAGGTCAGGCTCGATCCTGCCGGCAACTTGATGCGGCTGCGGCTCAAGGGAAACAGTGCAGCCCAAACGGCGGCGACGTTGAATGCCATAACGCACCGCGTCATTGAAGTCGCGACCGATATGAAGCGCCGGAAGTTCTCGGAGCTCGCGGCGGTGCTCGATTCGCAGTACCAGCACGCGAAGGACGAGTTGACCCGAACCGAAGAAGCGCTGCGAGGCTACCGGCAGCGCACGATCGAACGGCCGCAGATCATGTCAGCGCCCGGTGGCGGGCTCAGTGTACAGGGAAGCGACGTCACGACGCAGATGAAGGAGGACATGGACCAGCGCCGCCGCGATCGCGTGCTCCTCGAGCAGTTCGCGAACCGCGCGGCGACCGGCAGCGTGTCCGTCGAGATGTGGAACAGCATTCCCTCAGTGCAGAAGTCTCAAATGATGCAGCTGGCGCTCGCGGACCTCGCCAAGAAGCAGGGCGAACTGCGCACCATGCGGCAGACCTACACCGAGGATGCCGCACAGGTCAAACAGATGCAGGCCGAGCTCTCGACCCTGGAGCATCAACAGATCCCGTCGCTGGCACGGATTCTGGCACGCGACGTGGGCGAAGTCGTCGCGATTACCAAACCGCGCGTCGATACGCTGAGGCGGCAGCTGTATGCCGCGCCAACGATCGCGTTGGAGCAGGATCGGTTGCTGCGCGAACAGCAGATGGCGCAGGAGCAGTTCATCAATGTGAGCAAGCAGTATGAGGCGACAAAGCTCAGCCTCATCAGCACGCTCCCGGAAGTGCGCGTCCTCGATCCCGCAGTCGAGCCGCGCCGGCCCGCTGCCGACTACGCGCCACTGCTCATCCTGCTCGCGGCGATGGCGAGCTTCGGCGTGGCCGTGGCCGGCGTGACGCTCAAGGACAGGATGGACCCCAAGGTCCGCTACCCCGAGCAGATCACCGGGCGGATGCAGCTCGCAATCCTGGGTGCCGTGCCGCACGTCAGCTGGCGGCTGGGTGCCAACGGCGATGGCCCGGCGCAGGTGATCGAAGCACTGCGCGGCCTGCGCCTGCGGGTATTGCATGCGCATGCCGGCGAAGGCCCGCTGACTTTGACCATTACGAGCCCGGGTATCGGCGACGGGAAGTCGTTCGTCTCGCTCAACCTGGCGCTCTCGTTCGCCGATGCTGGTTATCGCACGGTGCTGGTCGACGGCGATACGCGGCGCGGCGTGCAGCATAAAGCGCTCAAGACTCCATCGACCCCCGGACTGACCGATGTGGTCGCGGGCCGGGTGCCGCTCGATGCGGCATTGCGGCAGACGTCGTATCCCGGACTCACGTTCCTCAGCTCCGGAACCCGCATGCAGCGGGCGCCCGAGCGACTGCTGTCGCAAAACATGCGCGACCTCATGGCGAGGCTGCGCTCGATGTTCGATGTCGTCATCGTCGACAGCCCGCCCCTGGGCGCGGGCGCGGATCCGCTGGTGCTCGGCACGTTGACCGAGAACCTGCTGCTCGTGCTCCGCACGGGTCAGTCGGATCTGAACCTCGCGTCCACGAAGCTCGAAGTGCTGAATGCCTTGCCGGTGCGCGTGATCGGCGCCGTTCTCAACGACGTGCGTTCGAGCGGCGTGTACCGCTACTACATGTACTCCTCGGCGGAATACGAGTTGGTCGATGAAGAAGGTCCAACCAGAGAAGCGTTGCCGAGCATTTTGGGAGGCCGGACATGAAAGGCAGGAGCTGGGATATAGGAGTTGGGATTTTGGGAGTGCTGCTGCTGAGCGCACCAGGACTGGCCGCGCAGAACGGCGGCAATACCAAGGCTGCGGACCGGCCGCTGGCGACACGTGAGGAGCTGAAAGCGGCAATGGACCGCGACCGTGGCTCGGACGTCGCCGCGCGGATCAACATGCGGCTGACGCAGGGCGACTTCAGGCGTGGCGACCGGATCGCGTTGCTGGTTCAGGGAGAGCCCGCGCTGACCGACACATTCACGATCTCCGGCAGCTCAGAGCTGATTCTGCCGCCGCCCACGACCGGTGCGCTGTCGTTGAAGGGCGTGCTGCGGTCGGAGCTCGAGCCCAAAGTGACGGAATACATCGCCAAGTTCCGCAACAATCCGATCGTTCGGGCGCAGCCGCTGCTGCGGCTCTCCGTGCAAGGCGAAGTCGCGAAGGGCGGCATCTACGACGTTCCCGCGGACGCGCAATTGGCCGATGCACTCATGGCGGCAGGTGGCACAACCCAGTTTGCCAGGACGAACAAGGTTACGATCGAACGCAACGGCCGAACCATCTGGCATGGCTCGGCGTTCGACACGGATCTGGACGCGTTGAATCTGCAGGACGGCGATCAGATCACGGTCGGCGGCGACCGGCCCGGTGGCACGGACATGCTGCGGATTACCGCGTTACTCGTGAGTATTGCCGGTGGGTTGTACGGGTTGAGCAGAGCCATCAAGTAATAAGGAAGGTCGTGCACATGCGACGCCTCCCTATCGGGGCAGAATTGCCCGCATCGGGAGGCGTTCACTTTCGGGTGTGGGCGCCAAAGTGCCGTCGCGTCGAGGTCGAAACCGGCTGCGACGATCAGGGGAAGGCGCTCGAAGCCGAAGGCAACGGCTACTTCTCGGGGATTCTCCCCGACCTTCAAGCCGGCAGCCGCTATTCGTTTCGCCTGGACGACGGGCGGAGCTTTCCTGATCCCGCCTCCCGCTACCAACCCGATGGGCCGCATGGCCGCTCACAGGTCGTCGACCCGTGGCGGTTTAGTTGGACCGACGCGGCGTGGCGTGGTCTCGAACCCAAGTCTCACATCGTGTACGAGCTGCACATTGGCACGTTCACGCCCCAGGGAACGTTTGCCGCTGCGGCCGAACGGCTCGGCGATCTCGTCGCCCTGGGTGTGACGGTCCTCGAGATCATGCCCGTTGCGGAATTCACCGGAAATTTCGGCTGGGGCTACGATGGCGTGAATTGGTTCGCCCCGTATCACGTGTACGGCTCGTGCGACGATTTCCGGTCACTGGTGAATTGCGCGCACCAGGTAGGCCTCGGTGTCATTCTGGACGTGGTGTACAACCACTTTGGGCCAGAGGGCAACTACGTGCGTGAGTACTCCGACACGTACTTCACCAAGAAAACGACCGACTGGGGCGACGCCATCAACTATGACCATCAGGGCTGTGAAGGAGTGCGCGAGCTGGTGACGAGCAACGTGCGCCACTGGATCGCCGAATACCACCTCGATGGCCTGCGGCTCGACGCCACCCATGTGATCCACGACGCGTCCCCGCGGCATATCCTCCAAGACATCGGCGTGGCCGCGCGCGAAGCGGCCGGCCGGCGGTCGGTTCTCCTGTTCGCCGAGACGGAGCCACAGGACGCGCGCATCGTGCGCGAGCATGGTCTCGATTACATCTGGTGCGACGATTTTCACCATCTTGCCTACGTGGCGGCGACAGGGCGGCGCGAAGCCTACTACATCGATTACGGCGGCACACCGCAGGAGTTCGTTTCGGCGGTGAAACATGGCCCGCTGTACCAGGGGCAGTACTGCAGGTGGTATCGGGGGCCTCGCGGTGCCCCAGCCTGGGACGTGCCGCGCTGGCGGATGGTCTTCGCGTTGGAGAATCACGATCAGGTGGCCAATTCGCGCGATGGGCGCCGGCTGTACCAGCTCACGAGCCCGGGGCGGTATCGCGCCCTGACGGCGTTGCTTATCCTGGCGCCGCAAACTCCGCTGCTGTTCCAGGGGCAGGAGTTTGGCTCGACCGCCCCTTTCTTGTATTTCGCCGATCACGCAGCCGAGCTCGGTCGGCTGGTGCGAACGGGACGAGCTGAGTTCCTGGCAAAGTTCGCGTCGATTGCAGCGGACGCTACCGTCGCCGATCTTCCGGACCCCGGCGACCCGGCGACATTTGCCCGCTCGCGGCTGGACTGGACGGAGCGCGATCGCCACGACACTCACCTCGCGCTGCACAAAGACCTCATCACGTTGCGACGCCGCGACGCCGTCCTCTCGGGTGAGGTCAGCGCGATCGATGGCGCAGTCATCGGCCCGCAGGCGTTCGTCCTACGCTTCTTTGCGAAGGACGGGAACGATCGCCTGCTGGTCGTGAATCTCGGTGTTGACTTGGCCCTCGCGATCCTGCCCGAGCCGCTCCTCGCCTCGCCTGATGCAGCGTTTAGCTGGCGGCGCGTGTGGCACAGCGAAGACCCACGCTATGGCGGCCTCGGTGCGCCGGCGCTCGAATCAGACCAGGGCATGTGGCGGATTCCAGCGGAATCGGCGACACTGCTCACGGGGCCCAAAGCGTAACGCAACAAAACGCGCCAACACGCGACAATTCGGTTATCATCAAGCATTCGCGCCGGCTAGCTTCGCTCCATGTCGAGTGGGGTTCACAGTGATCCGACGCATTGGAGCGATCCTCGTCACCAGCGAGGGCTCGCCGCTGAAGAACAGGCGATCCGCTACTTGCAGTCGCGCGGCTGGGAGATCGTGGCCCATCGGTTTCGCGTGGGTCGAGTCGAAATCGACCTCATTGTACGGCGTGGTTGCCTGGTGGTCTTCGTCGAGGTAAAAGCGCGCCGCGGGTTGGCGTTCGGAAGTCCCTTGGAGGCGGTGACGGGGGCCAAGCGGCGTGAAATCGTGAAGGTGGCGCGCGTTTGGATGGACCGCTTCGGGCGCGAATCGGATGTCTATCGTTTCGACTGTATCGGACTGGTGGACAACAAGATAGAGCACGTGGAGGACGCCTTCCGTCCTGGATGGCGGTGAGAGAGGCTTCGGTATATATTCGGGTCTCCCCAGGGCGTGGCCTTGGGGCTCAGAAGGTGGCTCAAACCTTGTCGAGGTGATCATGGCAGAACCGACCCAGCCGACGAAGATCAGCGACGACCGTCGCAAGGCGCTCAACCTCGCCATCACCCAAATCGAAAAGACGTGCGGTAAGGGATCCATCATGCGGATGGGTGCCGACTCGCCGCAGGTGCGGGTCAGCGCGATCTCGACTGGGGCGATCAATCTTGATGCCGCGATCGGCATCGGCGGCATCCCGCGTGGCCGGGTGACCGAGATTTTCGGCCCCGAGTCGAGCGGCAAGACGACGCTGGCGCTGCATGTCGTCGCGCACGCGCAGCGGGAAGGCGGCGCCGCCGCCTACATCGACGCCGAGCATGCACTCGACGTCGAATATGCCAAGAAGCTGGGCGTGGACATCGAGAATCTGCTCGTCTCCCAGCCTGATACCGGCGAGCAGGGGCTCGAAATCTGCGAGATCCTGGTCCGCTCGGGCGCCGTGGACGTGGTCGTAGTCGACTCGGTCGCGGCACTCGTGCCCAAAGCCGAAATCGAAGGAGAGATGGGTGACTCGCTGCCGGGCCTCCAAGCGCGTCTCATGAGCCAGGCGCTGCGCAAGCTCGCCGGCGCGATCAACCGCTCGCGTACCTCGGTCATCTTCATCAATCAGCTGCGCGAGAAGATCGGCGTCATGTTCGGCAATCCCGAAACGACCAGTGGTGGCCGGGCACTCAAGTTCTACGCCTCGGTGCGTCTCGACATGCGGCGCATCGGGCCGGTGAAAGAGCGCGAGGTGGTGATCGGCAACCACGTGCGCGTGAAGGTAGTGAAGAACAAGGTGGCGCCGCCGTTCCGCCAGGCCGAATTCGACATCATGTTCGACGAAGGCATCAGTCATGAGTCGTTGCTCGTCGACATCGCGGCGGAAGCCGGCATCATCGACAAGTCCGGCGCCTGGTACTCGTATGGAAAAGAGCGCATCGGACAGGGCCGTGAGAATGCAAAGCTGTATCTCAAAGACCATCCCGAGATGTCGGCCGAAGTCGAGGCACGCGTGAAGGAGCACCTCGGCGTCAAATCCGTCGGCGGCGCGGGCGGGGCGGGTGGCGACGAGGAGACCGCCACGAGCGAAGAATGATCCTCACAGGACTCGCCCCCGATCCACGACGGCCGGACTATAGGCTGGTCGAAGTGGATCGGGGGCGATTTGCTTCTCTGGCGGCCGAAGATCTGGAGCTGCTGGATCTGCGAATCGGCGCACCCATTTCCAAAGCAGCGTTCGCGCGACTGCAAGAGCTAGCTGATCTCGAGGCCGCGCATCGCGCGGCGTTGCGCGCGTTGGCGCGTCGCGCGCATGCGCGCTTCGACCTGCGCCGCCGATTGCTCCAGAAGCAGCACCCCCCGGCGGCCGTTGATGGCGCGCTCGACCGGCTGGCTGCCGCCGGCCTGCTCGACGATGCGCGCTTTGCGGCTGACTACGCGGCCGCCAAGGCGTACCGTGGGCGCGGGCCGGCGCGGCTGATCCGTGACCTCCTTGCTCTGGGCATTGATCGACGTGTCGCCGAAGAGGCGGTGCAGACGTCGCTCGCCGCCGAAGGCCTCGATCCGGCGCGCGCCGTGCGGGTGCTGGCCGAGAAGCGGGCCCGGCAGCTGGCGGGGTTGCCGGCGCCAGTGCGGAAGCGGAGGTTGACGGCGTTTCTGGTGAGGAGGGGCTTTCAAGGCTCCGAGGTTCGGAGCGTGGTAGAAGCGATTTCATAGCCACTCCAGCCTAGATCTGGTTGTTTGTATGCCCCGCGGCGTGGCCGCGATATCAACACAGTCCGTTTTTGTTAGCCCCGCGGCACGGCCGCGGGGCTCCCTACCCACACAGGGTTCGAATTGAATAGTGAGAGCTCGGGGACAGCATCAGGCGTGCCGCCTCTACGTGCACCTGACGTGGCATACGTATCTCAGCGAACCGATTATCCGGGCACCGCTGGTTCCCACTGTGGTCAATTCGGTGCTCAATGCGGCTAAGCGAACGAGATGCCTTGTTCTGGCTCAAGGCGTGCTGAGCGACCACATCCATGTGCTGATTCGCTGCGCCCCGGATGCGACGATCAGCGCGTTCGTTCGCGAGGCGAAATCGGAGTCGTCGAGATTGGTTGGAAAGGGGCTGCGTTGGCAGCGCGGCTATCATGCGGATTCAATCAGTAAGACTCATCTGCTCCGCGTTCGTCAGTACATCGCCGGCCAGTTCAAACATCATCCAGACAAGATCCCTCCAGGGTAGGGTGCCCCGCGGCCATGCCGCGGGGCAACCCAAACCGTCGCGGCCATGCCGCGGGGCAACTATTCGGTGAGCTTTAAGTTGTATCCTGCCTTTCAGTTGCACCTCCCCGCGCTATATTCCCCGCCATGAAGTCCGCCGAGATCCGAAACCAGTTCATCCAGTTCTTCCAGGCCCGCGGGCACACCGAGGTGGCCAGCGGCCCGCTCGTCCCCCCCGACGACCCCACCTTGCTCTTTACCAACGCGGGCATGGTGCAGTTCAAGCGGGTGTTTCAGGGTCTGGAACGGCGCGACTATTCACGGGCGGTCACATGCCAGAAGTGCGTGCGCGCCGGTGGCAAGCATAACGATTTAGAGCAGGTCGGTCATACCGCCCGCCACCACACCTTTTTCGAAATGCTGGGCAACTTCTCCTTCGGCGACTACTTCAAGAAGGAAGCGATCGAGTACGCCTGGGAATGGGTGACGGGCAAGAGCTGGTTGAACATCGACCCCGACCGGCTATACGTGACCGTTCACCATACCGACGACGAGGCGCGGCGGCTGTGGCGCGAGGTCACCGGCATCGCCGACTCCCGGATCTTCGGGCTGGGCGACAAGGACAACTTCTGGCAGATGGGTGACACCGGACCTTGCGGCCCGTGCTCGGAGATTCTCGTCGATATCCGGGGCACGGAGCACGGAGCACGGAGCAGGGATCTCGGTCTCGACCAATTCGTTGCGCTCAGCGAGGAAGGGAAGCTGCTCGAGATCTGGAATCTCGTGTTCATGCAGTTCGACCAACAGGCGGACGGCACGCGCTCCGTGCTCCCTGCTCCGTCCGTCGATACGGGTGCCGGGTTGGAACGGATCTCGGCGATCATGCAGAACGTCCCGTCGAACTTCGACACCGATCTGTTCCAGCCGATCATCGCGCACGCCGCCGAGATCGTGGGGCGACCGTATGATCGTGGGCCCGCCGGCGCGCCGTATCGCGTGCTCGCCGATCACGCGCGCGCGGTCGCCTTCCTGCTTGCCGACGGCGTGTACCCGTCGAACGAAGGACGCGGCTACGTGCTGCGGCGCATCCTCCGCCGGGCGGTGCGACACTCCTGGCTGCTCGGCCGACGCGAGCCGACGCTCGCGCAGCTCACGCGCGTCGTCAGCAGCACGATGGGCGAGGTGTATCAGGAGCTGCCGTCCAAGGAATCGCACATCGAGCGGGTGACGCGCGCCGAAGAGGAGCGGTTTCTGGAAACGATCGAGGGCGGGCTGTCGCGGCTGGAAGAACTGAAAGGGGCCAAGTCCATCTCGGGTGAGGACGCGTTCAAGCTGTACGACACGCACGGATTCCCGCTCGACCTGACGCAGATGATCGCTGGGGAACGTGGCCAATCGGTCGACGTTGCGGGCTTCGAGAGCGCGCTGAGTCGGCAGCGCACCCGATCGAGGGCGGCCAGAAAGGCGGCGGCGGGGGGCGGCGAGGGGCGGCGAAGGGGCGGCGAATGGGTCCAACTAAAGAAGAAGGGTCAGCAGAAATGGATAGGCTACGAGTCGACGAAAGCCGAGACCGAGCCAATCGCGTTCCGGCAGACGGGTGACCAGCTCGAGCTCATCCTCGAGGAGAATCCGTTCTACGCGGAATCTGGTGGTCAGGTCAGCGACACAGGCGTAGTGAAGGGCGAAGGTTGGGAG
>DATFEG010000033.1:0-40719 GCA_035251445.1 Gemmatimonadales bacterium | reverse complement strand
TCGTTCTGGCTCGCGCTGCTCGCCGGTCTGATCATGCTGGCGGGCTTCTTCGTGCCCGACGGCGCGCCGCGCGCGGGATGGACGATGTACGCACCGCTCTCCGCGCGCCCCGACCTCTCGGGCGCAACCATCAGCCAGATGCTGTGGTGCGTCTCGATCGTCGTGCTCGGCTTGTCGTCGGTGATGGGTTCACTGAACTACATCACTACGGTCATCAACCACCGAGCGCCCGGGATGACGTGGTTTCGGATGCCGCTCTCGGTGTGGGCCCTGTTCATCACCGCGATCCTGGGCGTGCTCGCGTTGCCGGTGCTGCAGGGCGCGGCGATCATGCTGCTGTTCGACCAGTTGATCGGCACGCACTTCTTCGATCCGGCCGCGGGCGGCCAGGCGCTGCTGTGGCAGCACCTGTTCTGGTTCTTCGGCCATCCCGAGGTCTACATCCTGATCCTGCCGGCGATGGGGATGGTCTCCGACATCATCGCCAACGGCAGCCGCAAGCCCATCTTCGGCTACCACTCGATGGTGTTCGCCATCATCGGGATCGCGTTCCTGGGCTGGATCGTGTGGGGCCACCACATGTTCATGAGCGGCATGAACCCGACGCTCGGCTCCACGTTCATGGTCTCAACGCTGCTCATCGCGGTGCCGTCGGCAGTGAAGGTGTTCAACTGGATGGGTACGATGTGGCGCGGGAACCTGCACTTCCACGTGCCGATGCTCAACGCCATCGGCTTCGTGACGATGTTCACGATCGGCGGGCTCTCGGGCATCTTCATGGCCGCGACGCCGGTGGACATTCCCATCCACGACACGCAGTTCATCGTCGCGCACATCCATTACGTGCTGTTCGGCGGCTCGCTGTTCGCGCTGTTCGCTGCGATCACGTTCTGGTATCCGAAGATGTTCGGCCGGGTCATGAACGAGCCGCTGGGGAAGATCCACTTTTGGCTCACCATGATCACGTACAACCTGACGTTCTTCCCCATGCACATCATCGGGATGGGCGGTCAGATGCGGCGCATCTACGACCCGACCATTTACGACTTCCTCAAGCCGCAGCAGCCGGTGAACGAGTTGATCTCGGTCAGCGCGTTCGCGCTCTTTGCCGTGCAATTCATCTTCATGTTCAACTTCCTGTGGAGCCTGAAGGCGGGGAAGAAGGCGCCGCAAAATCCGTGGAACGACAACGGGCTCGAATGGTCGCTGCCCAATCCCGCGCCGCACGGCAACTGGGCGCCGGCGACACCCAGCGTCTACCGCGGGCCGTACGAGTTCAGCGCGCCGGAAGCGGGCGACGCCGACTTCCTGCCGCAGACCAAGAAGCTGCCCACCGACCGCGACCCCGTGCCGGCATCCATGCCGGCCGGCCATTGACCGGGAGAGCGCGATGACACACGCGACGCACACCCTCGATCAGATGCGGCCGCCCTACCCGGCGGAGCCGGGCGCGGGGGTGTACAGCAGCAAGCTCGGGATGTGGGTATTCCTGGCGAGCGACGTGATGTTCTTCACGGCGCTCATCGGTTCCTACGTCATTCTGCGCTTCGGCGTGTCCTCGCCGTGGGCGCAGCCGGGCGCGGTGCTCAACGTGCCGCTGACCGGTCTCAACACGTTCCTCCTGATTTGCTCGTCCGTGTCGATGGTGAAAGCGTATGCCGCGATTGCGGATGGCAAGAAGTACTTTCTGCGCAAAGTGCCCGGACAGACGCTGCAGGACGGCGGTCTCAAGTTCTGGCTGCTCGTCACGATTATCTGCGGCGCCGCGTTCGTGGGCGTGCAGGTATACGAGTACATCAAGCTCGTGGGCCACGGCTTCACACCCACCGGGTATCGCGAAGGCTCCGAGCTCGCGGAGCTGGCCCTGGCCGACCCGGTGAAATACGGCGGCAATATCGCGGGCTTGTACGGATCGACCTTCTTCACGATGACGGGGTTCCACGGCTTCCACGTCACCTGCGGCGTGATCAGCATGCTGTACTTGTACTTCACCAAAGTGCTGCCCGAGAAGTACTCGTCCCAGGACTACCGCGGCATCGAGGTCATCGGCTTGTACTGGCATTTCGTCGACCTCGTGTGGATCATCCTGTTCACGATCGTCTACCTAGTCTGAGGGGAAAGCCAGCGCACTATGACGACATCCCCGGCCACGACGCACGTTCGCCCAAACTACATACGTATTTGGCTGTACCTGTTCCTCATGACGATCGCCGAGGTAGCGCTGGCGTTCGAGCTGCCAGTGTCGCAGAACGTCAAGCTGCTGCTCCTGCTCATCCTCGCGGTCTGGAAAGCGCTGCTGGTGGCGCTGTTCTTCATGCATCTGAAGTTCGAGCGGTGGCGGTTGCGGCTCATCTTCATCGTCCCGCTGCCGCTCGCCGCGATCCTGATCATCACCGTGATGATGGAGCACCTACGGTAGCGCTGCTCGAGTTGACCAAGCCGCGCATCACGCAGCTGGTCCTGCTCACGGCCGCGGCGGGGTTCTACCTCGGCGCCCGCGATCACGTGAACCTCGCGCTCCTCGCGCACACGCTGCTCGGCACCGCGCTCGTCGCCGGCGGCACGAACGCGTGGAATCAGATCCGCGAGCGCGACGTCGACGCGCTCATGGCGCGCACGCGCCGGCGGCCGCTGCCATCGGGCAGGCTCACACCAGCCGCCGCGATCTGGTTCGCGACCGCGATCACCGTCGTCGGCGTCGCGTACCTCGCCGTGATGGTCAATCTGCTCACGGCGACCCTCGCGGCGCTGACATTCGCGAGTTACGTGCTGCTGTACACGCCCCTAAAGCGGAGAACGTCGCTCAATACCCTCGTGGGCGCCGTACCGGGGGCGCTGCCGATCGTGGGAGGGTGGACCGCCGCCGGCGGAAGCCTCGGCGTCGCCGTCGCGGCATTGTTCTGGATCCTGTTCCTGTGGCAGCTGCCGCACTTCCTCGCATTGGCCTGGCTGTACCGCGACGATTACCGGGCCGGCGGACTGCGGATGCTGAGCTTTGCCGACGAGGATGGACGCGACACAGGTCGGATGGCCCTGCTGTATGCGGCGGCGTTGCTGCCCATCAGCCTGGTGCCGACGCTGATCGGCGTGACCGGCGCCTGGTATTTCTTCGGCGCGATCGTACTCGGCCTTGCCTACCTCGCCGCAGGCACCGGCCTCCTCGTCGCCGCCACGCCCGCGCGCGCCTGGCGTCTTTTTTTCGTTTCGATCGTCTACTTGCCGGCCCTGTTGACCCTAATGGTGCTCGACAAGGCTTAAGACGGAGCACGGAGCATCGGAGCAGGGAGCAGCATGATTCCATTCCATCGCCTATTGATCACGACCGGCATCGTTTTCTGCGCAGGGTTCGCCCTATGGTGCTGGTGGCGCGGCGCCATGCTCCTCGGTATCGGCTTCGCGATCCTGGCCGCCGGACTGGGCTACTACCTCCGGCACCTGAAGCGGTTCATCGGCCGATGAGTCACGGGCACGTCGACTTCATCTACTTCTTGAGCTCGCTGGTCATTGTCGCGCTTCCGCTCACGGTGTTTGGGGTGATCACGTATCTGGTGGTGAAGGGATATCGGAGCAGGGAGCAGGGAGCAGGGAGCAGGGAGCACTAGAGACGCGGAGTTTCGGCTCCCGGCTCCCCGCTCTCTGCTCCCTTAGATTGGTCATATGAGCTCTCCCGCCACCGAAAAACGCCAGGTCGTCCGCTACGCCTTCTACAAGCTCGACCCCGCATGGCGGCGACTGACCGCTGAGCGCCAGGCGTCAGCCAAGCTGGAGTTCGGCGAGACGCTGGAGCGCTACCACGGGCGGCTCTTGCTGCGGCCCTACGGCCTCGTCGGGATTCGCGGCGACACCGATTTCCTGCTCTGGCAGGTCGCCGAAGACCTGGACGCCCTGGTCGAGCTGCAGACTGCACTCAATCGCACCGACCTGGGCGGCTATCTCACCATTCCGTACAGCTACCTCGCGATGACACGCCGCTCGATCTACGAGTTCCCCGCCGATCCCGGCCACGAGCAGCGGCTCGTCATTCAGCCCAGCGCCGCGAAGTACCTCTTTGTCTATCCGTTCATCAAGACCAGAGCCTGGTACGCGCTGCCCAAAAACGAACGCCAGCGCATGATGGACGAGCACGTCCGCACCGGCCGTAAGTATCCGGCGATCCGCCTCAACACCACGTACTCCTATGGGTTGGATGATCAGGAATTCATCGTGGCGTTCGAAGGCGACAACCCGGGTGAGTTCCTCGACCTCGTCATGGAGCTCCGCGAGAGCGAAGCCTCCTCGTACACCCTGCGAGATACTCCCACGTTCACGTGCGTCCAGATGTCGCTTTGGGATATGCTCGACACGTTGGGCGGGGCCGGATCGGCGCAGGCCGTGTCGCGCCGGCCCCCGCGGAGCGACGGTTTCACGCCGGTCGCCATGCTCAGCGAGTTGCCGCCGGGGGCTGCGAAACGCGTCTATGCGGCAAACGACGCTGTGGCCTTGTTCAACGTTGACGGCACGATCTACGCGATCGCGAACCGGTGTACGCACGCGCGCGCCAGCTTATCCGAGGGAAGCGTCGATCCCACGCGCTGCACCGTTACCTGCCCCTGGCACGAAGGCGTCTTCTCCCTGGAAACCGGCCGCGTGCTTGGAGGTCCGCCGGTTCATCCGGTCGCGACCTACCAGGTGAAAGTTGACGGCGACACCATCCTCATCGCCCACGAGGGAGGGGCTCGGGAGCCTGCGGTTTCTTAAAGCGTGCCGGCGGGAGCGCACCGACGTCACGCCCGTCTGGTTCATGCGGCAGGCCGGCCGGTACATGCCGGCCTACCGCAAGCTCCGCAAGCGTCATTCCATCCTCGACCTGTGTCATCACCCCGAGCTCGCCGCGGCCGTCACGTTGCAGCCCGTCGAGCGCCTCGGCGTCGATGCCGCGATCTTGTTTGCAGATATTCTCCTTCCCTTCGAGCCGTTGCGGCTCGGACTGAGCTTTGCCGCCGGGGAAGGTCCCAAGATTGCCCGCCCCATTGCGGACGCCACGGACGTCGAGAGGCTTCCGTCTTTCAATCTCCAGGCCGAGCTCGGCTACGTGTTCGACGCGGTGCGGCTCGCTCGCCGTTCGCTACCGGCGGATGTGCCTCTCATCGGCTTTGCGGGTGCGCCGTTCACGCTCGCGAGTTATGCGATCGAGGGCGGCGCCAGTCGGACTTTCACCAAGACCAAACGTTTCATGTACCAGACACCCGACACCTGGCACCTGTTATTGAGCAAGCTGGCGGATCTCGTGGGCAGGTATCTCGCCGAACAGGGGCGCGCCGGCGCGCAGGCACTGCAACTGTTTGATAGCTGGGTCGGATGCCTGTCGCCCCAGGACTACCGCACCTACGTGCAGACGCACAGCACGCGGGCGCTCCAGCTCGCGGCCGCCGCCGGAGTTCCGCTCATTCACTTCGGCACGGGGACGGCAACGTTCCTCGAAGACTTCGCCGCGGCGGGTGGGGACGTCATCGGCGTGGATTGGCGCATCCCATTGGATGCCGCCTGGTCGCGAATCGGCCCCAAGGCAATCCAGGGGAATCTCGAACCGGCGGCGTTGCTGGCGCCCGCCGCGGAGCGCGACCGTCAAGTCCGCGACATTCTCAAACGCGCCGGCGGCCGGCCCGGACACATCTTCAATCTCGGCCACGGCATCCTGCCCGAGACCGACGTCGCCGCCGTACGCGCGGTGGTGGACCTGGTGCATGACACGTGAACAGATTGCCGTCCTCGTCATGGCGTACGGCGGGCCTGGCAACCTCGATGAGGTTGGGCCCTACCTCAAGGACATCCGTGGCGGCCGTGTGACTCGCCCGCAGCTCATAGAGGAGATCCGCGCCCGCTACGCCCGGATCGGCGGCCGCTCGCCGATTCTCGAGCACACGCGGGCCCAGGCTGCGGGTGTCGCCAAACAGCTGGGTGACCAATTCACCGTCTGCGTGGGGATGCGTCATTGGCATCCCTACATCCAGGACGTCGTGGACGAAATTGCGCGCGCCGGCCACCAGCGCGTGGTGGGCGTCGCGATGGCGCCACATTACTCCAACATGTCTGTCGGGGCGTACGAGAAAAAACTGTTACAGGCGGCCGACGGCCGTCTGGACGTCACATTGGTACGGTCGTGGTGGCGCGAGGGGCCATTTCTTGATGCAGTCGCGAACCGGGTCACGGAGGCGCTGCAGCGCTTCACTCGCCCCTCGACTGTTCAAGTCATCTTCACCGCGCATAGCCTGCCGGAAAAGATTCTCGCGTCGTCGGACCCGTATCAGGAGGAGCTGAACGGGAGCGCCAAGGAAGTCGCGGCACGCGCGTGCATCTCCGGCTGGCACTTCGCGTTCCAAAGCGCCGGGGCCACATCGGAGCCCTGGCTCGGGCCGGACGTCAAAGATGTGATGACGGCGTTGGCCAAAGGCGGACACGAGGCGGTTCTCCTCGTCCCTATCGGCTTCGTGTGCGATCACGTTGAGGTCTTGTACGACATCGATGTTGAATGTCAGGCCCTGGCCAAGCGTCTCGGTATCCAGCTCGAGCGAACGCACTCGCTGAACGACGATCCCGGTCTGGTGGCAGCGGTCGCGGCCGTGGTGCATGCCGCGGCGAAAGCACGTGGCTGGGTGTGAAGGTCATCATCGTCGGTGCGGGAATCGCCGGGCTGACGGCCGCATGGGAGCTCATTCGTTCCGGCCAGGATGTATCGATCCTCGAAAGCGAGCGCCGGCCCGGTGGCGTAATCGTCACGGAACAGGTAGACGGATTTGTCATCGAAGGCGGGCCGGACGGTTTTCTCGCGAGCGAGCCCGAGCTTCCCGCTCTCGCACAAGACCTCGGCATCGGCAATCGCGTCATCGATCAACTCGAGCGCGGCACCTCGTTATGGTCTGGTGATACGTTCGAACCTATTGAGGGCGGTCGCGCCGCAGCGTTGCTGGGAATCGATGCGACGGCGACGGAAGTGACGGCGGGCTTTCGGAGCTTCGCGGGAGGGATGGCTGAACCGGTCGCGATCATGGCACAACGTCTCGCCGGATCATTGCGGCTCGCTCAAGGCGTTGCCGGGATCGCGCGCGACGGAAAGCGCTGGCGCCTCGCGATCACTGGAGGATCAACGCATGAGGCGGACGCCATCGTGTTGGCCGTGCCGGTGTACACGGCGGGGCGTTTGCTCGAGGGCGTCGGGATTAGGGGAGCGCGCGAAGTTGCTGAGGTCGTCTATGCGTCGAGTACCACCGTGTCGTTGGCATATCGCACGGAGCAAATCGGTGCACCGCTGAAGGGCGCCGGGTTCGTCGTTGATCCGAATGTGGTGCCCCTACAAAAAAGTCCGCCCGTACAGATCCGCGCCTGCACGTTCGCGTCACAGAAATTTCCTGGCCGGGCGCCCGCGGGCCACGCGCTGCTTCGTGCTTACCTCGGCGCGACTGGCGATCACCCTGCCAGGCTCGCCCGCGAGCAGCTCGCCGCGATACTCGGCATTCGCGGCGAACCGCTATGGTCGAGGACTTTTTGCTGGAATCGCGGCCTGCCGCGCTATCGCCCACATCACGCCGAGCGTATTGCCGGGATCCGGCATCGCCTCGAACGTCTGCCGCCGCTGGCGCTCGCCGGCGCGGGCTATGATGGAGCCGGTGTGTCTGCGTGCGTGCGGTCGGGCCGGGCGGCCGGCCGCCTCATCGCGCAGCTGGCTCGTTAACGGAGATCTCGCGCGACGGCGACGATGCGATCGACGGTGAGACCGAGCTCCTGATACACGCGCTGGTACGGCGCCGACGCTCCGAATCGCTCCAATCCGATAACCACGCCTGTATCTCCTATCCAGCGGTACCACGATTGCGGCGCGGCCGCCTCGATCGCGATGCGCGGCACGCCCGGTGGCAGCACGCCGTCGCGAAAGCTCTGCGGTTGCCGGTCAAAGTACTCGAGGCAAGGCATTGAAACAGCAATCGGCCGGCGGCCGGCGGCCCGCAGCTTCTCATACGCGCCGAGAACTAGCTCGACCTCCGAGCCACTCCCCATGAGCACGACGTCAGGCTCGGACGATCCGGCCAGCACGTAGCCGCCGTGATGGAGCCCCGCGGCGGCCGCGTACTTCGTCCGGTCTATCACAGGGATCTTCTGACGCGTCAGGACCAGCGCGACCGGCCCACTCTGATGCAGAATCGCCGCCCGCCACGCCTCGACGACCTCCGTCGGGTCCGATGGGCGAATCACTGTCATGTTTGGGATCGCCCGCAACGCGGCAAGCTGCTCGATCGGCTGGTGAGTCGGTCCGTCTTCGCCCAGGCCGATCGAATCGTGAGTAAAGACGTAGATCGGTTTGAGATGCGTCAGCGCCGCGAGACGTATTGACGGCCGCATGTAGTCGGAAAAGATCAGGAACGTACCGCCGAACGGGATGAAACCGCGATGCAACGCGATCCCGTTCAGCGCCGCGCCCATTGCGTGCTCGCGAACGCCAAAGTGGAAATTGCGCCCCCCCCTGGAATGCGAGCTCGCGGAAAAGACGCCGCCGCCTTTGATCTCGGTGTTGTTCGAGCCGGTGAGATCGGCGGAACCGCCGATCAGCTCCGGCAGCTTCGCGGCGAGCGCGTTCAGCACCTTCCCGGACGCCGCGCGTGTGGCCTGCGCATCTTTCGGCCCAAAGACCGGCAATGCCGCGTCCCACCCCTCCGGGAGTTTGCCCGCCAGCCGCCGGTCCAACTCAGCTGCCAGGTCCTTATGGGTGCCGCGATACGCCTCCCACGTCTTCCTCCAGTCCGCTTCCAGCCGGGCGCCACGATCCTTCGCTCGACGCCAGTGCTGCAGCGCATCGTCCGGCACGTAAAACGGCTCGAGGGACGGCCAACCCAGATTCTGTTTGGTCGCCCGGACCTCGTCGACGCCGAGCGGTGCGCCGTGCGCCTCGGCGGTATCCTGCTTGTTTGGACTCCCCCAGGCGATGTGCGTCCGGACAATGATGAGCGACGGCCGATCGGTGACGCGCTTCGCGGTCGTGATCGCACCATCGAGCGCTCGGAGATCGTTGCCATCGTCAATCCGCTGCACGTGCCAGCCGTAGGCTTCGAACCGCTTCGCGGTATCGTCTGAAAACGCGAGATCGGTTGATCCGTCGATAGTGATGCGGTTGTCGTCGTAGAACCCGATGAGCTTGCCGAGCTTCAGATGTCCCGCAAGCGAGCACGCCTCGTGGGAAATGCCTTCCATCAGGTCGCCGTCGGAGGCGAGGAAATACGTGTAGTGATCGATAATGTCATGACCCGGGCGGTTGAACAGCGCCGCCAGCTGAGCCTCGGCGATGGCCATCCCGACTGCATTCCCGACGCCCTGGCCGAGCGGTCCGGTCGTGGCCTCGACACCAGGCGTGATGCCGTGCTCCGAGTGTCCCGGTGTGCGGCTCGCCCATTGACGGAAGTGCTTGATGTCGTCGAGTGTGACAGTGTAACCGGTGAGATACAGCACGCTGTAGAGCAGCATGCACGCGTGACCAGCCGATAACACGAAGCGGTCGCGATCGAGCCATTCGGGATTCACCGGGTTGTACCTGAGATGGCGTTGCCACAAGACGTAGGCGAGCGGGGCCAGCGCCATCGCGGTGCCTGGATGGCCGGAATCGGCCTGCTGCACCGCATCCATCGCGAGGGACCGGATGGTGTTGATGCACAGCTGGTCCAGCTCGACCTGAGCGACGGTTTCCGTCATACTAGTCCGGACTTTGCGGCCTGCCACAGCTTCATGAGCCGATCGAATCCGTCGATCAGCAGCTCCACCTGCTGCGGCGAGGGCGATGCCTGAGCAGCGATCCGCAACTCCTCGACGATGCGCGGCATTTCTTTTCGACCCTGCTTCACGCTCTCGGTTGCGATCTGCGACAAAATATCGAGAATCTTTTTCCGAACTGCGGCGTCCTTCGGCACCTGCCAGAGGTACTCAGCCGCCTGCTTCCCGTCGGAGCACAACTGGCCGAGCGAGTCCATCAACGGTTGGCGCGGGGCGCGCGGTGATTGCGGAGACTGCGGATCGCTCATCGGAGCGGATAATCTAACACCGAACTCAGATTGCCAGTGATCCCGTTCGCGTCTAGCTTGCGAGTCCTATGCTTGCAACCGTGCTGCTCGCGCTCCTCCAGGTGCCAGTCGCGTCTCCCGACTCCGGTGAAAACCATCTGCGCAATATTCGGCAGCTCACGTCGGACGGCCAAAATGCCGAGGCGTATTTCGCGCGGTCGGGCCGGCAATTGATTTTTCAGCGCCAGGCGGCGGACACGGACTGCGATCAGCAGTTCATCATGAACATCGATGGATCCGGGATGCACCGCGTGTCCAGCGGCAAGGGCCGCACCACGTGTGGCTACTTCTTCGACCAGGACCGCCGGATCTTCTACGCCTCGACCGAGCACAAGGGCGCCGCCTGTCCGGCGCGGCCGGACTATTCCCGGGGCTACGTGTGGGCCTTGTACGACTACGATATCTACGCGGCCGGGGCGGACGGCCAGGACATCCGCCGTCTCACCAACAATCCGTATTACGACGCCGAAGGAACGCTGTCGCCGGATGGCACGACTATCGTGTTTACGTCGCTGCGCGACGGCGACCTGGATATCTATACCATGCGTGTGGATGGAACGCAGTTGAAGCGACTGACGCGCACGCTGGGCTATGACGGTGGGCCGTTCTTCTCTCCTGATGGGAAGCAGATCGTGTATCGCGCGTGGCGACCGCAAACGAGCAGCGACTCATCCGACTACAAGGCGCTCATTGGCCAAAACCTGGTACGTCCCGCGCGGATGGAGATCTGGGTGATGGACGCGGATGGCTCGCGTCAACGCCAGGTCACGAACCTCGGCGGGGCGAATTTTGCGCCTTTTTTTCATCCCGATGGCCGCCGGATCATTTTTGCATCCAACCACAAGAATCCCCGCTCGCGCAATTTCGATCTCTATCTGATCGACCTGGACGGGACGGGACTGCAACAGATCACCACGAGCTCGGAGTTCGACGCCTTCCCGGTTTTTTCCCCGGATGGGCGTCAGCTCGTGTGGGCGTCCAACCGCCACGGTAAGATCGCGGGGGAGACGAACATTTTCATCGCGGACTGGATCGAGCGCCCGTGACTCCGCCGCCGGCTCCGCAAAAAAAACCCCTGAAGGAGGAGCTGATTTCCTGGGCCAAGGCTCTCGGCTCCGCGTTGCTCATCTGGATTTTTCTACGGTCGTATCTCGTCGAGGCGTTCCGTATTCCCTCGGCAAGCATGGAGAATACGTTGTTGGTCGGCGACTTCCTGTTCGTCAACAAGGCAACGTTCGGCGGCGAGCTCGACATCCCACTGGTCAAATTCCACTGTTGCCGGGTGCCGGCATTGGGATCGCAGCCCCGGCGGCAGGAAGTCATCGTGTTTCGCTCGGTTGAGGACTCGACGCCCGACCTGAATATCGTCAAACGCCTGATTGGCGTGCCGGGTGACACGTTACAGATGGTCCGCGACACGTTGATCCGCAACGGGCAACGTCTTGATGAACCCTACGCGCTGCGCACGGATTTGAGCCCCTCGTCCGACGATATCTACCGTCGTCAAATGAGAGCGATACAACTTCCCCAATACATTGGGCGTGACCCCGCAAACTATCACCCCACCTCGCACGACTGGGGCCCGATCGTGATACCGCCGGGGCACTACTGGGTGATGGGAGACAATCGGGATCAATCCTACGACAGCCGTTACTGGGGATTCCTGCCCCGCGCCCACATCCGCGGCCGGCCGCTGTTCATCTATATGAGTGTGGATACGAGGCCATTTCGGATTCGTTGGAACCGATTGTTCCGGCATCCGAAATAAGGGGTAGTGGGAGTTTGGAGTTGGGAGCTGGGAGTTGGGACTTGCCGCGCCACGGATCGTACCACTCCCCACTCCCGTTATTTATACCGGTACGTAATCCGTCCTCTCGTCAGATCGTACGGTGAAAGATCAACGGCAACCCGATCGCCCTGCAGGATCCGGATGTAGTTCTTGCGCATCTTGCCGCTGACGTAGGCCAGCACTTCATGTCCGTTTTCGAGTTTTACGCGGAAGGTCGTGTTCGGCAGGACTTCAGTCACCGTACCCATCATCTGTATCGCGTCACCAGCCACTCATTCCCCCACGCTCCAGTGTTGGTTCACTCAAGCGCTCCGCGGATCCATGGTCGCGTCGCGCGGCGGCTCCATCGCCCGCGTGATATAGAAGGCATGCCGGCTGCACGCAGCGCAAGTCAGGCTGATCCGCTCCACAGTGAGTAGCTCCCCGGGGCGCAGCGGGCGGCGACGCGGCGAACGCTGAATCGTACGTGTTCCGCAAGACGGGCACACCAATGGCTCATGCGCCCGGTCGGCTGCAATGAGCGCTAAAGCCTCCGGCGCTCGATATTCCTTGATCCCGCGTCTACCCACGGCCACTCCCCTCCGCGCCGAAATCTATACTAGGGCCGCTCTTGCCGCGCTTCCCCCCTATCTCACTCCGCAACACGGGGTTGTTATGGCGAGCTTGTGACCCAACCCGACGTGACTATTTGCCCGTCGTAATTCTTGACGGCGCTAGGGGGGGCGTATAGCTTGGCGCGACCTTAACCCCCTTCGGATGCCAGCCGAGCTAGGTGGTTCGCAGATCTCGTCGCTGCTTGAAGCCCTTCCCGGCATCGCCAGCGTACTGCGCAGTCCGGTCGCGGATGCGCTCATCAAGGCTATGCGCGCGGCGGCGGGCCTGGCGGATTTCTCGCCCGCGGATGCTGAAGAGCTCGTTCGCTACGCGGTCCGTCGCGGCTTGATCGGTCCCGATGAAGGGGACCGCGTGCTCGCCGAAGTACAGGATGGATTGCGCAAGAAGAAACCGGTCGCGGTCAAGAAGGCGCCGGCCAAGAAGAAGAGACGCTAGACCCGAAATCCCCGCACCAAACTGCGTAATCTTTCGGCCGCCTGGACCAGATCGCCGGCGGCCGCTGCCATTTGCTGGGTCGACGCGCCCTGTTGTTCTGTGGCGGCGGTGACCTGTTCCGCGCTCGACGCGTGGGACACGGCACGATTCACCACCAGCTGCGCCTGCACGCCCAGCTGCTCGGTGACGCCGCGATTCTGCTGCGCGGCGTGCGTCACGTGACTCGCCGCCTGTTCGACCTGCTCGATAGCCGCGACGATCTCCGTCAGCCCGCGCGCGGCGCCTTCGGCTACCGATTCAATGCCGCGGACCTTTGCCTGTCCAACAGCCATTGTGGCCGTGACCCCCTCGACCTGCTCGCGGATCACGCGCGTCGTGCGGGCCACATCTTCGGCAGCTCGCGCGGATTCGTCGGCCAGCTGGCGGACCTCGTCGGCGACAACCGCGAAGCCACGGCCATGCTCGCCGGCGCGCGCGGCCTCGATGGCGGCATTCAGGGCCAGCAGATTCGTCTGCGACGAGATCCGCTTGATCAAGTCCACAAAGTCGTCGATGGCCGCACTCTGCTGCGCGAGCTGCGTGACCTCTGTGCCGGTGGTGCGCACGACTTCACGGACATCGAGCAGCGTGTTGCCGGCCGCGGCGATATCACCGCGGTGTCGATCGGCTACCGTACGGATCTCCTCCCCGAGTCGCGCGACCCGTGCGGCGGCTTCGGTCATCTCGGCCGTGGCGTGCCGCAGCTGATCCAATCCCGATTGTGCCTGATTCAGCTCTCTGCGTTGATGCTCGGCACCGCTGGAGATCTCGAGCATCGCCGATGATACCTGGCTCGAAGATGCCGCCAGCTCTTCGCTGACCGCCGACAGGTCGCTGGCCGCGCTGGCAATCTTGTCCGCCGAGCCCACGACTTCCGCGACGATGGCACGTAGGCGCTCGCCCGTTTGCCGCATCGCATCGGCCAGCACCTGAAATTCACGCGGCATGCGGCCGGTGCTGACCGGCCGAAGATCGCCGCTCCCGAGGCGCTCGGCGGCGGTCACCAGGCGCTGCAGGGGACCCTCAATTGACCGCAGCGCATACACCGCCACGATGACGCTGAGGATCGTCGTCGTGACTAGCACGATCCAGAGCGCGATCTCACGCTCGCTTGCGAGCCGCTCGAGGCGCTGGCTGGCCGCCGTCGTCATCATCGCCGGGCCGACCTCAGCCTCGAACGAACCGTGCAGCGCATGGATGGAACTGACACCGACGATGGCTGCGACCACCAAGCCCGCGAGAAGACCGGACAGGGCGAGGAGAATTCGCCAACGTATTGTGTTCACCGCACCCTCTGCAAAACTCGCCCCCTGATGTTGAGAGAAGCAGTGCGGGCAAGGTTAGGGTTGGCCATGGGATAGCGCAATATCCACGCGCTTTCCACATTTCAGCATGGATGTGAATGGTCGTCTGTGTGGTTTCACCGCGGCATTGGAACGTTTGCTCACCGCACGCGATGCCGCCGCGCTGGACAGGCTGTGGGACGAGCTGAATCTCGGACAGCTGGGATGGGAGGCGTTGGCGCTCGCTCGTCGCGCCAACACGGAACGGCTGGAACCCGCCCTCGCCGAGCTGGATCGGCGACTGCTTGCCGTGCTGGAGCGCTCTCGCGCGTTCCTCGATCCTCACATCGTGACGTTCCGCGTGCCGGAGCTGGAACGCTGGCAGCACGCCGCGGCCGCCGCGCTGGTCGGCGCCCGCTGGGGCGTGGCGGGACTGCGAACTGTCATCGCGGACACGCGGGCGCCGCTGGGTCGCCGCTACTTCGCGTTTCTCGCGCTGGCCGAGCGGCACCCCAAGGATGCGTGGCCACTCTTTGCCCGGTATCTCCAGACGCCGGGCGCCCACCACGCCTTCGTCGCCGCCGCGGTGGAGGCTGCGCGCTACTATCCCGGCCAGGCACCCTCTGTCATCGCATTGTTTGAGCGGATCCGTGGCGACGAGATGTTGCGGCGGTTCCTCGCTCCCAAGATCCTCGAGTCATTGTACGTCCTGGGCGATCCCGCGGCCCTTCCTCTATATGAGGAGTTGCTCGTTGCTGGACATACCGATCGCGATCTCGGCCGTTGCGAGGTGACACGAGCGCTGGTGGGCGTCCGCAAGCTCACGGGCCGGGTCGCTCCCAGCAGTAAGTTCCCCAACCCTGAGGAACCGCGCGTCATTCGGACGCTCGATGAGGCGCAGCGGATTTTCGAGGAGGAGAAGGATCAGCTGCAGCCGGTTGTGGTTATTTGATGGTGGTGAAGGCTATTCCTCTAGAGTCGTGGCCACGGGGCCACGAATCGAAATGGCTCAACGGTCCGGATGCGGGCAAAATCCGCGACGTTGGTCGTAATCAGGACCGCGCCCGCTGCGCGGCACGACACGGCCAACAAGACATCGTTCAGGAACGACCGGCTGAAGCCCGCTGAGCTCTGGCGCCGGCGCTGGACCAGCGCGGCGACGATTTCGCCGCTGCGGCGCCAGTTGGCGTAGGACGGCGTGACGACTCGGTGCCGTGCTTCGAACGGCGCGACGTATCCCTCGTACAGCTCGCGACCGCGCCGAGCGTCAACCGCCCCGAGCAGCAATTCCTGGACGACCACTGCGTGCAGGAAGGTGACAGGCAGGAAGCTCGCGTAGAAGGCCACGAGCTCCTCTGCCCGTCGGCGATCCCGGTCAGCCTGGACGAAGATGGTCGTGTCGAGGACGTATTTCGTCACGCCGCCCCGTCGCCCAGGACATCCGCCATGCTGCGCGAGCCGGCAAGGCGGCGCACCCCGTCGATGACGTCGTGACGGAACGCGACCAGATCCAAGGCCTGCTCAATCGTTTCCGTCTCCGTGGCGGTTCCGAGGATACGTTTGGCGCGATCCACCTTCGCCTGGGTCAGACGCAGGTTCTTCCGCACCTTCCGAGCTTTCGTGGCCACGCCCGATCTCCCATGAATGAGTGTACAGACGAAGTATCAACAATGTACAGGCGCTGTCAACCGCGCGGAGCGTTTCGGGCACTCGATTCAGCCGGTCGTGATCATCTGCAGGGAGCTCGACAAACGCCGGGAACGGATCCTTAATGCACGATGTCAATCCTTGGATCTAGCCAAAGGCGACTACGAACGCACCCTCTAACGGAGGATCGACACCCTGCGCCTCCTGGGAATTAGTCTAGGAGCTACGTCCTCGTGTTGTGGAATCGCTGATGCGAGATACTACGGATAAACCGAATGCTTCCGAAGCATAGCATCCATTCAACGGTGATTTGGACACTGTTCGCCGGAACAACGCTCTTGGCGCAGCAGCGAGCTGATCTACCACCGCCGAAGAGCAGTCGGGCACCCCTCCTAACAACGATGACGTCGGATTCGATCCGGCACCACACAGCGCACCTGCATGTGGGCGAGTTGCTCCAAGCACTGCAGGCGGGTGATGCTACCACCGGGAGCGCGTTGCTTCGGAACGCAGCTCTAGGTTTCGCCACTTGCGGTGGTGTTGCGGAGGCTTTTTCAAAGGCCAATGCCCGCGTTCGCAAGATCGCACGATCGGACGGGGGGACGTCGCTGGCGCTGTTCTTCGAGAAGATAGCGATCGCGGACTCAGGCGCTACACAGGTTGTAACGGCGGACCTCCTTGTAGTGACCCAGACCAGCAATGTACCCACGCGAAGTTCAGTGAGGCTTGACTTAGATGCGGAACGTGCGGTGTGGACTGCGGAGTCTGGGCTTATGAAAGCGCTTTGCAGCCTGTGACGACGACAGTTGGACGCCGATGTGTAAAGGTCGCGCTGATCTTCCTCCCAGCCTGCGAAGCGCCTTTCGCACCTGCCGGGGCATATCCGATCGAACCCCCTCTCGCGTATCGAGAGGCATGGGCGAAAGTCGAAGCCTGCTCCGGTCTCCACGCCAACTTCAACCGAGTCCGGTGGCATGCCGTGCCGGAAACGCCCTTTCCGTGCTTGGGTCGCCTGTGCCGCGGAGTCTGGGTCGAGCCGCACGATATCTACATCGCCGAAGGGTACCTCGACGCGAGCGGCAACGACTATTTCACGGTTCGCCACGAGATTTTGCACGATCTCGTGCAATACCCGGGTCATCCAAAGGTCTTCAACGCGTGCGGTCTGGCGCGGAATGAGTTCCCTGAGCCGGCGGACACGATCAGAATGGAACCATGATGTGGGTGATCGGCGCGCTGTTCGCGTGACGATGTCCAACCTCGTTTTGCGGTGCGCAGCGCTCTGTGTGCTTTCCGCGTTCCTCCCGGGGTGTAGCCAGGACGTTGCCAGGGACCCCAATCCGTGGTATGACTCGGATGGAGACAGTATTGGCACGCGCACCGAGACCGATTCCCTCAACCAGGCCTTGTATCACTTCGATACTACCGTCGTTGACAGGAACCCAAGCCGTGCGTTGGGGACGCCCGACTCTGGCACCTTGGACTCCGCGATCCACCTAATCGGATCATGGGTGGGCTACCGACACTTCCTCGGTAGCGACGCTCCTAACACGGACGACTGGGGGACGTTGGCGCTCGTGAACACGATACAGGGCGCGGGTAGGTGCCTCAACATCGCGAACTTCACCCGCCGTTCGGGTATCCTAGACTTGAGTCGGCAGCGCGGTGATTCGTTCCCACCCCATGTGTCGCATCAGAACGGACGCGATGTCGACGTGCGGTACATGCGAAGGGATCGCAATGACACTGTGGGACTTGACCTCCGCCTGGAGCCAAATGGGCTTGACACCGGCATCACGATAAGCCTCTGGAATTGCTTCGTGCGGTCCCCGCGCGTGCAGTTCTTGATAGTCGACTCCGTCTTTTTCAGAAGTTTCATCGTGGATCACACAAAGTTGCAGTTCGACACAAGCCGAGGTCACGCGAACAATTTCCACGTCAGGATTCTCGATCCTGATAGCTCGAGCTGAGGCCGAACCATGACGAACTCAATCGGGCTGCGGGAGGCGGTGTTTGGGTTGGGTGCGATCGCCGTTGCCGCTACCGCAGCAGGGCTTGCACGGGCAAAGAGTCAGACCGGCCAAGAGGTGCGCTTTTTTGCCCGCCTAGAGGAGGGACGCTGGGTAGCGCTGATTGACCCGGCTACGGGTGCTGGCCGACGGGTCTATCGCTCAGAAGCAGATGCGTTAGACGCGCTGAGCATCGGACCGGGGCAGGAACGGATCGCCTTACTTGAAATGAGCGCGAAGGATCGTGGCGGCGATCCGGCACACACAAGCGAACTGGTTGTCATCGATCCCGAAGGCAGGATGGTTGTGCGAATCGACCGTAATATTCAGCGGTATGCTTGGTGCGGCGATTCCTGTCTCGCGTATATCAGCGGCGAGTACTACGAAGGGGGAGTGGGGTTCAAGCCGACTGGCGCCTTTGTTCACAATCTCGTAACCCGTGAAGAACGCTTCGTGCCCGACGTGCCTTTGGCCTATGATCTCACCTGGGCTCCCTTTGACAGCTCAGTCTACTTCAAGAGCCTCGGGCGCCCTTCGGGCGAGAATGTATACCGTTTCCATCTGTCCACGGGGATCGTGTCAGCGACATCGTACAAGGACTTCGGTTTCTCCCCCAGCGGCAAGTACTACTTGCAGATGCGTGGGGAGAACAACGACACAACACGGCTGTTCGAAACGCGTTCTAACAGATCCGTTCCCCTTCCGGATCGGCGCACAGTTGGGGACCCTGGTGGATGGGTGTTTACAGAAGGGAACTTTATGTTGTTCGCACGGCGTCACGCACCGCAAACACAGGATCGCAGCGAGCAGGGGATCAAGGTGGGTCGGCCACCCACCGCAGAGTACACCGTATGGAACGTGGAGTCCCGCCGTGTTTCAAGGAGACTATCGGGGGAGATACTCCCCTGGGCTCGCCCTCGGGGTGTCATCCCGGTGTTGTCGGGAGGCAGAATAGATGTCCTTGCTCATCCGTAGGACAAGGCGACCGTTCTTGAGACTGCTACGGAGTGTTGTTGGACCCCGTGCTGTGCCGATCACTCTCGCGCTTGGTACCGTTCTACTGGTTACACCCGCGGAAGCCCAAACGTTTGTTCAGCTCAGTGACCTGGGTTCCAACCTCGGACCGAGACTGACAGCGGCCGTGAGCCGCGCGCGACTGAACCGCACGTTGTTTGGTGCTATCGGTACAAAGGTGTCCTTCATCGACCACAGCATCGTCTATCAGTTCGCCTCGGACCCGTTATGGGGGCGGATCCTGACCGGTCGGATGGACTATTGGATCCACGAGTACGACAATCGTTCGGCACCGGGCGGGCGTTTGCACCAGCCCTCCGGCATCGACATCTCTGCTCGCAAGTATTTCTATGCGGCCGATCGAGGGAAAGGTGTTGTTCTTATTGCGCAGTTCAGTCCTAGTGCTCAGAACCTCGTGAATCCTGACGTGTGGGCATTCGTCCAGTTCCCCCGACCGGTAGATGTCGCTTGGGACGGCGGCACGACACCCATGACAATGGAATACCTCTACGTTCTTGATGACTCTCTAAGCCGTGTCACCTACTGGGATCGATCGAACTTGACGTGGCCGAACTTACTTTGGTCGTACGGGACTTTTGGAAACGGTATTGGCCAGTTCTCGGGGCCGTCCGGGATTTGCGTGGGCAAAACAGTTGGTTCCAATAGCGGAACTCAGTTTACAACCCACTTCTACGTAGTCGATCGCGGAAATCGGCGCATCGTGTGGCTGAATCGTGGGCCAAGTGAACCATCGTGGCTGGGGACAATCTCGTTGGGCACATGGGACCCAACGGATTGCGCTGTTGACCATTTTGGGAACCTGTACGTCACTGACCAGCTCAGCCATCGCATTCACAAATTCACCTACAACCTCGCCCAGTTGGCAACCTACGGCACCTACGGAAAGGGCGCAACGAACCTCAACACGTTCGCCTTCCCGCAAGCGATCAGCGTTCCCTGCGGTTTGAAGATTGTAAACTCTCAAACCGTTTGGTACTGCGAAGGCAGGGTAATTACCGCGGAGGACTGGAGCGAGACTACCGGTGCCGTCGAGCACTACCTTGGACTTTCGGCAGCACTCACCCAAGGTCCCGATACCGGTGGCGGCACCGTCACATTCAGCTATCGCGTCACCGATCACGCATATCATACGATCCGCCTCATGAATGAGGGCGGTCAGTTGATTCACGAGTGGTACCGAGGGCTCATGCCTTCCGGTAATCACTCTTGGTTCTGGGGCGGGTCGGGATACCCAGAGGGGTACTACGCCTTCAGGGTTGATGCGGTCTCCGCCTATGGTTGTTCGGGTCAATCGTGGTGCGCAGGAGGGGTATCTACGTCGACCTTCTGGAACGCCGGTCAGCCAGTACCTCCGCCGCCACCGCCTCCTCCACCCGGCGAGTGCCCACCGAACTGTGACCAGTCGCCGAGCGTGCAGGACGAGAGTCCTGCGACGCTCTTCTTGCATCAGCGTGTGTTTGTTGGCGATCGACCGCTTACGCGCATAACCAGCGGGGATGCAGCGGCGGCAAGTGCGTCTGTACCAGGGTCCGCAGGTTCCCTGTCTGAACTAGTTCGCCAACACGGTATACGAGGTTTGGCCTTCGGCGTGCCCCGAAGCTCAGCTGCTGCGACCGTCTCCCTCCGCATTTACTCCGTGGCCGGTCGATCGATTCGCACGCTCCTGAAAGAACGGATGGATCCCGGTTACTATGAGATTGCGTGGGATGGACTGGATGATCGAGGCCAAGCAGCGGCACCGGGCGTTTACTTTGCGGTTTTGACTGCAGGCGGGCAACAGGTCACGCAACGACTGATCTTGCGGCAGCGTCCGTAACCCTCATGCGCTTCGTTCGGGTAGCGCTCGTCTCTATTTGGACTGCCCCGTTGCCCATGACCGCCGTCGGCCAGAGTTCGCTTCTCACGGGACTCGAAACCACAACACCGACGCCGACTCTTGAGCCAACGGCCTTTGCACTTAGCAAGGGACTAGCGGTGTTGTGGAGCGATCCCGCCGCTGACACTCGTGCGACGGGTATTCTCTTTAGCGCATACGACGCATCACATGCATCGGTGCGCGTGTTCCACGCTGCTGTCGCATTCAAGTGGGGCCCAAGGTGGAGTCTGGCCTACGCAGGGCTCGAGCTGCGGGACCTCTTTGATACGTCCCTCACGAATCAAGACCCAACCTTGTCGGCGCTACGTGCACGCGCTGGATGGGGTCAGCTCGACGCCACATTTCGTTTACCCAGGCTGACGGCCGCGATTGGCTGGGGAATCGCGTTTGATGAAAACGTTGGGGTAATGCAGAGCTCAACCCTGGTCCGGACGCACCTTCGCGCCTATCCGCTTCAAAGCGAGGTTTTGGCGGTGGGCCTGCAACTGACCAGATCCGCTGGAGGATCCGTGCCGACGCACCCCGCCGGGCGACAGGCCATGGATGTAACCATTAGCCAGCCCATTGGCTCATCATTGCTCTCGATCACCGGGGCTGCGTCCCATGGCAGGTTATGGCGTTACTCGGAAACGGGCTCTGGTTACGGACTTGCCGTCCAGTTGACCATCCTGTCGCAACTCGATCTCGGTGCGGGATTGGGTTTGTACTCAACCACTTACGGCTCTTCGCAAAGCGAATGGTACCGGTCAGCCACCGCGGCACTGCGTGTGGGTGCCTTGCGTCTCGGCACGCGCTATGTAAGCACTCGGTTAGGCGTGGGCTCTGGCTTGGGATTGTCACTTGCCTACGGGCACTAACGGACAAATCCTCGCAGCTTCTCGCGGTACACACTCGTTCCCAAATCATAGGTGTCGTTATGACCTGATCCATCGATCGTGACCAACTCAACGGGCCCCGCCGCAGCGGCCGCGACCTCTTTGCCCATTTCGATCGGGACCAGCATGTCGGCGTTGCCATGAAAGATCAATGTGGGGCAATGGATCTGTTTGATCCTCTCGAGATTATCCAGCCGGAGCCGCACCAAAGCCCTGGGGAAGATCTTGTAGTGACGCGCCGCCATCGCGCGCGCGCTGGTGAAAGGAGACTCGAGAATCAGCCCGGCGACCTCACGGGTAGCTGCGATGTGTGTGGCCGCTGCGGAGCCGAGGGAGCGGCCGTAGACGTAGATGCGTTGCGGGTCGACATCGGGACGGGCACGCAGGGCATCAAACGCGAGATTCGCGGCGTCATACATTCCCGCTTCTGAAGCCTTTCCTTCGCTCGCTCCATAACCGGGGTAATCCACGACGAGCAGAGCCGCGTGGGGCGGTCGGAAGTCCCGTATAATCGGCCAGATGGCCGCGATGGTTTCGCCGTTGCCGTAGAACCAGAGCATCGCAGGCGTTTTGACCGCCGCACTTGGTTCTTGACCGCCCGACCGCCGCAGTTGGTTTTTGACCGCCGGCAAATACCAACCTACGAGCGGCGTCCCGTCGCGCATCGTGAGCTCGACGCGTTCACCGTACCCGAGGACCTCGCGTGGATCGGGGAGGGGGGCTTTCGGCGCGGGGAAGGTGATGCGTTCCTGCATCGACCATAACACGACGAGGATCGCGAGGTAGATCCCAGCGACGACGGCGACAATTCCCATTAATTTGTGAGCCAATGGACCCACAGCTCGTCTCCCGCGCCCGGGGCGCGTTGCTGGGCCTGGTCGCCGGCAATCAGCTGGGCGTCCCGACGGAGCATCTGGGGACGCCGGAGGCGATCCAGAAGGCATTTCCCGACGGCCTGCACGATCTCGCGCCCCCACCACCGAGCTCGCTCTACGATGACGATGCGGCCCTGGCGCTGCTGCTCGGCGAGTCGCTGTTCGAGGCAAACGGCTTCGACGCGGGCGACGTCGCGAGCCGCTGGGTGAAATGGATGAAGGTCGACGGCCGGGGCATCGGCTTGACGACGAAACGCGCTCTCACGTTGATCGATCGCGGGAGAGAACCGTTCGAGGCCGGCCGTCTTGCCCTCAAAGAGAATCCGGGGCGTGCCGCCGGCAACGGCAGCGTGATGCGCTGCATTCCGGTAGCGCTGCGCTATCACGACGACCTCGATCGGCTGATTCGCGTTTCGACTCAGCAGGCGGCGATTACCCACGCCGACGAGCGGTGCACCTGGGGCGCGGTGGCAGTGAACCTCGCTGCGCGCGAGCTGCTCCACGGCAACATCTACTTCATCGACGAAGTGCTGCATCGCTTGGGGGACCGCGCTCCGCGTGTGCTGCGGGATGCGATCCATCGCGTACCCCGCGAGCGGGAGAGCGACCTGCCTATCACCCGCTCCGGCGAGGCAGGGTTCGTCGTCCATTGCGTCGAAATCGCGTTCTGGTTCGTCGCGCACGACTGGACACTCGAGGAATCCCTCATTTACCTCGTGAACGCGGGTGGGGATACCGACACAAACGCAGCGGTCGCGGGCGGATTGTTGGGGGCTCGATATGGGGAGACGGCGCTGCCGCCGCGCTGGATGGAACAGTTGGTGGGGGCTCAAGGAATCGGGAGGCTTGCGGAGAGTCTTGTGCGCGTCACCTCTTAGGCGGCTTTTTGGGGACGTAACTCGCGATCTTGTTCATCACGTCACGGTCATTGAGCGTAATCGAAACGACCCGCCAATCCTGCCCCCCACGCCAGTTCAGCCGGACAAAGCGGCGCCCGTTAGTCCACTCCCACATGCTCCGTTCCCGACGCGTCGGAGTGCCAAGCTGGTTGCGCAGCTCGCTCTGTCGCTGCTTCAGCAGCGACACCTTTCCCGAATCGATGAACGAGATGACCGATGTCCGCCCCTCGATGACATTGGCGCTGAGGTAAAAGAGGGCGCTGTCGGCCGGGTCGCGTACCCGCACGCCGCAATCCATGACCTGAGCTGTGCTCTTCATCGTCTGACAACCCAAGACTTCCTTCGGCTGCGCCATCGCGCGCGCCTTGGTGGCGAAGTCCCGATAACCCATCCCCGGCGTGAAACCGCGGTAGCTGAGGAGTGGCGGTGCTGGAGCGGCCTGCGATAACGAAAGGAGCAGAGACAGTAGCGCCATGAAGGCCAATATACGAAAAGCAAACGGGCCCGGTGTGACCCGGGCCCGTTTCCCTGGATTCGGATTGCTCAGACTTTCCGAACGTTCTGCGCCTGCAGACCCTTTGGACCCTGAGCGACATCGAACTCCACATTGTCGCCCTCGGCGAGGCTGCGGAAGCCCTCCGCCTGGATCGCTGTGAAGTGGACGAACACGTCTGGACCCGACTCCTGCGCGATAAAGCCAAAGCCCTTTGCGTCGTTAAACCACTTCACCTTACCCTTTGCCATACTGTTCTAACCTCTGCACAATGGGGCACGGCCCCGGACTGGAACGACCCACGCCACCGCAGCGTAGGGCGGGCTCAAAGCAAAAATCCGCGAGACATGTGGTCCTCGCGGAAGCGCAGACAGCCGGTGACGGTGCCACGTATGCTTGAACCGCGGGCTAAGGTAGGGGTCCTGGTCGGACCTGTCAATCCGGCCTGCCGATAAGTCTGATTGGGCAACATGATGACAGCATCACAGCACCAGTTTTCGGCCTTGGCCCGGATAGATTCCGCTCAATGCGTCCTCCGTTTGCGCTGCTCGCCGCCTGCTGGATTGCACCCCTCCATGCCCAGACAAACGTAGAACGCGTTGCCAATGACCACTATACGCGCTCGCACGACTACGACCTCATTCACCAGCGGATCGAGGTCTCGAATTTCGATTGGGACTCGACGTCGTTCGATGGACGGGTGACCACGACGCTGGTCGCCCGGCGATCGGGACTCGACTCCGTGATTCTGGATGCCGGGGCCAGGCTCCAGATCAAGACCGTGACAGTCGGCCAGGGGGGGCGGGGGGGCGGCGGCGCGCTCCGGACATCGCGGCACGGCGACACGTTGGTCGTGTTCCTGCCGCGCCCGATTGGTTTCGGTGACACCGCTCGCTTCACCATCGCCTACCACGGCGTCGTTACGAATGGACGCGGGCTCACCTTTATCAATCCGGAAGGGCGACTTCACCGTCCCCGCCAGATCTGGAGCCAGGGGCAGGACGACGACAATCATTTCTGGTTTCCCACCTACGATTTCCCGAACGACAAGATGACGTGGCAGCTCGTCGCGACGGTGCCGAAAGGTATGACCTGCGTTTCCAATGGCCGCCTCGTCTCGTCCGTTACGGCCAAAGACGGCTCCCAAACGTTCAATTGGCTGCAGGACAAACCGTCCGCGACCTACCTCGTGTCGATCGTGGTGGCGCCCCTCGTCAGGATTCGCGAGACGTGGCGCAACGTTCCCGTCGATTACTTCGTCTATCCCGAGGATTCGAGCCTGGGGCGCCGGCTGTTCAGCGTGACACCGGACATGATGGAGGTGTTTTCCCGTCTCACGGGTGTCAACTATCCCTGGGCAAAGTATGCGCAGGCAACCGTCGCAGACCACTTTGGCGGGATGGAAAACGTCAGTGCCACAACACTCGTCGACTGGCTGCCACGCCCGCGCGATTACCAGGACCGGCCGTGGTATCAGTGGATCCTTATTCCCCACGAGCTGGCCCACCAATGGTTCGGCGACTACGTCACGATCGAGAACTGGGCCAACATGTGGCTCAACGAAGGATTCGCGGAGTTCATGCCGGGGCAGTACTGGGGCCGGAAACTGGGGGCGCGGGCGGAAGAGGACTATTTCTTCGACGAGTACAGCCAGTTCATGCAGATCGATCACGATCGACGCATGCCGCTCGCGGCCCTTGGGTCCAATAACGTCTATCCCAAAGGCGCGCTCGTCCTGAACATGCTGAAGCAATACCTCGGCGACCAACGCTTCTGGGCATCCGTCAACCGCTTCCTCGTCGACCATGCGCTCGACAACGCCACCACCGACGACTTCCGACAGGCGGTGCTCGACGCCACGGGCGAGAATCTCAATTGGTTCTGGGACCAGTGGATCTATCAGGCGGGCTATCCGGAGTTCGTCGTTACGGCAAAGTACGATTCGAGCACATTCGTGGTCACGCTCGTTGTCCAGCAAGTGCAAAAAGATTCGTCAAAGGCCGACAGCACCGGTATTCGCTTCACGACGCCTCCGGCGTTTCGGATGCCCGTGGCAATTCGTATCGGCACTGCGGCAGGCGACGTCACGGCACGCGCGCAGCTATCTCGACGTCAGGATACGATCGTGATTCGTGACGTGAAAACCGCGCCCACCATGGTGATCTTCGACGAAGGAAACACGATCCTGAAGCAGGTGAGCTTCGATCAACCCACGGCTTGGCTCGCTACGCAGCTCCAGCATGACCCCAATATCTGGAACCGCCATTGGGTCATCACACAGCTGAGCCAGCGCCCCAAGGACTCACTGGCTGGCGCCGCAATCGTCCGCGCTGCGACGAGCGCTGACTATTTCCGGGTTCGCATGGCGGCCGTCGAGGCGCTCGTCGCCTTCCCGGGCGCTGCGCTGCCGCCGCTGCGAGCTGCCGCAGCCGATACGTCCGCTCAAGTCCGCGCTGCCGCCCTCGAAGTTCTCGGCGTCGTGGGCGGTCCTGAGGCTGCGGCTATGGCGCGCCGAGCCTGGAGCCGCGATTCGAGTGACGGGGTGCGTGCGGCAGCGGTGACGGCCTTGGCGCGCACCGATTCGACGAACCGGCGCACCATCGTCCTGGAGGCGCTGAAGACGCCATCCTATCGCGAGGCGATCCAGCTCGCGGCTTACCGTGTGATTGCCGGGACCGGCGATACGACGTTGATCGATTCGGTGGCTGCGCGCGCCGGCGCGGACCGCTACGCGCTGCACGTTCTGGCGGCATTGGCAGCGCGCGGGAGCGTGCGGGCCATCGATCTCCTGGTCAGGCACCTTGATGATGAGCGGAGTTACGTCCGCCGTTGGGCGGTGGAGGCAGTTCGATTCACGCTACCACGCCCGATCGGACAACCTCGACTGCAGGCGATCAGCGCTGGGGGGACGCTCCGGTTCGCCGATACACGGCAGGCGATTGCCGAGCTGCTACAGCAGTGGCATTCAGGAGGCCGCTAAATGTTTACAGATGTGCGTCTTAGGGCTGTGACTGTTGGCTTACTGTCTTGGTACTGTCGGGTTTATTCAAAGCCGCCTGTGCCGTCCGGAACGCCAGGAGGGCTTCGTCGTAGCTCTTGAGACGCGTAGTGAGGTTGTTCGTCACCGTCGAAGGATCCCGTCCCGCTGTCTTCTCGCAGTCGGGTAGAGAGCGGGTTAGCGAGTCCAACCGGACGGTCAGCTGCTTCGCCAGGATCTGCAGCGAGTCCTGATAGGCCGTCGCCTGCATCTTCGGGCGACCGCTGGTAATGAACGAACGGGCCGTCCCGCAGAGTCCGCCCAAGCGACGAGCGGCGTTTCGGCGGGTCACCGAGTCGGCTTGTTGCGTGCGGCCGACGCGGTTCACCCCATCGCGAATCTGCGCAAGGCCGCGCGAGACGGTCTTCAACCCCTCCATATAGCGGATCTGCTCGATGGTCGGTGTCGGTGGCGCCGGCGGCACTGGTGGCGGAGCCGGCACCGGCACGGGGGCGGGCGGTGGCGTGGGAGCAGGGACGCTGTCCGTGGTCGGCACGCTGTCTCGGCGTGTCGTGTCCTGGACAGCGAACGGATACGTCGCTGTGGTGATCAGCATCACGATTCCTGCTAGCATCTCTCTCACCACTCCTCTAACAGTTGAAATACGGCTCCGTTATTATCCTCAAATGGCCGTGCCCGCTACTTCCCGCATAATTCGGACCTTTGAGGACCGCGCCGACGCGCTCGCCCACTTCTTTCAGCGCGCTGGCGAGGCACCGCGTCTCATTGCCTACGACGACGCCGTCGGTTTGCCGCTCGATCAGGCACTCGCGGCGCTCGAGTGGACCGCGCAGGTCGGCATCCTCTCCGCCGACGATCTCGTCCATGCCGCGCGCCTCGGTCCCGATTCCGCGGCGATCGTCGTCGAACGCCGCGAAGGGGAGGCGCGCGTCTTTGTTTACTTCGGTCCACGCATGGACGCGCCGCCCGCCGACCCCTACGAAGGTACGTTGCTGTACGACGAGCCGGGAGTCCGCTCTTACATCTTTGCACAACGCGGTCACGCCATGGCACATTTTCTACGCGCGACCAGTGGACTTGGTGCCGCTCTGAGTCTTTTGTCACGTCGCGCACCCGAGCTACGTCACATTCGCCGCTGGACGCAAGCATTGTTCGCGGAACCCGCGGTCGGTCGTTCGACACAATTGCTCGCAGGCTGGTTTGCCACCACTGGAGCTGGTTTTCTCTTCGTTCCGGCCGACTCGGAGGAGCCGTTTGCCTACTGCGAGGTGGCAATCGAGGGCTAAAAGTGGAAATGTGGGAACGTGGGTACTGTGGATTCACAACTCCACATCGTGTGGAAGGGATGCGGAACAGACTGTAGAAGCACGCTTTACTCTCCACAGACGATGCACACCGAAGTGAGCTAACCCGAAGAAACATCGGCACTTGCGCGCTTTTCAGAGGGGTATATATTGATCCCACGCGGCTTGGAGGGAAGGGTTGGGACCTGGCGTCTCAACAACGCCTTCAAACCGAGTCCGAACGGAAATTCCGGGGAGGGCGCCGACGCAACCAAGGGCTCAGGCGCTCGTTGATCCGGGAGCAGCTCGCCGGGTCGGACAGCTGGGGCCAGTCGCGCTGCCCTAGCCACGTCGAAATGGTGCCTCGACGTGCAGTGCGGAAGGTCGGTCCGCGACCCGATCTGACCCGTAGCACTCACATTGGTGAACTGGGCGACCCGACGGGGTTGCCTAGGGATGGAGGCCGGAGCCTCTGAGTGCCTAACCGGGACGAACAGTCCAGGGTGGCCACAGAGAGAAGAACGAAGGGCGCAAGCCCTCGACTCCGGGTAGCCAATGTGTCGGAGCCCCTGGGCGCGCCTTCGTGCCGTCCCAGGGGCTTCGTCTTTCTATCCCTCAGCCGACTCTTCTCGCAGCTTCCGGATCATGGCCAGAGCCGCGCGCCGTGGCGTACCCAGCGCCGAGTAGGACGCCACGGTTACGAGTTTAGCGACGAGATCGACGGATCGTTCCATCAGTTGCCAGGTTCGCCACCGACCTTGGGACTTGTCATGAATCCAGAACAGGACGATTCCCATGTGATAGAGCCACAAAAGATTCGGCAGCTCCACGCGCAAGTCTTTGTTGATCGCGATCGACCCTTCAACCACGCGAGCGAACAGCTCCGTGGCTTCTCGCCGCACGGGCTGTGATTCAGAACTGAAGGGGTTGAGTGGACTATTCGGATCAGCGGCGGAGCGGAACAGCACGCCGGCAAATCGATGGTAAGGCTCGATCGTTTCCAGCTTCTTTCGCATGACCCAGAGCAGTCGCGTTTTGAAGTCCTTCGATTCGTCGAGCTTCGCGCCCACCGCGCCAACGTGCTCGATATGTGTGCGGTCGTAGAATCCTTGGATCAGGTGCTCTTTGGATCCGAAATAGTAGTAGGCATTTCCCAACGACACGCCGGCCCGCTCGGCGATCGCGCGCATGGTGGCAGCCTCGTAGCCGCGCTCGCGAAACAGCTCGAGTGCGGCTTCGAGAATCTTCGCCTTCGTGGCCGCCGATTTGGGCCGGGATTTCATGCGGCGCCGCGCAGCACCGTCTGGCCGAGTCCTGGCGGCGCAATCCACGGTCTCCGGCGGCCGAGCTTGTGGAGCATGTGCATGTTGAAGAAGTGCATGCCGCCGAGCACCATCAGGACCTTCCCGATCTTCAGGGACAGCAGCTCGATCGCGCCCTGCAATCCGTCGATCGGGACGGTGGTCTTCAACGCCAGGCTCACGCACCCGAAGTTCACGAGATAGAAGCCGACGAGGAGGAGATTGTTGATCGAGTCGGCGGTGAGGGCGTTGTCGTCGAACGCATGCAGGAGAAACGGCCGGCCGTTCTTGTGCAGCGTGTGTCCAACCCAGACGGTGAGCGCGATGCTGAGGGCGAGATAGAAGAGGTAGGTGTTGACCATGGCGCCTCCAAGGGGGTGAACCTCACTTTTTGAACACGTTCAACTATAGGCAAGTTATTCCTGCCGGTGAGCAGCCGTCAAGGGAGTTTTTGAACGTGTTCAGTTAGTTGGAGTTAGCCCGGTATACCGTCCGACCCCCCAAAACCGTCCGCACCACTCGAGTACCAAGGATTTCTTCCGGTGCGACGGTCATGAGGTCCCGATCGACCACAACCAAGTCCGCGTACTTCCCGACCGTCAGCGATCCACTCTCATTCTCCATGAACGCTGCGTAGGCCGGCCAGAGCGTAATCGAGAGCAGCGCTTCTTCCCGCGTGGTGCGTTGCTCCGGGAACCACCCGCCCGCAGGAAAATTCTCCGGATCCTGGCGCGTGACGAACGAATGAAAGGAGATCAAGGGGTTCACGGCCTCGACGGGAAAGTCGGAGCCGTTGGGGATGACGACGCCAGTACTGAGCAACGAGCGCCATGCGTACGCGCCCTTCGCCCGAGATTGGCCGAGCCGTGCCGGCACCCAGTACATGTCACTGGTTTGATGGCTGCCCTGCATGGACGGGATGACGTCGAGCGCCGCAAACCGCGGGATATCCTGCTCGTTGAGAATCTGTGCATGCTCAATACGGAAGCGGTGATCCGCCGTCGGGACCTCGCGGAGCGCCGCCTCGAATTGGTCGAGCACGATGCGATTCGCCCGGTCACCGATCGCGTGCACATTCAATTGAAAGCCGGCTTTGAGCGCTCGCACGGCGACGCTCCTGATCCGTTCCGGTGGCTGTGTGATTAGCCCCGTATTGCCCGCGTCATCGCTATACGGCTCGAGTAGAGCGGCGCCGCGACTGCCGAGCGCGCCGTCGGCCGTGATCTTGATCGCGCGGATCCAGATGCGTCCGTCGTGGAGCGCTTTTTGGGGACCGCGACGCATGAATGCATCCAAAACAGAGTCGTTGGCGCGCACCATGACATAATTGCGCAGGTTGTAACGACCATCGCGCGCCAGTTCGTCATAGACACCAATGCCATCAGCCCCGACGCCCGCATCGTGGATCCCGGTGAGGCCCCACCGGTTCGCTTCTGCTATGGCCGCCAGCGTCTGCTCGCGCAACTGTGCGCGCGACGCCGCTGGGATCACGCGGCTCACCACACCCTGCGCGTTGTCGATTAGGACGCCCGTGGGGTTGCCCGCGGAATCCCGAATAAATCGGCCGCCCGTCGGGTCTGGCGTAGCTGCCGCCACCTGCGCCAGCTCCAACGCTTTGGCGTTCACGAGCCCGGCGTGCCCGTCGACGCGCGTCAAATAAACGGGGTTGTTGGGCACCGCGCGGGACAGCGCGGCGTGCGTTGGAAAACGCGTGTCTGCCCAATCATTCTGATCCCAACCGCGCCCACGAATCCATTCACCGGGCCTGGCGCTCTTGGCGCGCTCCGCGACGCGCGCGACGACCTCGTCGTACGAGCGTGTGCCCACCAGGTCTACGGTGCGCAGTGCCTGTCCCAGGCCGAGTAGATGGGTGTGCGCATCCACCATCCCGGCGATCACGGTCCGTCCGGTGAGGTCGAGCCGCTCCGTGCGTGGCCCCGCCAACGCGAGCGCGCCGCGGTTGCTGCCGACAAACGCGATGCGCCCGTTGCGAACGGCGAGCGCTTCCGCGATCGGGCGATTGACGTCGGAGGTGTAGATCCGGGCGTTGGTCACGATCAGGTCGGCTTGCTGAAGCGTGAGCGCAGCGAGCAGCAGCATCATGAGAGAAGTCTCGGAAGATTGGGGTCGATTTCGTGCATCTTGTGAAACGGCACACGGGGTGCGCGAATCGGAACGAGGTGCGCAATCGAGTTCGCATAATACTCGAGGAGCGGTCGCCCTTTCGGCAACACCACCAGGGTGTCCCCGTCGGCAACGACCAGCCGGCGCATGCGCAGCATACGCCAGGCGCGATCCCAGATCTCGGCGATCCGCGCGCCGCCGCGGACCACTTTGCCATTGACCTCCTGGAGCCGATCGCGTAGCTGGTCCATCCGCTCGAGCAGCGTATCCTTGGTCATCGCCGTCTGCCCGAAAGAGAGCAGCGCGGCGGCGGCCAGCGGGACCGGCGTCACCGGGATAATGGCGCCGATGCGCGTCAGCATCTCACGCGCGAGGCGCTCCAGCTCGGGCAGGCGCTGCTCCTTGGGGGCGGACAGGATGCCGGCGGGTGCAGTCTCCAGCCAGGTCCGCAGCGAGAGCGGCGTCCCGAAGTTCACAGCCACGCGGCCGTAGCGCTTGAGACGACCTGTCAGCAGTCGCGCTGTGTTACTTGCGCAGTAGGAAAGGACAGTCGTCAGCTGCGACAGGCGGCTCGGACGATCCTCTTTGCGGATGAGCTCGCGAATGAGGGACCGGTCCTCCAGCACTCGGTCGTAGTTGAGCGCGACTGGAACGAACCAGATGTCGCGCTCGAACGTCGGATCGAGCATGGTGCGGCAGATGTAGTCGAGCAGCCCCAGTTTGGGCGGCCGCAGCTTTCCATCGCGCGACAGTCCGCCCTCGGGGAAAATCCCCTGGGTCACGCCGTTGCGCGTGATCAGTCGCACATAGCGCTCCAGCACGGTGTGATAGAGCGGCTCGCGGAATTTGCGACGGACGAAGTAAGCGCCGAACGACTTGAAGACGTACTCGAGCGGCCAGGCCCGCGCCCACTCACCGACGGCGTAGCTGACGTGGACGCCGTGGGCCAGCACGTATGCCACGACGATGTAGTCGGCGTTCGAGCGGTGATTCATGAGATAGACGACGACGTCGCCCTTAGGGATCTGCTCGAGCGCGGCCTCGTCCTGAAAGTCCACGCTCGTCTTGTACAGCAGGTTGACGAGAATCTTGGCGGCGTTGTAGCCGACTCTGTAGTAGGAAAGGACGTTGAAGTGGGGGATGATTTCGTCGATATACTTCCGGACCTGGCGGCGCACTGCCTCTTCGGACATCCCGTGCTCGGCCTTGTGCGCCTGCAGCGCAGTGGTGATCACGGGGTCGGCAGCGAGCTCAGCGCGTGCGATCCGGCGCTCCTGCAGCTTGTACCGCGACAGGCGCGTGCGGAACTCGTGGATGGCGCGAAGGGCGGGGCGGCTCATCCGCCCGCTCACACCGCGAGCCCCGCGTAACCCATTCCCTTGAGCTGCGAGATGCGCATGCTCAGCGGAGGATGGGTCGCCAGGCGATCCGCGAGCCATCCTTCCCGGTTCGTCAGCCGCCGGCCCAGCGGATCCACGATGCAGAGGTGCGCCGACCCGCGCTTGATCGACGCCGTCGGTCTCCCGCCGCCGGCGGCTTCGATCTTCTCGAGCGCGCTGGCGAGCGCCAGCGGATTACGGGTGAACTGCGCGCTCATCGCATCGGCCAGGAATTCCCGCTTACGATTGACCGCGATCGCGAGCACTTGCGTAATGATCGGCGCGAAGATCCAGGAAACGATCCACAGTGTCAACAGTATCGCGATGAGCGGACCGGCGCTGGACTTTCCCTTACGACTGCTGCCGCCGAGGCCCGGAAGCCGGCCGTGCCGAAGGATGCGGCCCATGCCGTCGCGCATCAGCAGGATCGCTCCGACGAGCGCGGCGAGCGTCGTCATGAGTCGCACATCGAGGTTCTTGATGTGGCCGAGCTCGTGGCCGATCACGCCCTGAAGCTCGTCCCGGCTGCAGACCGCCAGCAGGCCCTGTGTGACGCTCACGTGCGCGTTGCGCGGCTCAAGACCCGTCGCAAAGGCATTGGGATCGTCATCGGGAATGATCCAGACACGCGGTTTCGGCACGCCGGCCGCGATTGCCATCTCCTCGACCACATTGACCAATTGCCGTTCCGCGTCGGTCTGCGGAGTCGTGATCTCGCGTGCGCCGGCCGCCCACAACACCTTTTGCGGCCCCGTCTTGTAGGCGCTCAGCGCGGCGATGGCTACGACCGTGGTGACCGCAATCCCGAACCACGGAACGACGTGCCTGTATTCCCCTGGCTCAGCAGCCTGCGTGGCGAGGTACAGAATGAGATCCGCGCCAAAGCCCAGCCAGGCGAAAAACAGGATGAAGCCAATCACCAGCCACCTTGTGCGCCGGCGATTGGCTTCCTGTTGTTGAAAGAGGTTACCGTCCTGAGAGGTCAACCTGCGGTACCGCGCGTTCTGCTTGCACGTCGATTTCCCACAGCTCGGCCGGCGCCGCGCTCGCCAGCCCAGCGACGAGTTTCGTGGGGAATTGCTCCTGCTTCGTGTTGTACTGCGTTGCGGTATCGTTGTAGAGCTGCCGCGCGAAGGCGATCCGGTTCTCCGTGGAGGACAGTTCTTCCTGCAGCTGCCCGATGTTGCCCGTTGCTTTTAGGTCAGGGTAGCGCTCCACGACCGCCAGCAAACGCGACAGCGCGCCCGACAGCGCGTTTTCTACCTGGCTGATCTGCTTCATCGCCTCGGGACCTGACGCGTTCACCTTCACGGCCTGATTCCGCGCCTGCACGACCGCTTCCAGCGTCGAGCGCTCGAAGTTCATCGCGCCCTTCACGGCGTTCACAAGATTGGGAATGAGATCGTGGCGGCGCTTCAGCTGTACATCGATCTGCTTAAAGGCATTCACCGTCTGATTCTTGAGTGAAATCAAGCCGTTGTACGCGCCGATCACCCATAGACCGGCGATCACCAGTACTGTCAGCAGCAACCACATCATCGGTGCTCCACGTTGGAGTTGGTACTCTACTATTACGTGCTGTGCGGCAGGAGTTTCGCAATCGCTTGGCGCACGGTCTCGGCGAGACTGCTGTCGTCGGGGCCGAGGCGGCCGAGCGGGTGGTCGGCGTCAACGTGGAGCTCGACGCCACGGGTCACGGGAATGCGCCGCCAGGTCGAAGGGTTGCTGGTCTCTTTGACGACGTCACGTGTCAGCCACGCCGTCAGGGCGCGGCCGGAGCGGCCACGCGGCATCCCCTCGGCGCCCTTGAGCGGCAGGCGGTCGGGTGTCGGCAGCGAGGTGCCGAGCACCTGGGCGCAGCGACGCTCGAGGATGTCGCCTGTTTGGTCGTGCATGTCCTTCGTAATCGCCGCAAGCGTAGCGCCTTCCATCTGCCGCAACTTGATCGCGAGCAGCTGGAGGAAGTGCCGGTAGGAGTACGTCGCGGCTGTCCCTCGCCCTTCGGGCGGGCTGACCAACCCGCGAGTGACATAGAAGCGGATCGTGCGCTCGCTCGGCGCGGCCCGGGCGGCCGCGTTGATGGGGGTAACAGCGGAGGCGTCCAGCACAGCGCCTACCAGGACAGACAGATCCCGGAGATTCCACGGCGCCAGATTCCGGTATTCGCGGAGCACATGCAGGGGATCTGCGTGTGCCACTGTCGTCATGCGTCCATTGCTCCAGTTGAATTGTTTCGCTGCACCACGGACGAGACCCACTCTGCTACCTGCTGAAGATTGAAAGGCTTCCGGATCACCACGCAATGGTGGTGTTCGAGCCAGGTGCGCACTTCTTCAGCTTCAGCGTCACCGGTCATGATGGCAACACGCCCCTCCAGCGCCGGCCAACGATGAATGATCGCAAGGTACAGCGCCAAGCCGGACATGGTGGGCAGGTGGATGTCGAGCAGCAGCGCGTCAGCGATTTCTGAGTCCAGCAGCTCGTACGCCGCTTCCGCCGTACCGGCCGACAGCACCCGATAGCCGTGCTGGACAAGGAAGCGCTCGACCACGCGGCGCAGGCCAGCCTCGTCATCCACGATGAGGACGGTGGGCGGCGTTCGCGGCGGCGAGGTCATCACGATGCGCTGACCCGTACCTCACGTCGGGCAGGCGTGAGAAACCCCTGAACGATGCGCGCGGTGGCCTCTTCAGCCGTGAGCGAGAGCCGCATTTCCCCCGCCGTGAGGCCGAGGTAGGTGCGGGCGTGTTGTTGTAGTGTTTTCGCCTGCGCGTAACCGAGACGTTTGGCGACGTCTTCGATAGTGAACCCGGGATCCTGCAGCAAGCGGTGGGCGTAGAGCACGCGGGCGGCCGCCAGGATGTGGCGTGGGCTCGGCAGGCCGGCGCGTGCGAACCAGCGGGCGCACGTGCCGCGATCGACCCGCGCCCGCGCCGCGACTTGCTGGATGGTTTGTACGACCCCGGGCGTGCGCAGCGCATCCTTCAAAACCCACCGGAGCGCGCGCGGCAGAGGGGCGAGAGCGGCGGTGAGCTGATCCAGGAGCCGGTAAGAGGTGGCATGCACCGCTTCCGACGACACCAGGTTGAACAGCACCTCGGGATGATCGTCGATTCCGCGTAGCACGACCTGCCGGATCCCGCACTGGCCCAAAGTGAGGAGTACGGGAGCGAGCTGCGGCGTCATGGCTGTGTAGAGAATCAGCCGGAGCGATGGAAAGAGGAGATGCAGCCGCTCGATTTCCTGGCCGCTCGGCGCACCGCCGAGGGCGGGGTCGACGAGCGCAATCTCGACTGGGCGGCTGCGGATTGTCTCCAAAGCGCTGTCCCATGTCGACGCGTGCGCAACGGAGAATCGCGGCGCCACCGCGCCCCGCAACTTCTGGAACGGAAGATCAGGAACCGCTGCGAGTACTAGCATTTTCCCTAGGAGTTTCTCCCGGAACTTCACAATTGCCGCAAAATCACCCCACGATGCCGCAAAAACGCCCTAAACGTCGTCACACCCCGCGCTCAAGTTGCAACCGCTCTCTGCTACTCAGTTCAACTCGACCGTGGAGGTCCCATGATCCGCCGCACCCGCCGCGTCCTGGCCCTGCTCCTGGTGTCGTTCGCCCTCACCGCTGCGGCATGCGCTGATGCATCGGGTCCAAGCCATGAGGTGGTCTGCGATACGAACAATCCCAACACCTGCCGCTAAGAGCTGAACGCCGCCAGGGATGCCCTGACTTCCCTGAGCGCGTCGCTCTGAACGATGGGCTCCGGGGCGAGGCGCGCCTCTTCTGGCGCCTCGCAGAACTGGAGCCCGTTGATTATCCGCTCGATACGGAACACCAACTCATGGAGTCCATGCGCGCTGGCGATCTCGAGCGCGTGACGGGCATTTGTCGCGGCCCTCACCAAATTGCCGAACCGCGCCAAACCTACGCCGACCTTCAGGTAGTAATCGGCGCGAATGTTGGGGGGCATCGTGTCCAGGTTCGTGATGCACTCTTCACGCAAGCGCTCGAAGCGGAGTCGATCGCCCCGGAACGACGCGCATTGCATCAGCTCGATCAAGCAGTTCGCGCGGTTCTCCCCCGATCGTTCCCGGCGCGCGACCGCGGCAAGTGCGTGTTCCGCCCCTTCCACATCGCCCAGTGACAACAACGCAATCCCGAGGTCGGTCAAGACGCGCAGCTGATCCGATTCATTGTCGTAGAGCTCGTACGCTTGCCAGAGATGCGGAGCGGCCGAATCGGCCAGCCCGCGCCGCTGCAACAGATTGCCGAGACCGTGATGGGCTTGGGCCTCGATCGCTCGGGATCCGGCAGCGGACGCGTCAGCCAGGATCGCACGCCATCCGCGTTCAGCCTCGGGAAGGTTGCCGCGGAAATAATGCACGTTGCAGAAACCGATCCGACTCAAGAAGACCGAGAACATGTCGTTGGCAGCCTTCGCGAGGCTTCCCGCTTCCGCGTACGCGGCAATCGCGCCGTCGAACTCGGCCTGCTTGCGCCGGGTTCGTCCCAATCGAAGCCATGACGAAATCGCGTCCGCCTGGTGCAGTCTTTCGCGGCCGATGGTAAGCAGGGTCTGCAGGACATCTTCGGCTTCTTCGAAGTGCGCGTCTTGTTCCAAATACAGCGAGTAAGCGAGCAATGCGGGGGCCAGGAGGTTGATGTCGGCCCGTCGGTGGGCCTCGCTCGCCGAGCGCACGATGCAGCTCAGATGTGAGGCTTCGGTACCCTCACTGGCGAGCTCCGCGCAGTAGCGCTCGGTCGCGGCCCACTGATAGCGAAACACATCTGGCGTCGGCGCTTCCCGGTCCGGCGAGAGGAGGTCGACGAAGCGCAAAGCGAGAAAGGCGCCCTGACCGAGGCGGACCTCCGGGGACGTGGTCGGCTCATCGGTCATGCGTCGGAGAAAGACCGAGTGGGGCAACCCGGCGCGATGGCGTTTCGGCTCAATGGTCATCGCGCGCCTCGGGAGCAGCGGGTGTGCCGTTCAGGCAAGACCATCACACACATCAACATAGCCTTTGCTGCGTCGGGGCGTTAGACCGCAAATGGCGCGTTTTTTTCGCGATTCGCTGGGTTTTTCGGGTGACGGACGAGCGTCGTTGACCGCTATAACGGAGGTATGCCTAAGGGGTTCACGCTGCTCGAGCTCGTGGTCGTCACCTGCATTGCAGGGATTCTCTTGGCGTTTTGGGTGCCGCGCGCGAGCCGGTTGATGGACTGGTTCGCGACCGAGCGTGCTGCTCGGGATGTCACAACGGCAATCGCCGTCGGCCGACATGGCGCCGTCATGCGAGCGACTCGCGCCCGAATATCGTTCCGCCCCGATTCGATCCGTATCGAGCGTCTTGAGTCACAGGGTTGGGTTCCTTGGTGGCATGCGCCGGGTCCCGCGAGCCTCGGTGTGCTCATGGAGATCTCCAACCCGATTGTCATTTTTGGTCCTAACGGAATGGCATGGGGCGTCTCGAATACGCGCATCGTGCTGCGTCGCGGGTCTCAATCCGAAACCATCACGATGTCGCGCGTGGGACGAGTCAAGCGCTGGTAGATGCAACCGTTCGGCAGGTCGATGCATCTAATCGTGTGAAACTTGGAAATGCAGTTGATCGTTAGTTGAAGGGTCGCGGCTGAAGTGTGACGGCCACTTCACCCGACCGCCAGCCCCGGGGAGAGTTCTCGCCCCGGGGTTTGGTCTTTTTAGGACGGAAGCAGGGAGCAGGGAGCAGGGAGCAGGGAGGAGTCCCTTCCTTATTATGCAGCGCTCCTTGGAAAACTAAGCGACGCTCCCTGAGAAACCGGCGGCGCACCTAGGAGTCGGCTGCGACAAATGCCAAATCTATCGGCCCCGGGACAATGCCGGCGGCGCGGGCGCGCGAGAGCAGCTCTGCGACGGCGCGTCGTCCGGTTGCGCCGTAGTCGACCGTGTAGTCGTTCACGTACATGCCCACGAATTCGTCCGTGCGTTTCGTGTCGAGACCTCGGCTAAACTGCTGCGCGTGCCGCAGAGCTTCAGCCCGGTGGGCCAGGCCGTATTCGATACTTGCCTTCAGGTCGCGTGCGATCGCGCGCATCAAGTCCTCGCCGAGGTCGCGTCGGACGACGTTGCCGCCAAGTGGCAATGGGAGGCGAGTCTGGTGATACCACCATTCGCCCATGTCTTCCCAAAGGTGGAAGCCGCTGTCGGCGTACGTCAGCTGGCCCTCGTGGATGAGGAGTCCCGCGTCGGCTTTCCCCGCGGCGACGAAATCCTCGATCTGATCGAAAGGCACGACGACGTGACGGGCTGCCGGCTGATACAGGCGCAGCGTCAGAAATGCCGTCGTCAGCTCTCCCGGCACGGCGACCAGTCGCCCCGCGAGCGCAGCATGAGGATCGGCCGGCGCGCTTTCACGGGCGACAATCCGCGGGCCGTAGCGATCGCCGATGCTCGCACCGTGCGCGAGCAGCGCGTAGCGATCCGCCAAGTAGGCGTAAGCGTGCAGTGAGACGGCGGTGACCTCCAGCTCACCCGCAAGCGCCCGACGGTTCAAGCTTTCGATGTCGCTCAGCTCGTGGACGTAGCGGCGGCCTTCCGTATCGATCTTCCGTTCGGCCATCGCCCAGAACATGAAAGCGTCGTCGGCGTCGGGGCTATGAGCCACGCGGATGATGCCGGGAAACGGGGAACGGGAAACGGGAAACGTGGTCACGCGCCAGGGCGGGTCCCGGTTACGCGTGCTGCTTCAGACTTGAAGTTGGCGAGATTGTCACCGTGATCGGTGTACTCGGGACGCTTCTTGGCGGTCTCGGCGGGCTCGTTACGGAGGAAATCCGCGTAGGCGCGCCGTTCCAGCTGCGTGTTCCCCTGCTGCTGGTAGGCGTGGGCACGCAATACATAAATGAAGAGGTGCGTGGGGCTGGAGCGCTGAATTGTGTCGGCTTGGGCCAAGGCCGCCGCCGCGTCGCCGCCCGCCATCTGGAGCATGCCGATGTGGTAGCGTGCGTCCGGATCGAGGGTGGGGAGCTGGGCATACGCGCCGAGGGCCATCGGAAGAAAGAACCGGACACTGTCTTGCTTCCCCGCTTCAACCAGAATCATCACGCGATTGAAGAGCCTGTTGGCGCGCTCGTCAGGGGACATCTGAGAAATGTCGGGAGCAGGGAGCCGGGAGGGGGGAGCAGTATTTCCTGCCCCCGCCCCCTGCGCCGTGCTCCCTGCTCCCCTCATCGCAACGACCGTGACTAGAGCACCGATCGCCGCGCCGGCCAAACCCCATGGCAGCCCCGCTCGCCATCCGGTTGACCTGGCCGTGGCCACCGCCGCGCCGCATTTATGGCAAAACCGCACGCCCGACGCGAGTTGCGCACCACATGCATGACAAGTCATAGGGGTGAGAATGTACTCGACGCCGTGGGCTAGCGGGCGGAGTGAAAGCCGGTAGTGTAGGGCGCATGGCGGGCACCGAGTACGGCAAACACATGGGCGAGTTGAAGCGCGGCGAGCAGCGGTGGGACGTGTATCTGGAGGGCCAGCCCGACACCGCACTGGGGGCGGTACGGGGTCGAATTCACTTCGTGAGCGGCGAGCAGCATAAGATGACCGGCTGGATCTTCCTTGAATGGCAGGAAAAGGAGATTCACGAGCGGTTCGGGGAGTTCTCCGCGGTCGAGCTTCTCCACTTCGTGGAGTCGCTGTAGCGCATTT
>DATFEG010000027.1:0-4339 GCA_035251445.1 Gemmatimonadales bacterium | reverse complement strand
CTGATCTTAGTGAGCTTCGCTTCCGCTCGAACATTGCCGTTGACGGTGTGGAAGCATGGGCCGAGCAAGCCTGGATCGGGCGAAAGCTTCGAATAGGAGCCATCGACTTTGAAGTTGCCGCGCCGAAGACGCGGTGCCTCGCGACGCACGCGAATCCGTCAAGCGGAGAGCGGGACCTGCCAATCATGAGAATTCTGCTCAAGGCATTTGCCGCGGAAAAGCCGACATTCGCCATCGCGTTGAAAAGTCAGCAGCCGGGAGGCACGATTCACATCGGCGACCAAGTCACAATCCAATGACTGAAAAGGGTCGCCTGACCACACGCTGCAGGGCGACGCACGAAAGCAGCGCGCGCTGCTGCACGCGGACGAGATCCATGGGTCTGTTCGAGGTCAGCCTCCTTCGATCAGGAGCTCGCGGTGTTCCAGGACCTGCGTGCAGATGTGGCGAAATGCGCGCCGCGCAAAAAAGAAATGTGCGCCCGGTGCGAAAAATATTGTTATTGCAGGAAATGACTAGGTGCTAACTTGAAAACGCTTCCGCGAAAGCAACATCCAGACACTTTGCAAGGAGCATTCAATGAAGCGCCTTTCGGTACTCACCTCAGTCCTCGTCGCCGCCGCGGGCTTCGCGGCTCCCGCCTCGGCAGGCGGCATCGACCTCAAGGGCCCGCATTACAACCTCAATATCCTTGGCAAGGAGCACGATAAGACCGCCACAATGACCGGAAGCAATCGGCACACGATCTTCGTCGCCCTTGGCAAAAATGCGGCGGTCACCAGCCGCATCTACCTGACCCCCGGGCCGTTTGAAGTCTGCGACGGCAATGCCTTTGACGCTGCTCATGACTGCACCGGGGCGGTCGTCCAGGGTAATGGCGCTGTGTTCCAGCTCCCCTGCAACAGCGCCGTCCCGACACTCACGGGCTGCGCTGAGGGCATCCCCACGGCGAGCTATGAGATCTGGGGGCGCTCGCTCGGCAAACCCGGCGGCAGCGTCACCATACAGACCTGCGGGACCGGCATCGACCCCACTACCGGGCTGCCCGTGCTCGTTTGCAGCACCGACAACACGGTTGGGTTCGAACGCAAGAAGGGCAAGTCCACCTTCGACAACGTCACGAAAGAGCTCACCACGGTCAACGCCTGCTTCGATGTCGGCGGAGTGGTGAATTGCGACACGGTCAGCCTCTTTGACCCCATGCTGGAGGACTACTTCTGGCAGTACGCCAACAAGGGGCTTCGCCATTTGCAGCTGCGCTTCTATCCAATGTAAGCGCCAGGTAGCTCATTACGGGGCTGCGCGGCAGCCCCGTTTTTTATTCGCGGTTCAGATATGCGCGATCGCTGCTCGACATTGCTGATGTTGATCGTTGCGGGGTCGTTCAGCCCTCTGATCAACGCCGAGCCGCCGGTGCCACGCGGTATGGTCGCAAACGACACCTACGATTTCGGATCCGTAAGACAGGGTGCGCCCGTGAGTCACGCCTTTATCATCAAGAACGCGGGCGAGGGGCCGCTACGGATCACCGGCGCAAAGCTATCGATGCCCGGGATGAGGGTACGCGTCGCGTCAGTGGAAATACCCGCCCAGGGCGAAGGGGCAGTGACGGTGGAGTTAAACACCGAGCGAGTGGTCGGCGCGATCGAGGGCGAGGCGCAGATTCAATGGAACGATCCGACCCGCTCGGGGACTTCGCTGACGCTCAAAGGTTATGTCGTTCCACGGATCGCAATTGAGCCCATTCCTGCCGTCTTCCTCAGCGCGTTTACTGCCGAGCCCGCCGAGCGGACCTTAACCATCAGGAATAACGAATCCCAGCCCCTTGCGATCACAAGCGTGGAGCACTCGGCTCGCCTGAGCGTCTCCGTCGCGGAGGTTGAGCCCGGTAAGGTCTTCATCCTGACCGCGCGTTCTGTCAATGGTGTGCCCGCAGGGCGCTACGAGGAGTCTCTGACGCTCGTGACCGATAAGCCGGGGGCCGATCGGATCAATCTTCCGGTGCATCTGTGGGTCAAGCCGGACCTTTATGCAAATCCCGAGAACGTTGACTTTGGCACCCTGCGCGTGGATGAGGTGCAGCGCAGCGATGTAACGGCGTTCCTCACACAGACGTTCTTTCTCAAGCGCCGCGGTGACCCTTTCAGGATTACGGCCATTGCCTGCGATTCGAGCGCCGTGGATGTCACACAGTCGCCAGCGGGACCAAGCAATAGCTTCCAAATCGATGTGCGACTACGACCCGAAGGGCTGCGCCGAGGAAATCTCGACGGGAAGATTCGGATCATGACCACGGATCCAAGGTTCCCGGAGGTAGTGATTTCATTGAGCGGCACCCTGATCTAGTGTGAAGGTCAATAGGAAGGAATCGGCGCACGGCCGCTCGCGCGCTAAATGCCCATGATGCCGCACACCGGCAATCGGGGTCTGACGCCGATTTCCCGACTAGGGGCCTGAGCCCCAGGTTTTCTCCCAGTCGCGGCCGAGGAAGTCGGTGACCGCGCCATCCGCCTGGAAGAACTTGTTCGGCGCCTGGAAGATCGCGAGGAAGAGACCGCCTTGCGGCCCGGCCCAGGCATGGTGGCGGCTGCCGGCGGGGCGCCAGACGAACTGTCCCGCGCGGCATTCGCCTTCCGGGCACATCAGGCTGCCTTCGAGCACGTAAGTCTGCTCGACCTTCACGTGCTCGTGGTCGGGCAGCTTCGCGCCCGGCGCCATGCGCATGAGCGCCGTGAGCAGACCGGTCTCCTTCTCCACCAGGAGCGTCTTCTGCTCTACGCCCGGATAGCGGGTCTTCTCCCACGGCAGGTTTTCGACGTCGACGAAACGCGAAGCAAGCTCGGAACGGTTCATGATTTCAGATGCTCCCCGACCTTGACGATCTTCATGGTGTTGGTGCCGCCCGCCTTGCCGATCGGCTCGCCGATGGTGAGCACGATCAGGTCGCCTTCCTTCACCACCTTGTTCGCGACCAGCACCTTCTCGGCCTCCTGCAGCAGCTCTTCGCGGTCGTGGCCGACGTACTTGACCATCAGCGGAAACACGTCGCGGAAGAGGGCGCAGCGATAGCGCGTCCCGGTCTGCGAGGTGAGCGCGTAGATCGGCACGCCGCAGTTGAGGCGGCTCATCCACAGCGCGGTCGAGCCCGACTCGGTGAGCGCGGCGATGCACTTCACCTTGAGGTGGTAAGCGGTGAAGAGCGCCGCCATCGCGATCGACTGGTCGACGCGGGTGAACACGCGGTTGAGAAAGTCCTGCTCGAGGTTGAGCGGCTGGGTCTGCTCGGCCTCGACGCAGATGCGGTCCATCGCCTCGATCACTTCCACCGGGTAGCGCCCGCTCGCGGTCTCCGCCGAGAGCATCACCGCGTCGGTGCCGTCGAGCACCGCGTTCGCCACGTCGGAGACCTCGGCGCGCGTCGGCACCGGGCTCGAGATCATCGACTCCATCATCTGCGTCGCCGTGATCGTCAGCTTGTTGTGCTCGCGCGCGAGGCGGATCATCTTCTTCTGCAGCGCCGGCACCGAGGCGTCGCCGACCTCGACCGCGAGATCGCCGCGCGCCACCATGATGCCGTCGGAGCCGCGCATGATGTCGATGAGCGCGGCTTGGGCGACCGCTTCCGCCCGCTCGATCTTCGCGATCAGGAACGTCCTGCCGCCCGCGGCGCGCATGAGCTCCCGCGCCATGTACATGTCGGCGCCGGTTTTGGGGAACGAGACCGCGAGGAAGTCGGCCTGCAGCTTGACCGAGGTCTTGATGTCCTCCATGTCCTTCGCGGTGAGCGCCGGCGCGGTGAGCCCGCCGCCCTGGCGGTTGATGCCCTTGTTGTTCGACAGCACGCCGCCGTGGCGCACCAGGGTGTGCACCTCGTCGCCGCGCACGTCGGTGACCTCGAGCACGATCTTGCCGTCGTCGAGAAGCAGCAGCGCGCCGGGCTCGACGTCGCGCGGCAGCTCCTTGTAGTCGAGGCCGACGCGCTGGCCGTCGCCGATCTCGGCGCCGGCATCCAGGATGAAGCGCTGACCCTTTTCGAGGCTCGTCTTACCGTCGCGGAACTTGCCGATGCGGATCTTGGGCCCCTGCAGGTCGCACATGATCGCCACCGTGCGCCCGACCTTGGACGAGATCTCCTTCACCAGCGTGGCGCGCTTGAGATGGTCTTCCGCGGTGCCGTGCGAGAAATTGAGCCGCACCACGTCCACGCCGGCGCGGATCATGCGCTCCAGCGTCGCCGGCTCGCTCGAAGCCGGACCCAGGGTCGCGACGATTTTTGTACTGCGCAACATGAGGGAAAGTCCGCCGGAGTTTAACTGATCCAGCCCCGCTCGATGACGGG
>DATFEG010000100.1:0-11216 GCA_035251445.1 Gemmatimonadales bacterium | reverse complement strand
ATCGACCTGGGCGCCCCCGAGAAAGCCAACCTCGATTCTGCCGTTCTGCAAGAAGAGCTGAAACACGTCAGCCATGCCGCACACCATCAGCGATCCGGTGACGAGCGCCGGGTCGCCGATCGAGACCGGCAACCGTTCGGGCACCGCGCCCACGGCGCCGGATTCATAGATCAAGACCAAGCGGGGCGCGTGCGTGCGCCGCGCCAAGTTGCAGGCGAGATTCGGCTGTCCGATCACCACGAACACGACCTCGCCGTCGCGCAGCTCTCGCGAGGCGACGGCGGCCATCATCTCATCAGGCGTGTACGATTCAGAATCCGTAATTCACTCCGGCACAGAACTGCTCGCGAGCCTTGAGGCGCTCCACCAGCGCGGGCTGCTTCTGCATGTATTCACCCCGATCGCGCGCGTCGTAGACGAATTCGTCGAGATACCGTTCCAGTGCCTTGCGGTCGCGGGAAATCGCCTCCCATGCCACGTAGAAATCATTGTCCCGGTCGTAATAGCCCTGCGCGTAGGACGGATGCGCTCCCCACGGCTCGACCACGACGGCGCTGACGATGGCGGCAGGAATCAGCGTGCGATTGGGATCCGATCGGATCACGTGCTCCTCCACCAGCTCCTCGACCACCACGATCACCCGTCGCGAGGCAAACGCCGCCTCTTTCTGAACGCCGAGGAGCCCCCAGATCTGCGTGTTCCCCTGGGCGTCGGCCCGCTGGGCGTGAACGATCGTGACGTCGGGGTTGAGCGCCGGCACGGTGGCAAGCGTTTCCGCCGTATACGGGCAGGTTACGGACTTGATGCGCGGATTCACCCTCGGCAAGTCGGTGCCGGCATAGTCGCGCAGCGGCCAGAACGGCAGGCGCGCGGCACCGGCCGAGAATCGCGCCACCATGCCGAAGTGCGAGTACTCTTCGAGCTCCAGCGTGCCGGTTTCGGCGGCGCGCCGGAAGGCGTGCAGTGAGCCGATGCCGGGATTTCCGGCCCACGAGAACACCAGTTTTTTCGCGCACTCGGCGGCGATCATTTGGTCGTAGATCAGGTCGGGCGTGAGCCGGCACAGCGTGAGATCGCGCCGGCGCTGGCGGATGATCTCGTGTCCCGCCGCAAATGAAATGAGGTGGGTAAATCCTTCGATGACGACGACGTCACCGTCGCGCACGTGGCGCGAAACCGCTTCTCGCATGGACATCAGCTTCGAGCTGTCAGCCATCGGTGGAGCCGTCAGCTCAGTCGCTCAGCTCGGCGAGGCTCTGGTCGATGATCCGCAGCGCGGTGTCCACGTCGTACTCGTCCACGACGAGCGGGGGCGCGAGCCGCAGTGAGCTCTTCCCGCAGCCGAGCAGCAGGAGACCCTTCTGGAAGGCGCGTCCGACCAGCTCGCGCGGAACATCCGGCGCCGGCTCGCGCGTCTCCCGGTCCTTCACGAACTCGACGCCGACCATCAGGCCCCGACCGCGCACGTCTCCGACACCCGAGTACTTCTCCTGCAACTTCCGCGCGCCGGAGATCAGTCGCTCGCCCATCCGGTTGACGTTCGGCAGCAGCTCGCGCTCGACGATGTCGAGCGTCGCGAGCGCGGCCGCGCAACACACCGGATTGCCGCCGAACGTGGTCCCGTGCGCGCCGGGCTTCCACTTCATGATCGACTCTTTCGCAATGATCGCCCCGATCGGCAGGCCGCTGCCAAGTCCCTTGGCGGAGAGCAGGATGTCCGGCTCGATGCCGTCATATTCGCACGCCCACATCTTCCCCGTGCGCCCCACGCCGCTCTGCACCTCGTCACACACGAGGAGGATGCCGTAGCGGTCGCATAGCTCCCGCAACTCGCGGAGATATCCGGCGGGCGGGACGACATAGCCGCCCTCGCCCTGCACGGGCTCGACGAAGATCGCCGCCACACTATCTGGCGGGACCTTCTTCGTAAACAGCTCGTCCTCGATCCACGACACGCAGCGCATCGTGCATGCCTGCTCGCCGCGACAGTATTCGCAGCGATAGCGATAGGCGTATGGGACGTGGTGCACTTCGGGCAGGAAGGGAGCGAAGCCGCTACGCTGGACCGCCTTACTGGCTGTGAGACTGAGTCCGCCATAGGTGCGGCCATGGAACGCGCCCTGGAATGCGATGATCGCCGGCCGACCGGTCGAGTGGCGCGCCAGCTTGATCGCGCCTTCGACCGCTTCCGTCCCGGAGTTCGAGAGAAAGACGCGCTTCCTACTCGGGCCGGGGGCAAGCTGCGCCAGCCGCTCGCACAGCGCGGCGAAGCTTTCGTAATAAAAGTCGCTCCCGCAGATATGAAGGAAACGCGCCGCTGCGTCCTGAACCGCCTTCACGACCTTGGGATGTCCATAGCCCGTTGAGGCGACCGCGATTCCGGCCATGAAGTCGAGATAGCGGTTGCCGTCCACATCCTCGACCATCGGTCCCTGGCCGCGCGCGACCGCGAGCGGGTACTCCTTGGGGTACGAGGTCGAGGCGAAGCGATCCTGGCGCTCGACGATCGCACGCGCCTTGGGACCCGGCGGCGGAACGACGATGCGCGGGTAGTCGCGCGAGCCGGCCGTCACGCGTCGATCACCGTGCGGCTCTGTTCCCGCATGAACTGCGCGACGTAGTACGGCCCGCAGCCGCCTTTTCCGCTCGAGCCCGATCCCTTCCAGCCCGTGAACGGCTGCGCGCCCGGCCACGCACCGGTGGTTGCGCCGGTGCGCTTGTTCACGTAGCACACACCCGCCTCTACCTCGTCGAAGAACTTTGCGATCTCGCTGTCCCGCTTTGAGAAAATCCCCGCCGTGAGACCGTATTCCGTCTTATTCGTTTCGGCTATTGCCTGTTCGAGACCCGAAACGATGCCGACGCCGAGCAGGGGTACGAACAGCTCGTCGAGGAACAGCGTGCAATTGAGTGGCAACGTCGCGATGGTTGGCGCGACGTAGTAGCCACGCGCGAACTGGCCGGTCAGTCGGCCGCCACCGACCAGGATCTCCCCTTCCTTCCGTGCCTTGGCGACAGCGCGTTCAAACTTCGCCACGGATTCGATGTTGATCACCGGGCCGAACTCGATGTCGCGCTCGGTCGGATCACCGATCCGCAACGCCTTGGTCTGCTCGAGCAACTTCGCGAGGAAGGGCTGGGCGACGCTTTGGTGGACGTACACGCGGGATGTCGCGCTGCATTTCTGATTCTGGAGGCCGAAAGCGGAGCGGGTGATCCCTTCCGCTGCCGCGTCCAGGTCGGCGCTCTCCATCACGATCGCGGCGTTCTTCCCACCCAGCTCCAGCAAGCAGGGCTTGATCCAGCGGGTCGAGACGCCGCGATAGATCTTCAGCCCGATTTCCTTCGACCCGGTGAAGACCACGCCATCGATGCCGCGATGATGCCACAGCGCTTCCCCCGCTTCCGAGCCGTGACCCGACAGGTAATTGAAAACGCCTTTCGGCAAGCCGGCGTCCCGGTACACCTCGTACAGCTTGAGGCCCGTCCAGGGCGCGTCTTCCGCCGGCTTGTAGACGACCGCGTTGCCGGCGACGAGCGCGGCCGAGGACATCCCCGTCGACAACGCGAGCGGGAAGTTGAATGGCGCGATGCACGCGAACACGCCGTAGGGCCGCAACACGTCGGTGTTGCGCTCGACCGGGGTGACTTTGGCCATCTCCCGCACGAAGCCACCAGCGTCTTCCACCTGCTGGCTGTAGTAATCGATCAGATCGGCCGACTCTTCGGCGTCGCCCATCGATTCGAGCCTGCTCTTGCCGACCTCGAGGCTCATGATCGCCGCCAGCTCGTACTTGCGCTCCCGAATCAGCTCCGCGGCTCGGCGTAGGATCGCCACCCGTTCGCGCCAATCGCGGCGTGCCCAGGCCGGTTGCGCGGCGCGAGCGGCTCCCACGGCCTGGTCGACGTGATCACCGGTGGCGACCGCGAACCGACCCAACACGACGCGCGTGTCGATCGGCGATCGGTCGAGGATGGGGTTAGCAGTCGAGGTGACCGCCTCACCGCCAATGTAAAGCTGGTACTCGCGCCCCACCTGCCCGCGCACCTGTTTGAGTGCGCCGTCGAACTCCCGATGAAACGCTTCCCAATCGACGTTCGCCGAAGTGTAGGTGATCTTGGATTGGGCTCGGGCCCCTGCAGTCACGCGCGCTCCTACCGATGACCTGTTGTGGCTTCCAACGCCTCCGACAACCGATTCACGATCTCGTCGATTTCGCTATCAGTCACGATGAACGGCGGCGCGATGAGCGCGGCGTCGCCATTGGTCCCATCGGCGTGGCCAACGTTCGACCATACTGTCACACCCGCCTCGATCGCGGCATCCGCGAACTTCTCGGCAAACTTTCGCGCGCGGGGAAACGGCGCACGCGTACCCTGGTCCTCGACGAACTCGATTCCCGCGAGCAGTCCACGGCCGCGGACCTCGCCGACATGGGGCAGCTTGACAAGGGCGGAGAGCTTCTCGTGCAGCACGCGTCCCATCCGCGCGCAGCGCTCCACCAGCTTGTGCTGTTTGAGATACCGAACTGTCGCGACGCCGGCGGCGCAGGATACGGGATGGTGAGAAAATGTTTGCGCATGAATGAAGCTGCCCGCGGACTTGGCAACCACGTCCACGATGCGTTCCGGGGCGGCGATCGCGGAAAGGGGCGCGTACCCACCCGAGATTCCTTTGCCAAGTGTCAGGATATCAGGCGTGACGCCATACGGTTCGATAGCCCACCACGTCCCGGTGCGCCCGGTGCCGACGAGCACTTCGTCGGCTACGAACAGGACGTCGTGGCGGTCGCAGATCTCGCGCACCCGTTTGAAGTAGTCCGGACGCGGTGTCGACGCGACGGTCGACGAGCCGCCGACCGGTTCCGCGATAAAGGCAGCCACATTGTCGGCGCCGAGTTGCTCGATCGCTTCCTCGAGCACCGCGGCGCTGCACACGGGACATGCGGCGCCGCGCCCGCCGCACTCGCACCGATAGGGATAGGAAGCGGGAATCCGGTGTACGTCCACGAGCCAGGGACGGAACGGCGCTTTGTGCGCCTCGCGCGCGGAGGCCGACAGCGCGAGCAGGGTGCTGCCGTGATAGCCTGGGCCCAGCGCGATGATGCGGTGCTTGCTGGGCCGCCCGCGATCGACCCAGTACTGGCGGGCGAGCTTCAGCGCAGCCTCGACCGCCTCCGATCCACTACAAAGGAAGTAGAGCTTGGAGAGATCGCCGGGAAGCGTCTCGGCGATCTCTCCGGCCAGCTCCTCGACCGGCCCGTGCGTGAATTGCGTTCCCGACAAGTAGCCGAACTGCCGTGCCTGTTCGGCGAGGGCGTTGGCGATCTCGGGATTCGAGTGGCCGAGGTTCGCCACGTAGGCGCCGCCGACGGCATCGAGGTAGCGCTTGCCGCGCTCATCGATCAGCCAGCACCCCTCGCCGCGCACGATCTTGGGGAATTCGTGCGCCAGCTTGCGGTAGAAGACGTGGCTTTCGGGATACGCGTACTTCATTGGCCTCCTGTGCCCTGCGACCATGGCGGGGTCACGCCGTTGCTGCGCGCGTAGGCGATCAATTGGCCGAGGTGCTCGTGTGCATGGGAGACGGTCGTCATCCACACGTTACGGTAGGTCGTCTGCTGCCCGAACATCGAGGTGGGCTTGTCGAGGTCCGCATCACTGGTGTTGCGAATTGCGGTCCGCACATGGTCGAACGAGCGCTTCATCTGCGAGATCGCCTCGGCGCGATCGGTCGCATTCTCTCCCTTGGGGGCGTCGGCAGGGGCTTTCACCCCGACAAACGTCGGGAGGAAGTAGTTCCCACCCGTGACGTGCATGATCACTTCGCCAACGGAGCGGACGCCCTGCGCCGGCCGCCACGACAGCTTGTCTGCCGGGATTGCACCAGCCAGCTGCTCGAGCTTGCTCGCGGCGTCATCCAGCTGCGCGAGCATGTCGCCCCGAACCCCCTTGAGCGCCGCCGGCGCAGCCGTGTTCTGCGCGGCGAGGGGCGCGGTGGGCGCGGTGGAAATCAGGCTCACAAGGCCGAGGGTGATGAATCCCATGGACTTCATAACTATGCTCCGGGTTGAGGTGAGAAGGGGAATATGCGGCCTGGGCGGCGAGTCGGACATCCGAGTGGCTAGGTTGGCGGAACTCTCACTCGCGCGGTCTGGCCCTTTCGACCGCTCGCGTTGAACGCTGCAACATGGATCGTCCCGCGAGCCGTGATCGGACCGCTGACAATCGGACTGCGCGCCGTGGGCTCGCTGCCGTCGGTCGTGTAGCGCAGCGTGAATCCGGGCAGCTCGACGCTGGTGTACACGCGACCACCGCTCACCCGGAGGCCGGGCGTGGGAAGACGGTAGTTGAGCCCTGGGACTTCGCGCTCGAGCCGGGGCAGCTCGCGCTTCCCCACGACATTGACCAGCCGCGACCATCCGTCTCTGAAGAGAGAGTCAGCCTTGCTCGCGTCTCGTTCCCGGGCCCAGTCCGGATCGGGCGCCCACGCCCGCTCGGCGAGCCCGAAGAGCTTCGGCACCAGCATGTAGTCGAGACGCCCCTCGCCACCCAAGGTTTCCGACCACAGGTTGGCCTGGATCCCCACAATGTTGCCCTGGCCATATTCGCTGAGGCGATCCTTGCCAGTGAAGACATTGGCGTTGAGCGGATTCCCACTTCGGTCGACGCGCGCATTGCGGTAATAGTCGAAGGGGATGAACTCGAACGGCTTGCGCATGTCGATGAACCCGCCCCAATCGAGTCCCGGCTCTTCGGGGTTCGGATTCCACGCGAGATCGAAGTAGTAGTTGGTGACGGGGCTGAGTATCACCTTGTACCCGCCGTTGGCGAGCCGGTACGCAAGATCTTCGGCGCCCCACCCAGGGACGTTGTTCCATACATACGCACGCCAACCCCGCTCCGCAAACGTGGGATTGATTATCATGGCCGGACGTCCATTGATCCGCGTCTTACGCAGCGCAATCTCTTCCCAACCGGACAGCGCAAGCCCGTGCGGCTTCAGGATGTCCGCGACTCGGCCGTAGAACAGGTACCAGAGGTCATCCACACTGGTGAGTCCCTGTTTCTGCAGCAGCGCCTGAACCGAAGGCGACCCGACCCAAACGCCGTTGGGGACCTCGTCGCCACCCATGTGAATGTTCTTCAACGGCGCGCCGGCCTCGCGATGCATCGCGACGATCTCGCCGACCACTTTCTCAATGAAGCGATAGGTCGACTCGAGGGACGGATCCATCACGTTGTCGGGGTAGCCTTGGACCGAGCGGTACTTGGACGTATCAGCTGGATCGGTAAGCCGGTATTGGGCATTCCCGGCCATCGCTTTGACTGCCGCACGCGCGTGGCCGGGCATCTCGATCTCGGGAATCACCTCGATGTGCCGTGCGGCGGCGTAGCGCACGATCTCGATGTAATCGGCGCGAGAGAAGAAGCCACTGCCCCACGGGCGATCGACCTGGCCCCCTGAGCCCCAGGCTGCGGAGAGGAACTGCTTCGAGTCGAGCGTGTGACCGCGTCGCGCACCGATCGTCGTCAGCTCGGGAAGCCCCGCGATTTCGATTCGCCAGCCCTCGTCATCCGTGAGGTGGAAGTGGAAGACGTTGAGCTTGTACCGCGCCAGGAGATCGAGCGTGCGCAGCACCGATGCTTTCGGATGGAAGTTGCGCGCGACATCGAGCATGAAACCGCGATAGCTGAATCTGGGCGCGTCCACGATGCGCACCGCGGGCAAGACCAGCCCTGCTGAACCTTTCGGTGGCGGCGTGAGCAGAGTCCGGAGCGACTGCAAGCCATAGAAGACTCCAGCAGGCGAGACGCCGACGATCCGGATACCCGTTCTGGGATCGATCACCAGTTCATACGCTTCGGGCGAGGATTGGCCCTCGACCGGTCCCACTTCGAGTCGGACCGCCGCGCTCGTATTTCCCTCCCGGACGTACGGCTGGAGGTACTGGGAAGCAAGCCGCGCCACGTTTTGGAGATCGGGCGGTGCGGCGATGGGCGGCAGGGCGGCGAGTCGCAGCTCTCCCGCTCCCCGTGTCGCTTGCAGCGGCGTCGGGAACACCGGGGGCAACTCGCTCGCCGGGATATCGCGGATCATCGTGTCGCGCGCGAACTGAGCCTGCGGCGTGACGACGCGCTGCGTGCGCTGGAACGGCGCCGCGACAAAATCGCTTAATGGGACGCCGACACCCGGCGCGCTGTCGAAGACGATGTACGGACCGTGCGGCGCGTAACTGCGATTGATCAGCGGATGGGTTGTATAGGGAATCTGGATCTTGGAGTTGGGAGCTAGGGGGGCAGAGCCGGCGCCAGGGACGAGGCGGTGGAGGTCGCCGATCACATCCTGAATCTCGAACCCCGCGCCCACACTGCCCTGCTTCGCCGAGTGCAGCGCACTGTAGTAGATCGCCCAGCCGCTCGGCGACAGGGGCTTCGTATCGCGGTTCGTGAGCGTGAATGTCGCGTTGGTGTCTGCCGTGAGTTCCCAGCGAAGTTGGAGCGCGGTCTGTCCAGCGGCGGTGCTGGTCGAGACGGTCAGCAGCAGTGTGGTCAGGACAACGAGTCGATTGTGCATGAGAGACGTTAGACCCTCACCGGCGGTGCTGTCCAGGGACGCGATTTGACCATGCGTTGATCGCGTCGTGCGAGCGTCTCTGTGCTATGTTTTCCACGTCAGGATGGAAGCTTGGCGGTCCTACGTGCGGGCGACGCGCTGGATGGCGAGGATGTCCTTCCTGGATTCAACTGCACGGTCGGCGACGTTTTGTCCTAGCCGTCGCAAAGGGGCGAGCATCCGCGCTCGCCCCTCATTATTATCCAGCACTTCGAAGGTACTGGCCCCTCGTCCAATGGCAGGACAGCGGACTTTGGATCCGTTAATCTAGGTTCGAATCCTAGGGGGCCAATTCTTCCGGGCTACCGACGGAACCCCAACCGCGCAGCAACGCGGCGCTGGCGATCATCCAGCGTAAGAAAAGACAGCTCACCGGGGTCCTCGGCCAGATAGAGGGCGCAGGCAACATGCCAGGCGTCCGCACCGCGCAGGTAACCCGCCGTGAGCACACTGGACAGCTCTGCGGTCAGCGGCCGTTCAGGGAACACCCACGCGAGCCAGGTCAGGAGGTCGCCATCGAGCTCCACGCGCTCGCGCGCCGCAGCGGCCCTGAGCTCCGCCTCCAGCAGGTTGGAGGAGAAGAGCTCGTCGAAGCGACCCAGCGAACGCGCGAGCGCCGGCGCGTTTCGTTCGCCGAGAGCGATCGCCACAAGGCACGACGTATCGACGTAGGCGCGCTTCACCCCTCGTCGCGCTCACGCAGGAAGCGCTTGAGCGCACCGGGCCGTCGCGCGAGTGAGCGCAGCGTCCCGCGCCGCCGGGCCGGGGAGGGGCGCACGATGACCCCGCGCGCCTCGAGCTCGCGAATCCGCTCGTCGAGCGTGCGCGGCTTGGGACCGATGCGGCGGATCTCCGCGACGGGCTCCCCGCGATACGTGATGGTGACGGTGTCGCCTTCACGGACCCGGCGCAGGATCTCGGACAGCTTTGCCTTGGCGTCGTACAAAGAGTAAGCGATGGCCATGGAGCGAACCTAAAGTGATCTGGTCAGACTAGTCAAGGGGCGGGCGACTCTGGCGGCTGGCCGCGATCCGTAAGCGGAGCGGCGCCCGAGAAAACAAAAGGGCCGGCACGTTGCCGGCCCCTTCGTACAAACACGCCTGCGATGTCGCCTAGAATGTGCCCCCGTGCGCCGCCGACTTCTGCGTCGCGTTCTCCACGCAAGCCGAGCCCGTGCTCCCGCCCGTTGCGCCGACGTTCCAGTCACCGGTGGCCGCCGACGCCGGCGCCCAGTTGTTGTCCCAGCCGGCCAATGCCGAGAAATCCGCCAGGGCGAGCGTAATGCCGGGCCCACCGCGATATGCGGCCGACGCATTCAGATTCACCCTCTTGTCGGTCGAGGCATCGACGTAGCCGAAGAACGACGGCCCACCATACTCCCCCGGCACCGTAAAGACCGCTTGCAAGCGCTTGTACGGGCCGGCCAGGGGCGTGACCGTTGGAGCCGCCAACGAGGAGCCCAACGTCACGGTGCGCGCCCCGAAGGTGTGGAACGACTCCGTCACGGTACGGACGATCGTGCCCGTGGACGCGATGATGCTGATCTGGTGATAGTCCGACCCGCGCTGCGGCGCCACGGGTATCCCGAAGGCGGTGAAGGTGGCCGCGCCTATACCACCGATGCCGAGCGAGGCCGGCACGCACTGCGCGGTGACGAGATACGACACGCTCTGGAAGATCGTTTCCCCACCCGTCAGGCCCATGAGCGTCATCGTCGCCGACGCCGCCGCGAACGACTCCCCTCCCGTGAAGTCCACGGTGCCCACCGAGCCGTCAGCAGTGACCACGATGTCGCGGCGCAGGAGCCCGCGCTCGGCGCCGGGCGTGGCGAAGTCCGACTTGAAGCCTACCAGATCATGCGTGCCATCCTGGACGCCCGTCATGGTGAACGCGGGTTGGAAGAACATGGCGGTGCCGACACCCCCGCCGAGCGACAGGTACGCCTGCTCCGTGATCTGTAGATTTGCGACCGTGCCGGTGATCGTCCGGCCCGTGGGGATTGCGCCGGCGCAGAAGTCCAGCGTTCCCGCCGTCAGCTCCGCCTGGGTCATGTACTGTACCTGGACGCTCGACTCGTTGCCCGCGCCGAGCACCACCCAAGCGATGCCGCCGGTTCCACTGGTGACGCCAAACGTGTAGACGTCGCCGGCACCGATGACGCGCGTCCACGCTCCATTGCCGTCCTGATAGGCGAGCCAGACCGCGCGATCCGCCACCGGGCAATTCGCAAAGCTCACAGTGACGGTGCCCCCGCCGCCGCCGCTGGCGGTGATGGTCAGAGTGTGCACGGTCGTCGCGCCGAGGGTCGCATTGGTGGGCGTTCCCATGGTCACGATCACCGTCTCATCCCCCTCAGCCACGGCATCGGCCACCACCGTCACCGTGATGCTCGCGCTCGTATTGCCCGCCGTGATCGTGAGCGGACTCGCGGTGATCGTGTAGTCGGCCGGGTTGGCGGCGGTCCCGCTCACCGTGAACGGCACCGTCACCGTCTGGCTCGACGCGCTCGAGAGCTGAGCCGTGATCGTCGCCGTGCCCACCCCTTCGCCCACCGACTGCGCGGCCGCCGTGAAGCTCACCGTCACCACCTGCGCCGCGA